>NZ_JAAVVD010000004.1:0-390905 GCF_018449755.1 Variovorax sp. dw_954 | reverse complement strand
GTGGGGGGCGCGGGGGCGAGGGCGGCGGGGCGGGCGCCGCGCACGGAGTGGCGCCCGAGCCGAGCGCCCCGGGCGGCGCGGCCTGTTCTGCGCGTCCCCCCCGCCGCGCACCGCGATGGGCTGCGTCTGGTGGCGCGCCAGCAAGGTGCGCAAGGCGGCGAAATCGAGCGTCGCCGCGACGTCCTCGCCCGGCAATTGCGAGAGGTCGATGACCACCGGCTCCTGCTCGAAGAAATCGGGAGAGTCCGCAAGCTGTGCGTCGATGGCCTCGGTGAGCACGGCCAGGTCGGCCGTCTTGAGGATCACCGCAATCAGCGGAAGCGTCGCGCTCTTGAATTCGAAAACCGCTCGGGTACGCGCGGCGGATGCATCTGCCATGGAAAACGTCTTTGCGGAAAGCGTTGGAGTCTAACGGGCGCAGCGGGATGCCCCGGCGTGGAGGACCGCCTGCGCCAACATTCTTTGCATGAGGTTGCACTTGCGGCGCTCCCGGTGCCCGCCCAACGCGTGCGGAAAAACCCTAGTCGCGGCCGCGACGCGGAAGTGCTCCACTTTTGTGGCCGTGCTCTCAGAATGCCCTTCATGGTCAATATCCAACAGGGAGTGCCTTTGAACCTCAACCTCAACGATGTCCTGCCTTTCAGCAGCATCTTCGGCAAGACCCCCGACGAGAGGAGGCCTTCCAGGCTGCTGATGTTGCTCGAGGGACGGGCTCTTCTCGAGTTGTCGGCCTTGCCGCTGGCGATGCCCTGGCTCATGTCGCGCGTGCCGAAGGGCGACGGGCACACGGTACTGGTTCTGCCGGGCCTGATGGCCGACGACAACTCCACCATTCCGCTGCGCCGCTTTCTCAACTCGCGTGGCTACCAGACCTCCGGCTGGGGCCAGGGCCCCAACCTGGGGCCGCGCAAGGGCGTGCTGACCCGGTTGCGCAAGACGCTCGCCGACCTGCATGCGCAGTCCGGCCGCAAGGTCAGCGTCATCGGATGGAGCCTCGGCGGGGTGTATGCCCGTGAAATGGCCCGCGAGTCGCCCGACAGGGTGCGCCAGGCCATGGCGCTCGGCAGCCCGCTCTATGGCGACCCGGACAGCAGCAGCAATGCGTCGCAGCTCTACAAGTTCGTCAGCGGACGCAACGACGTCGACCCCGGCGAGCGCGGCGACGGTCCGCCGCCGGGCGTGCCGATGACGGCGATCTTCACCCGCTCCGACGGCATCGTCGCCTGGGGCTGCAGCATCGAGAAGAAGGGGCCCCTCAGCGACAATATCGAGATCGTCTGTGCTTCGCACTCCGGTCTCGGAGTGCATCCACTGGCGCTCTATGCCATCGGCGACCGGCTGGCGCAGCCGGAAGACGGATGGAAACACTTCAAGCCGACCGGCCCCGAACGCGCCTTGTATCCTGCCGTCAGCCCGTCCCGCTGAGCGCTGCGGGCGCCGGCGAGAAGAACTTTCACAGCTACGTACGAACAGCGAGACAACACATGAAACACCTGAGCGGACTCGACTCGACCTTCCTGCACCTTGAAACCCCCGAGATGCCGATGCACGTCGGCTCGCTGAACGTGCTCGACCTGCCCGAGGGCTACAAGGGCAACTTCTTCGAGGACGCCAAGGCCAACATGCTGGCACGCATCCACTTGGCGGATGTGTTCACCCGCAAGCTGGCGCTGATGCCTTTCGATCTGTCGAACCCGGTCTGGGTGGAGGAAGACGACCTCGACATCGACCATCACTTCCGCCACATCACGCTGCCCAGCCCCGGCACCAACCGGCAGTTGCAGCAGGTCGTGGCGCGGCTGCATTCGGCGTTGCTCGACCGCAGCCGCCCGCTGTGGGAGTTCTACATCATCGACGGCCTCAAGAGCGGCCAGGTCGGCCTCTACACCAAGGTGCACCATGCGGGCATCGACGGGCAGGCCGGCGTCGAGGTCGGCAAGGCGATCTTCGACACCGCGCCCACCGGCCGCGTGATCAAGCCGCCGCGCATCAAGCCGCGCGGCAACAAGTACCAGCTCGGCATGGCCGAACTCGCCAGCGCGGCGATGAAGAACACGGTGCAGCAATACGTCAAGCTGTACAAGATGGCGCCTGCGCTGGTCAAGGCCATCGCGGGCCTGGCCAAGCCGGTGGAGTCCGCCGAGGGCAAGGACGCCAAGGCGGCGCCGAAGAAGTTCAACCTGTTCGCGCCGCGCACGGTGCTGAACGTCTCCATCACCAACCAGCGCACCTTTGCCGGCCGCACCATCTCGCTGGCCGAGACCAAGGCGATCGGCAAGCACTTCGGCGTGTCGCTCAACGACGTGGTGATGGCCACCGTGGCCGGCGCCATGCGCCACTTCTTCAAGGACACCAACGAGCTGCCCGAGCAGTCGTTGGTGGCCGGCGTGCCGGTGAGCACGCGCGAAGCCGGCGACGACACCCAGAACAACCAGGCCAGCATGATCCTGGTGAGCCTGGCGACCGACATCAAGGACCCGATCGAGCGCATGCGCGCGATCAACACCTCGTCGACCTCGGCGAAGGGTGTGATGAACCGCTTCAAGTCGGTGATGATCGACGACTTCCCGATGTTCGCCGCGCCCTGGCTCATGTCGGGCATGGCCACGATGTACGGCCGCTCGGGCCTGGTCAACGTGGTGCCGCCGATGGCCAACGTCGCCATTTCGAACGTGGCCGGCGCGCCGTTCCCGATGTACTTCGCCGGCGCCTACGTCACCTGCTACTACCCGGTGTCGATCGCCAGCCACGGCATGGCGCTGAACATCACGGTGCAGAGCTACAACGGCCGCATGGACTACGGCCTGATCGCATGCCGCCGCGTGCTGCCCGACTTGACCGACCTGGGCGACTACATGCTGGCCGAGCACCGCATGCTGCTGGAGCTGACGAATACGCTGCCGGGCGATGCGAAGTCCGCGGGCTCCGCCGCCAAGGCTGCCGCCGCAAAGACGGCCCTGCCGCACGCTGCGCCCGAAGTGGCGAAGGCAAAGGCGGAAGTCGTCGAGGCGCCGGCGAGCGGCCGGGCGAAGGCGCCCGCTGCGCAAAAGTCCGCCGTAAGGAAGCCCGCTGCAAGGAAGCCCGCTGCAAAGGCGCCCGTTGCGAAGGCGCCCGCAGCCAGGAAGGCCCCCGCGAAGAAGGTCGCCGCGGCGGAACTCCCCGCACCCGCAAGGAAGACGCGCGCGCGCAAGACCGCGGCCAAGCCCGCTGAAGCCGCCGCCGCCGAATAAGGCATCCGCCATGAAGAACGGCGCCCCTCGAGGGCGCCGTTTTCATTGGAGCGAGCGCGTGGCTCAGGGCCCGGCCGCGTGACCGATGTCTTCGGCCAGTGCATGCGCCTCGCGCGACTCGGCGATCACGCCCAGATCGCGCAACTTGGCAATGGCCGCATCGTCGAAGCCCGCTTCGCGCAGCAGCGCGTCGTTGTCCTGACCCATGCAGGGCGCGGCGCGGTGCGGCAAGGTCACGCCCGGCACGCGGATGGGGTTGGCGATCATGCGTGCGGCGCGGCCGTCTTCGTAGTCGTAGTCGAGCACGCCGTCGCGTTCCTGCACGAAGGGGTTCTCCAGCGCCTGCGCCACGTCGAACACCGGCGACACCGGAACCTTGCCGGACAGCCGGTCGATCCAGTGGGCCGTCGGCGCCTGCATCAGCGCGTCGTCGAGCAGGCGCGTCACGCGGTCACGGTTGGCCAGTCGCACGGCGAAGGTGGCGAGTTGCGGGTCGGTCGCCCATTCGGGATGCCCGAGTTCGCGCGCCAGGATCGGCCAGAACTTCTCCTTGTTGCACATGATGAAGATCCAGCCGTCCTGCGTGCGGTAGAGCTGGCTCGGCACCAGGCTCGGATGGCCGCTGCGCGCCGTGCGACCGGTGACCACGCCGGCATTGAGGAACCAGGTGCCGGGGTAGTTGAGGTTGTGCAGGGCCACGTCGAACAGCGAGGTGTCCATGTCCAGTCCCACGCCGGTCCGCCGCGCGCGCGTCACGCCCGCCAGCAGCGCGAAGGCTGCGACCAGGCCGGTCATGAGGTCGACGATCGACAGGCCGTAGCGCGTGGGCGGACCTTCTGGCTCGCCGGTGAGCGTGAGGTGGCCCGCCTCGGCCTGCATGAGGTAGTCGTAGCCAGGCCAGGCGCGGCGCGAACCCTCGCGGCCGTAGGCGGACAGGTGGGTGCAGACGATCGCCGGATTCACGTCCTTGAGCGCTGCGTAGGTCAGGCCGAGCTTCACCGGCAGGTCGCCGCGCAGGTTGTCGAGCACCGCGTCCGCGCCGGCCGCGAGCTTGCGGAACGTGGCCATGCCCTCGGGATGCTTGAGGTCGAGCGTGATGCTGCGCTTGTTGCGGTTGAAGGTCTGGAAGAAGTGGCTGTCTTCCTCGCCAAAGAAATGCGGGCCGACATGGCGGCCGACGTCGCCGCCGTCCTTGTGGTTCTCGATCTTGATGATCTCGGCGCCGAGGTCGGCCATGTAGGAGGTGCCGAAAGGGCCGGCGCCGTACTGCTCGACGGCCAGGACGCGCAGGCCGGCGAGGGGAAGGGAGGAGGTGGGCTTGGACATGATGGGGTGTTCAGTGCATGACTGCCGCGGACGTGGTGGCAGGGGCCGGCATGGATGGGTCCGTCGCCAGCAGGGATTCGAGCGTGCGCACCGAGGGAAGCTTGTCGAGCGCGAGCACTTGCTCGCACACCGCTTCCGCATGGCTGCGCGGGAACCAGAGCGTGGCGTTGTCCATGAACTTCTCGCGCACCTCGTCGTTGGTCAGTGGCCGTTCGGCATGGCCGCGGTTGATGGGCTCGCGCTGGACCTGCGTGCTGCCATCCTCCATCTCGACGCGCACCTCGCCGGTGTAATGACGCGGGAAGGTCGACGCCGGGTCCGCGACGTAGTGGATGCGTTGCATGAGCGCCCGCACGGTGGCGTCGCCGAAGGCCGCGGGTTCGAGTTCCTTCAGGCCCAGCCGGCCGCGCAGCAGGCCGCTCGCAACCGCATAGGGCAGGCTGAACTTGGCCTCGTAGTCGCTGTTGGGGCGCTGCTTGGCGGCCAGCGGCTCGCACACGGACTGCACCACGCCGGCGGGCACCGCCACTTCGACACTGCGGATCCTGGCGACGTCGATGCCGTTGCGGTGCAGCGTGATGGCCGCGTCGGCGCTGGCATGGACGAAGTGGCACATCGGGAAGGGCTTGACCGCGATGTTGTCGAGTTCCCAGGTGCTGGCCCGGCCATCGGCGCCGATGCCGGCGGTGCCCAGGGCCATGTCGACCTGGGCTTGGCGTGTGGCGTCGAGGTAGCTGCGGAACAGCCCGTAGCGGCCCGTATACGGTGCGTCCGGCGCGGGGATGCCTTGCTGCGCAAAAGTGGCGGCGGTCAGGCCCGCGTTGGCGGCCCAGCCGGGGTGGATGCGCTTGGTCCAGCTGCCGTCCTCGATGAACTGCAGGCTGCCGCTGGCCAGCGACAGCGCAACGCCCTGCGCCGCCACCAGCGCGTCGGCATCCAGGCCGAGCAGCCGGCCGACCGCCAGCGCGCTGGCGAACGCGCCGACCACGCCCGTCGGATGAAAGCCCTGTCCGTGGAAGCCGCTCCTGGCGACGCTGGCAATGCGCGCGCCCGTCTCCAGTCCGGCGATGTAGGCGGCCAGCATGTCGGCGCCGCTGGCGTCGTTCGCGGCGGCCAGACTGAACAGCGAGGGCAGCACACTCACGCTGAGGTGCAGCACGCCGGCCATGTGGGTGTCGTCGTAGTCGAGGCCGTGCGTCAGCACGCCGTTGAGCAGCACGGCGTCACGCAGCGGCAGGCGGCGCGCGAAGCCGATCGCGCCGGCGGTGCATGCCGCCGGCACATTGGCGCCGGGCAGTGCATGCACGGCCTTCTCGAAGCGCAGGGCGAAATCCTCCTGGCGTGCCGCCAGCGCGCAGCCGATGGCGTCGAGCATGAGGTGGCGTGCGCGCAGGCTCACCTCGGCGGGCACTTCGCCGAGGCGCAGGCGGTGCGTGAAGCCGGCCAGCGTCGTGGCGATGCGGTCGGGGCGGGGGTCGGTCGTAGCAGTCATGTCGATCCAGGTGGGTTGTTCAACGGGTGGCGAGCGCAGTGAGGCCCGTTCGGGGGCACCGCGAGGCGGCTTGGCCGGGCCGCCGGGTGCGCGCCCTTCGAGGGGCAGCGCCGCAGCGCCTCGGAGGAAGCATCTACTCGGCCTTGGCGCCGGAGTCCTTGACGGCCTTGGTCCATTTGGCGATCTCCGACTTGACGAAGATGCCCAGCTCTTCCGGCGTCTTCACCAGCGGTTCGACGCCTTGCGCGACAAAGCTGTCGTGCACGTCCTTGCTCTTGAGGGCCTTGTTGATCTCGGCGTTGAGCTTCGCGACGATGGCCGGCGGCGTGTGCGCCGGCGCCATGATCGCGATCCATGGCACGCCGCTGAAGCCGGGGTAGCCCAGCTCGGCGATGGTCGGCAGTTCGGGCGCGGCGGCGATGCGCTCGGGGCTGCTGACCGCCAGCGCCCGCAGCTTGCCCTGCTTGACGAAGGGCAGCGTCGCAACGGAGGTCTCGAACATCATCTGCACGCGGCCGCCAATCAAGTCCGTGAGGGCCGGTGGGCCGCCCTTGTAGGGCACGTGGTTGATCTCGATGCCGGTGGTGCTGCGGAACATCTCGGTGACCAGGTGGTTGGTGACGCCCACGCCGCCGGAGGCGTAGTTGATCTTGCCGGGTTCCGACTTGGCCAGCGCGACGAGTCCCTTTACGTCCTTGACCGGCACGTCCATGTTGATCACCAGCACCTCCGGCACGATGGCGATGCCGCCGACCGGCACGAAGTCCTTGACCGGGTCGTAGGGCAGCTTGGCATAGAGGCCGGGGTTCACCGCCAGCGGGCCCGACGACGTGAGCAGCAGGGTATAGCCGTCGGGCGGCGCGGCCATCGCCGCCTGCGTCGCGATGATGCCGGCAGCGCCCGGCTTGTTGTCGACGAAGAAGGCCTGCCCCAGCGCCATCTGAAGCTTGTTGATGACGATCCTGCCCAGGGTGTCGGTCGCCTGCCCCGGCGGAAAACCGGTCAGCACCTTGACGGCCCTGTTGGGGTAGTCGCTCTGCGCCAACGCGGTGAGCGGGGCCAGCACGACGCCGACGAGCAGCGAAGCGAGGAGGAGTGGGCGGCGAAGCTTGGGCATGGATGATGTCTCCGGTATTTGTACGGACAAATATAGGAGTCTTTGGCCGCAGTGTCAACTGCCCGGCGCGCCCGGCCGGGACGCTCAGCGCCGCAGATTCATCCGGTAGGTGAAGCGATCGCTCGGATGCACGTTGTCGGCGTACTCGAGCAGGCGGTCCTGCTTGCCGTAGTAGCGCCGCACGATGCGCAGGGCCGGCGCGCCCGGCGGGGCGCCGAGATTGGCGGCATCGTCGGCGTCGAGCACGGCGCCACTGAGTTCCTGTTCGACGCGGTCGATCGCGAGGCCGTACTCGCGTTCGATCAGGGCGTACACGGCCGTCTTTCGCTCGCGCAGGAGGGCGCCGATGCCCTCGAGCTGCGGATTCAGGAAGAGCCGCGTGATGCAGAACGGCCGCGACTGCGCGGGCGGCGCATCGGTGCTTCCGGGGTCGCTGGCATAGCGGATGCCAAGCGCATAAGTCCACTCTTCCCCTGGAGAAACGCCGAACTCCTGCGCCTGTGCCTTGCCGAGCGTGACCTTGCCGATGTAGACGAAACGCATGTCGGTGTCGCGCGCGTACTGCAGCAGGTCGGGCAGCGCGCTGGCTTCCTGCGCGTAGCGGGCCGTGTCCGGCTTGGCGATCACGACGGTGCCGATGCGGGGGCGCCGCGTGACCAGGCCGGCGGACACCAGCACGCGGATCGACTCCCGCGCGGTGAATCGGCTGATGCCGAATTGCTCGCACAGTTCGGCTTCCGTCGGCAGGTGCGCGCCGAGTGGGTAGCTGTCGTCGGCGATGCCGCGAATGAACTCGCGCGCAATCTGCATGTAGCGCGGGGCGTCTTCGTCGACGGCGGGTGGGAGAGTGGTGGTGGGGGTGGTGCTCACGTGCCAATCATCCCATTGCCGACTGTTTTGTTGACAGCATGGCAAAACTTGGGTTATTGTACGGACAATTAAACGCCGACGAGACAAGCCTTTTGCCCACCTCCACCGCCTCTCCCGCCGCCCCGCCCCGTTCCATGCTCTTCGTTTCCGGCGAGAAGCCCGAGCGATTCGCGAAAGCCATGGCGGCCGGCGCCGACCTCGTCTGCATCGACCTGGAAGACGCAGTCGCTCCCGCCAGGAAGGAGGCGGCCCGCGCCGATGCGCTGCACTGGCTCGCACAGCGCTCCGCCGGCCCGGCACAGCCCGCCGTGGCGCTGCGCCTGAATGCGGTGCGCACGCTGGAAGGGCTGCGCGACGTGCTCGCGCTGGCGCAAACTGCCACGATGCCCGACTGGATCCTGCTGCCCAAGGTGGAAGCCGCCGCAGACGTCCAGTGCATCCACGCGTGGCTGGGCGCCAGGTGCCCGAGCCTCGTGGCGCTGCTGGAAACGCCCGGCAGCATCGACGGTGCCGCGGCCATCGCCGAGGCCGGGGGGCCGCTGGCCGCACTCATGCTCGGCGGCGCCGACCTGTCGGCCGAACTGGGCGCGCAGTTCGGCTGGGACGCGCTGCTCTATGCGCGCGCCCGCATCCTCCATGCGGCCCGCGCCGCGGATCTGCAGGCCTGGGACGTGCCCCACATCGACCTCCAGAAGCCCGAAAGCCTGGCCGACGAAACCCGGCGTGTGCTGGCGCTCGGCTTCGACTGCAAGACGGCGATACACCCCCAGCAGATACCGGTCATCCACGACGCGTTCATGCCGCCGGCGGAGCGCATCGAATGGGCCCTTGCGCTGCGCGACGCGCTCCCCGCGGAGGGTGCCTCGGGCGCCTTCATGTTCCGCGGCGGCATGGTCGATGCGCCGGTGGTCCGCAACGCCCTGCGCATCCTGGCCCGGGCCGGCCAGCGCTGAACCGCCTTCCCTCTTCACCCCCGAAATCAACAGCCAACAGGAGACACCATGGTCCAGGTCATCAAGAAAATCGGCGAGCAGCGCTACCGCGAAAGCTTCGGTCGCCACTACGAGGAATTCCACGTCGGCGACGTCTACGAGCATCGGCCCGGGCGCACCGTCACGGAGACGGAGAACACCTGGTTCACGCTGCTCACGATGAACACGCATCCGATGCATTTCGACGGCGAATACGCCAAGGCCAGCGAGTTCGGCCGCTGCATCGTGTGCAGCCCGTTCACCGTGGCGCTGATGGTTGGCATGAGCGTGACCGACGTGAGCCAGAAGGCCATCGCCAACCTCGGCTGGGGCGACATCAAGATGACCTTCCCGGTGTTTGCCGGCGACACGCTCTATGCCGCCTCCGAAGTGCTGGACAAGCGCGAGTCCGCCTCGCGCCCCGGCGCCGGCATCGTCACCGTGCGCACCATCGGCACCAACCAGGACGGCAAGGTGGTCTGCACCTTCACCCGCACCATGCTCATCGCGAAGCAGGGCCACAGCGTCGAAGACAAGGTCGGCTACTGAGCCGGCCAGGAGACAAACGAATGGATGCCGTCACCACACGCCCCGCGCCCGCCATGCACGACTCTTCCAGCCAGCAGGAATTCGTCGACGCCGTCGAAGCCTGGGCAGAGAAGGAACTGCGCCCGGTCGCACGCAAGTACGACCTGGCCGATGAGTACCCACACGACATCGTCGAGCAGATGAAGGAACTGGGCCTGTTCGGCGCCACCATCGGCGAGGCATACGGCGGGCTGGGCCTGTCGTCGTGGACCTATGCGCAGATCGTGATCAAGCTGTCGTCGATCTGGATGGCGCCGTCGGGCATCGTCAATTCGCACCTCATCATGGCGTCCGCGATCGAGCGCGCCGGCACCGAGGAACAGAAGGCGAAATACCTGCCGCTGATGGCGAGCGGCGAGTTCCGCGGCAGCATCGGGCTGACCGAGCCCAACGCCGGCTCCGACCTGCAGGCCATCCGCACCGTCGCCAGGCTGGAAGGCGACAACTACGTCGTCAACGGCAACAAGACCTGGATCACCAACAGCATGCACGGCCATGGCACGCTGCTGCTCGTGAAGACCGACCCGGCCGCGCAACCGCGCCACAAGGGCATGAGCCTGCTGATCGCCGAGAAGGGGCCGGGCTTCAACGTGGTCGGCAAGCTCAAGAAGATGGGGTACCGCTCCATCGACACGTGCGAACTGAACTTCGAGGACTACCGCGTGCCGAAGGCCAACCTGCTCGGTGGGGTCGAAGGCAAGGGCTTCTACCAGACAGCCGGCGGACTGGAATTGGGCCGCATCAACGTCGCCTCGCGCGGCGCCGGCATCGCCGAGGGCGCCCTGAAGCATTCATTGCGCTATGCCCAGGAGCGCAGCGCCTTCGGCAAGCCGATCTGCGAGCACCAGGCGATCCAGATGAAGCTGGCCGACATGGTCACGCAGGTGGAAGGGGCCAAGCGCCTGATCGAGCAGGCGGCGCGCAAGTTCGACGCTGGCGAGCGCTGCGACCTGGAGGCCGCGATGGCCAAGCTGGCCGGCTCGGAGGCGGGCGCCTTCTGCGCGCAGGAGGCGATGCGCATCTTCGGCGGCTACAGCTATTCGGTGGAATACGAGATCGAGCGCTTCTACCGCGATGCGATGCTGATGTGCATCGGCGAAGGCACCAACGAGATCCTGCGCACGGTGATTGCAAAGCAACTGGTCGACCGCTACAGGGTTTGACAGGGGCCCTGGGTACGGGTTCGGATACCGGACGCAGAGGTCGCGAAGGTTACGCAAAGGTCGCAAAAGAAGACAAGGAAAGTTCTTCCGGTATTTCTTTTGCGACTTCTCGAAACCTCTGCGACTTCTGCGTTCGGCTGTCCGTATTCAAAGACCTACGCGTTGCGCGACCGCCCCAGCAGCGCGTACAGGATGATCGCCCCGAAGGTCGCCGTGCCGATGCCGCCCAGCGCGAACTGGCCGAACTTCAGCGTGAAGTCGCCCGTGCCGATGATCAGCGTGATCGCCGCCACGATGAGGTTCCTGTTCTGCGAGAAGTCGACCTTGTTGTCGACCCAGATCTTGGCGCCGGCGATCGCGATCAGGCCGAACACCACGATGCTCACGCCGCCCATCACCGGCAGCGGAATCGCCTGGATCACCGCGCCGAACTTGGGGCTGAAGCCCAGCACCAGCGCGATCAGCGCGGCCACCACGAACACCGCCGTCGAGTAGATGCGGGTGGCCGCCATCACGCCGATGTTCTCGGCATAGGTGGTGACGCCGGTGCCGCCGACGCTGCCGCTCACCACGGTCGCGATGCCGTCGGCCATGAAGGCGCGGCCCATGTAGCGGTCGAGGTTGCGGCCGGTCATGGCGGTCACGGCCTTCAGGTGGCCCAGGTTCTCGGCCACCAGGATGATGGCCACGGGCGCGATCAGCAGCATCGCAGGGCCGGCGAAAACGGGCGCGGTCAGCGCCGGCGCGCCGAACCAGGCCGCATTGGCGATGCCGCTGAAGTCCATCGGCTTGCCCAGGCCCATGCCGTTGGTCAGCACCGCGTAGACGATGCTCGCGAGGATCAGCCCGATCAGGATCAGCAGCCGCTGCACCATGCCGCGGGTGAACACCGCGACCAGCCCGACGCACAGGAAGGTCACCGCCTGCATCCACGACTCGAAGTTGCTCGACGCCATGTTCTTGATCGGCACGCTGGCCAGGTTGAGCCCGATCACCGCCACCACTGCGCCGGTGACGACCGGCGGCATGAAGCGCTCGATCCAGCCCGCGCCGACCACCTGCACCAGCAGGCCGATCAGCACGTAGACCACGCCGCACGCGACGATGCCGCCAAGCGCCACCGCGATGTTGTTGTTGGGTCCGCTGCCGGAATAGCCGCTCGCGGCGATGACCACGCCGATGAAGGCGAAGCTGGAGCCGAGGTAGCTGGGCACGCGCCCGCCTGTGACGAGGAAGAAGATCAGCGTGCCGACGCCGCTCATCAGGATCGCGAGGTTGGGGTTGAAGCCCATGAGGATCGGCGCCAGCACCGTGGCGCCGAACATCGCGATGACGTGCTGCACGCCCATCGCCGCGGTCTGCGGCCAGGGCAGGCGTTCGTCGGGCGCCACCACGGTGCCCTGCACGGCTTGCACCTCGCGCCAGTGCGGCAGGAAGGAATCTTGAGACTGGCTCATTCGGTATCTCCTTGAATTATTCGTGAAACATCGCGGCGGCCCTGCCGCGGCGGGGGCGTCGAATTCACACCGCCAGCGGGGCCGAAGCGCGGCCCCGGGACTTACCTCGGCAGCAGCATCGCCATTGTCAGGCGCGACACGCAGGTCAAGTCGCCTTCCTCGTTGACCAGGTCGATCTGCCACACCTGCGTGCTCTTGCCGCGGTGCACCGGTCGCGCGGTGGCGGTGACCCAGCCGCTCTTGGGCGAGCGAAGGTGGTTGGCATTGATGTCCAGGCCGACCGCGCGATGGCCCTCGGGCGACGAGAAGTGCGCGCCCGTCGAGCCCAGCGTCTCTGCCAGCACCACCGACACGCCGCCGTGCAGCAGGCCGTAGGGCTGGATGGTGCGTTCGTCGACCGGCACGCGTGCGCGCAGGTAGTCGTCGCCGATCTCGATGAATTCGATGCCGAGGTGCCCGACGGCGGTGCCCTTGTTGCCGGCGTTCAGCGCCTCGAGCGAGATGGGTTTTTGCCAGATGGCCATGGATGCTTTCGGTATGTAGGAGAAGAGGAGCAAAACTATAGCGAGCGTGCGGCCAGCACTAAGCTTGAAGGATGAGCGCCTCTCGACGTTGGATCATCGGCATCGCCGCCGCATGTGTCGGCGTGCTGGTGATCGCCCTCGGCGGCCTTGCCTGGTGGCTGCCGAGCGATGCGCAGGTCGCGGCGCGGGTGGCGACCGAGTTCGAGCAGCGCACCGGCGTCGCCTTGCGGGTAGGCGCCGCGCACTGGACGCTGCGGCCCGGCCTTTCTCTGGAGCTGGATGAACTCGCCACCGCGCAGAAGGAGCCGATCACCGTGCGCCGCCTGGTGCTCCACGCGAGCCTGCGCGAACTGCTGGCGCGGCGGATTCGCGTCGACGACGTGGAGATCGAAGGGGCGGTGTTCCCGCGCGCGTCGGCGCGGGAGTTCCGCGGTCGTGGCGATGGATCGCCGGCGGCGCTGGGCGCCTTCACGATGGACCCGGTGCCGGTGGGACAGGTCCGCTTCGATGACGTCACCTGGATCGACCGGCGCGGCATCGCGCTGGCCTACGACGGCCGCATCGAGTTCGACCCCGGCTGGATGCCGCGCCGTGCCGAGGTGTCACGCCGCGGCGTGACGCCTCCGGCCCGCCTGGAGCTCACGCGAGAGGGCGAGGGCATCGACCGCTGGCGCACCGACATCGAGGTGGCCGGCGGCACCTGGAGCGGCACCGCGGCCGTGCAGGCATTGCCCGAGGGGAACCTGCGCCTGCATGCCGACCTGGTGCCGCGCGATGTCGACATCGTCGGCCTGACGTCGGCATTCGGGCGCAAGACAGCCGTGGAGGGCCGCATCAACGGCCGCACCGAAGTCATGGCCGAAGGCGCCAATCCGATCGAGTGGTGGCAGGTGCTGCACACACGCACCCGGTTCACCGTGCGGCCCGCGCTGCTGCGCGGTTTCGACCTGGCCCGGGCGGTGAGCACGGCCGGCATCAGCCGCGGCGGCCAGACCCCGCTCGACGAACTCGCCGGCACGCTCGACACGCAGGGCACCGAGAACGGCATCGTGCTGCGCTACACCAACCTGAAGGCGCGTTCCGGCCTGCTCACCGCGAGCGGCAGCGCCACCATGCTCAACCGCAAGGTCGACGGCGAGTTGGCGGTCGACATCGTCGATGGCGTGGTCGGCGTGCCGCTCAAGGTCGGCGGCACGCTGGATGCGCCGGAGCTGTCGCTGACCGGCGGCGCGCTGGCGGGCGCGGCCATCGGCAGCGCGGTGTTGCCGGGGGTAGGCACTGCAATCGGCGCGCGGATCGGGCAGCGCATGGAACAGCTGTTCGGCGACCCATCGCCAAAGGGCGCGGCGAAGAAGAAAAAGCGCGCCGCGCCCTGATCGCTTCGCGGCAACAACCGTCGTCGCGTCGAAGCGGCGGCAATCGCCGCGACAAGCACCGCCGAGGAGATTCATTGACAATCCGTTGACAACATGGATGCAAACCTGACTGAATCGCTTCTCATCGACTCCCCCGACGCGATCCGCCGCGACGTCGCCCTCATCGGCCGCATCAGCTCGGTCCCGACGCTGCTCAAGATCATCTGCGCCAACACCGGGATGGGCTTCGCCGCCGTGGCGCGGGTGACGGACGGAACCTGGACGGCGTGCGCGGTGCAGGACGACATCCACTTCGGCCTGCAGCCGGGCGGCCAGCTCGACGTGCGCACCACCCTGTGCATCGAGGCGCGCGCGGCACGCAAGCCGGTGGTGTTCGACCATGCGAGCCTGGACCCGGTGTACCGCGACCACCACACGCCGCGCCTGTACAACATCGAGAGCTACATCTCCGTCCCGATCGTGCGGCCGGGCGGCGAGTATTTCGGCAACCTCTGCGCCATCGACCCGCGCCCCTTGCGTGTGTCCGACCAGAAGACGGTGGCCATGTTCGAAAGCTTTGCCGAGCTGATCGGGCGCCAGTTCGAGCAGGAAGAGTCGCAGATGGCGACCGAGACCGCGCTGCTCGACGCGCGCACCACCGCCGAGCTGCGCGAACAGTTCATCGCGGTGCTGGGGCACGACTTGCGCAACCCGCTGGCGTCGGTCAGCGCACTGGGCGAACTGCTGGTGCGCCGGGCGTCGGAGCCCGAGGCCGCCAAGGTCGGCGAGCGCATCCGCGGCACCACGCGCCGGATGGCGCTGCTGATCGACGACGTGCTGGACTTCGCGCGCGGCCGCATGGGGTCGGGGCTGGTGGTGGTGCCGGCGGAGGTCGCGGACCTGGGTGCGTCCTTGTCGGAAGTGGTGTCCGAACTGCAACTCGCGCACCCCGACCGGTGGATCGACGAGCGCATTGACGTCGCGGCCGACGTCTGGTGCGACCGCGGCCGCATCCAGCAATTGCTGTCGAACCTGCTGGGCAATGCGCTGACGCATGGCGCGCGCGACCAACCGGTGGTGGTGGAGGCCCGATCGGCCCAGGGCCAGTTGCAGGTGTCGGTGTTGAACGGCGGCGAGCCGATCGCGCCCGCGAACCTCGCGCGGATCTTCGAGCCCTACTGGCGCCCTGCGGACAGCGGCGCCAGGGGCGGGCTGGGGCTGGGCCTGCACATCTGCTCGATGATCGTGAAGGCGCACGGCGGCAGCTTGGAAGTGAGTTCGTCGGCGGAGGCCGGCACGCGCTTCACGGCGCGCATGCCGATGCAGCCCTCCGGCGACGGATTCGGCGACCTGTGCGGCCAACCGCAGGTCAAGCCCCATTGAGTGCACCGCCGCGTGGCATTAGGCTCGCGGCCATGACAGCACCCCACATTCCCCAGATCCGGCTTTACCAGGACTGGCTGCGCGACACCCGCGGCCTCTCGTTCGATTCGTACGATGCGCTGTGGCGCTGGTCTACCACCGCCCTCGACGCCTTCTGGCAAAGCATCTGGGACTACCAGGGCATGCGCTCGCCGACGCCGCACAGCGCGGTGCTGGCCGAGAACCGGATGCCCGGCGCCGTATGGTTCCCCGGCGCGCAGGTCAACTACGCGCGCGAGGTGCTGCGGCACGTCGACGCGGCGCATGCGGCGGGGCTGCCGGCCATCATCAGCGACAACGAGCGGGGCGAAGTGCGCGAACTGTCGTGGCGCGAACTCAGGCGGCAGGTGGCATCCGTTGCGCTCGCACTGAAATCGCTCGGCGTGCAGCGCGGCGACCGCGTGGCCGCCTACCTGCCGAACGTGCCGGAGACACTCATCGCCTTCCTCGCGTGCTCCAGCATCGGCGCGGTGTGGAGCGTGTGCGCGCCCGACATGGGCACGGCCGCGGTGGTCGACCGCTTCCGGCAGATCGAACCGAAGCTGCTGATCGCCGTGGACGGCGTGTACTACGGCGCCAAGGCGCTGGACCGCGCCGCGACGGTGCAGGAACTGCGCGACGCGCTGCCGAGCGTGAAGAAGCTGTTGCTGATCCGGACCCCCTTTGCCGCACACCCGGTCCCCGCGGATTCGGACTGGACGGAGGCGATCGCGCGCGACGATGCGGAAGTCGCGGCATTCGAACCCGAGTGGCTGCCGTTCGACCATCCTGTCTGGATCGTCTATTCGAGCGGCACCACCGGCCTGCCCAAGCCCATCGTGCACGGGCAGGGCGGCATCCTGCTCACCATGTATGCCTGCGGGCTGCACTACGACATCGGCGCGGGCTACAAGGCCAACAGCGCGGGCGAGCGCTTCCACTGGTACAGCTCGACCGGCTGGGTCATGTGGAACGCGCAACTCTCCGGGCTCGCGTTCGGCGCGACCATCTGCATCTACGACGGCAATCCGGGCGGCAGCAAGGACAAGCCCGACTGGGGCGTGCTCTGGCGCTTCGTCGCACGCCACCGGGTGACGTACTTCGGCGCGGGCGCGGCATATTTCACCGCCTGCATGAAGGCCGGCGTCGACGTGGCCGCCTGCGGCGACCTGTCGCGGGTGCGGGCCCTGGGCAGCACCGGCTCGCCGCTGGCCGAGGAGGTCGAGCGCTGGGGCACGGAGCAGCTGGCGCGGGCCGGCAGCAAGGTCTGGTGGAACAACATCTCCGGCGGCACCGACTTCTGCGGCGCCTTCGTCGGTGGCAACCGCGAGTTGCCCGAGGTGCCGGGCCAGATGCAATGCCGCTGGCTCGGATGCGCGGTCGAGGCATGGAACGAGAACGGCGAACCGGTCATCGGCGAAGTCGGGGAGCTGGTCTGCACGCAGCCGCTGCCGTCGATGCCGCTGCGCTTCTGGGGCGACCCCGGCAACGCACGCTACCTGTCGAGCTACTTCGACACCTACCCCGGCGTCTGGCGCCACGGCGACTGGCTCAAGATCGGCGAGGACGGCGGCTGCGTCATCTACGGCCGCAGCGACGCCACCATCAACCGCCAGGGCCTGCGCATGGGCACCAGCGAGATCTACAGTGCAGTCGAGGCGCTGCCGGAGGTGCTCGACTCGATGGTGGTGGACCTCGAATACCTGGGCCGCGAAAGCTACATGCCGCTGTTCGTCGTGCTGCGCCCCGGCATCGCGCTCGACGACGCGATGCGCGGCAAGCTCAACCACGCGATCAAGACCTCGCTGTCGCCACGCTTCCTGCCGAACGACATCTTCCAGGTGGCGGAGATCCCGCGCACGCTGTCGGGCAAGAAGCAGGAGCTGCCGATCAAGAAGCTGCTGCTGGGCCAGCCGGCGGAGAAGGTCATCAACAAGGAAGCGATGGCGAACCCCGGGTGCATCGCGTGGTACGCGGCGCTGGCGGAGCGTAGGCTGGCGGCGCAGGCGGTCTGAGGGGCCGTTGAAGGCGCCGTCGATGCGAAGTCATTGCGCCATCGCTGCACCTGCGCGCCCGGCGAGCGCACCGAGGTAACTGCGCGCAAGTTCGTCCTGCATCAACGAGGGGAGGTCGGGCGCATGCGTGACCACACCCTTGTGCACGAAGATGAACTCCTGGCAGCTCTGCCGCAGGATGTCGACGTGGTACGGCTCGTTCGGGTGCATGCACAGGAACACTAGGCGGCCCGACTGCTTCAGCCGCTGGAAGAAGTCGAGCATGAAGCCGATGTAGCCGTCCTGTGTGTTGAACTGCGGCTCGTCGAAGAGATGGACCCACGGCGAATTGCTAGCCGCATGTTCGAGCATGAAGTCAGGCCTGCCCTGCTTGAAGTGGCGCACCTGGTAGCTCTGGTGGTAGTGGATGGCCAGGCGGTCGCGCTCGCGCGTGCGCACGTTGTGGATGTCCTGGCCCTTGACCAGCACGCGCCCTGCGCTGGGCTGGTTGCTGCCGGTGATGAGTTCGAACAGCGTGGTTTTGCCGGAGCCGTTCGGGCCCAGCACGCCGATGACGCGCGGCGTCGCGACTTCGAAGTCGGCCGCGAGCGTGAAGGTGACCTGCTTGCGGAAGGTGCCGCGCGTGTACTGGCGCTCGATGCTCTCGACGCGCAGGAGGGGCGGGTTCATCGCGTTCATATGCCCAGCAGCCGGCGTTGCAGCGGCGCGTCGTGCAATAGCGCATGGGCAGGCCCTTCGTGGACGATGGCGCCCGCGTGCATCACGTAGGCGCGGTCGGCCACGGCCAGCGCGCTCTGCACGTTCTGCTCGACCACCAGCACCGAGATGCCTTCGGACTTCAGCCGCGTGATGGTCTTCATCACGTCCTGCACCACCTTCGGCGCGAGGCCCTGGCTGGGCTCGTCGAACAGCACCAGGCCGGGCGAGCCGAGCAGGGCGCGTGAGATCGCGACCATCTGCATCTCGCCGCCGGAGAGGTTCTCGCATTCGCGCGCCATCAGGTATTCGAGCGCGCTGAAGATCTCGAAGCAATCCTTCTCCTGCCAGGCGCGGAAGCGGGTGCGCTTGCGCGCGATGGCGAGGTTGCGCGCCACGGTGAGCGTGGGAAAGATGCGGCGGTCGTCGGGCACCCAGCCGATGCCGCTGCGCGCGATGTCGTGCGTGTGGGCGCGCGTGATGTCGCAGCCGTCGAAGCGGATCGCGCCGCGCCGCGCGGGCGTGAGGCCGAGGATGGAACGCAGCGCCGTGGTCTTGCCGGCGCCATTGGGGCCGAGCAAGGCGACCACTTCGCCGGGGCCGACATTCAGCGACACGTCGAAGAGCACCTGCGTCTCGCCGTAGGAGGTGTCGATGTTGGCGACGGACAGCATCCCGGCGCTCATGTCAGCGCACCCAGGTTCGAGCGCGCGACCCACTCGTTCTGCTTCAGCGCTTGCGGCGTGCCCTCCGCGATCACCTGGCCCCAGTGAATGACCGAGATCCGGTCGGCCAGGTCGAAGAGGAACTTCATGTCGTGTTCGATGATGACGATGGTGATGCGTTGCTTCAGGCTGCGCACCAGGTCGGCCAATCGTGCGGTGCCTTCGGCGCCGAGGCCGGCGGTCGGTTCGTCGAGAAAGAGCAGGCGCGGCTCGGCCGCCAGCGCCACGCCGATCTCCAGCGCGCGGCGGTCGCCGTACGAGAGATCCTTCGCCAACGCACGCGCCTTGCTGCCCAGCCCAACCTGCGCCAGTACCCCGGCCGCGTGGTCCTGCGCACTGCTGTCCGCGCCGAGGTCGCGCCACGTGTTGAAGCCCTTCATCCGCACAAGCGGCGTCGCCATCAGAACGTTGTCGAGCGCGGAGAAATCGTTGAACAGATTCATGATCTGGAACGAGCGCGAGATGCCGCGCCGCGCGATCTCACGGGGTGCCATGCCGGTGATGTCCTCGCCCGCAAAGGTCACGCTGCCGCGGTCGGGCCTGTAGCGGCCGGTCAGCACGTTGAAGCAGGTCGTCTTGCCCGCGCCGTTCGGTCCCATGATCCCGGAGAGCTGGCCTTCCTCGAAGCCCAGCGTGATGTCTTCCAGCACGACCTGCTGGCCGAAGCGCTTCGACAGGTGTGTGGCCTGGAACAACGCGCTCACTTGGCACCGCCTTCCGCGGCCACTGCCGGTTCGACGCCGTGCTTCGTCACGCGCGCTGGCCCGCTTCTGCGCCCATGCCTCGCTCGCCACGCCTGCCACGCACCGGCAATGCCGTCGGGCTGGAACAGCACCATCGCCATGAACACCAGCCCGTACCAGAGCAGCCAGGTCTCGGTGTAGGCACCGAGCAGGTCGCGCGCCAGGATGAAGAAGGCCGCGCCGATCAGCGGCCCCCAGAAGCTCACGAGTCCGCCGCCGATCAGCACCATCATCACGACGAAGCCGGAGTTGTGCAGGCTCATGACGTTGGGGTAGGCCGACTGCTGCGTCATCGCGAACAGCGCGCCGGCCAGGCCTGCGAGGGCGGTCGACAGGGTGAAGGACAACCACTTGTAGAGCCACACGTTGTAGCCCACGAAACTGGCGCGCGTCTCGTTCTGCTGGATCGCGCTGAGCACGCGCCCGAACGGCGAATGCACGAGCCGCCAGAGCGCCACCAGCACCGCAGTGAACACGGCCAGCGCGAAGAAGAAGAGGGCTTCGTTGCTCTTCAGGTCGAAGGCCACGAAGCCGAAGTCGGCCGGCAGGCGGCGGATGTTGAGCAGCCCGTCTTCGCCACCCGTGATGCTGTGCCACTTGTTCGCGATGAACCATGCCACCTGGCCGAAGGCGATGGTCAGCAACGCGTAGTAGATGCCGCGCCGGTGCGAGATGAAGAGCCCGACCAGCGCACCGCAGGCGGCCGCGACCAGCACCGCGCCGAACAGGTCGACCCAGAGGTTCGCCACCAGCTTGTGCTGGATCAGGCCGAAGGCGTAGGCACCGATGCCGAAGTAGGCGCCATGCCCGAACGACGGCAGCCCCGTGAAGCCCAGCAGCAGGTTGTAGCCGAGCGCGAACATCATCCAGATCATGATTTCGAGCGCGAGGTATTGGTACAGCCCGACGCGTGACACCCACAGCGGCGTGGACAGCAGCAGCACGACCACCAGCCACATCGGGGCGGGGAACAGGGCTGCACGGCCGGCGGGAAGTTGCATGGAAACGGAGTCCTGAAAAACAAAGGAAACGGCAACTGGACAAAACAGAATGTACGTTCTAATATAAAAACACTCAAGAACATTTATTCGATTTCGTTCCAGTCCACTCCATGGCTTCCGTCGGCACCTACGAACAACTCAAGGACCAGATCGCGCTGGCCTACCCCGACATGTCGAAGCAGTTGCAGCGCATCGCGCGCTTTGCGCTGGAGCGGCCGAGCGAGCTGGCGCTGGGCACAGTCGCGGCCATCGCCGAAGCCACCGAGGTTCAGCCCTCCGCGATGATCCGCTTCGCCAACGCCTTGGGCTATGGTGGCTTTTCCGAGATGCAGCAGCTCTTTCGCAGCCACCTGGTGGAGCGCTCGTCGAGCTACCGCGACCGCATCGACACCATGCGGCGCACGCAGGCCAGAGTCGGCAACGGTGCGACCGCGCCGGCCGGCGTGCTGCACCAGCTGGCCACAGATTCCATGGCCGAGCTGAGCCACCTGGAAGAGAGCGTGCGCGAGGCCGATCTCAAGGCCGCCGTGAAGCTGGTGGCGGCCGCGCCGCGCATCCATGTGCTGGCGCAGAAGCGCGCCTTCCCGGTCGCGGCCTACCTCGCCTATGCGCTGAGCCAGCTCGAACTGCGAACGCACCTGCTCGATGGCGCCGGCGGCATGCTGCGTGAGAGCCTGCGCGCCATCGCGCCGGGCGAGGTGCTGGTGGTGGCGAGCTTCCGCAACTACTCGCCCGACGTGATCGAGGCCGCGGCCGAGGGCAAGCGCATCGGCGCGCACGTCATCGCGATCACCGATGGTCCGTTGTCGCCGCTGAAGCCGTCGGCCAGGGTGTGTTTCGAGCTGCAGGACGATTCGTCCAAGCCCTTCCGCTCCCTCGTCGCGCCGCTATGCCTGGCGCAGGCGCTGGTGGTCAGCGCCGGCCACCTGATCGCGGAGCAGGGCACGCAGCGCAAGGTGCGGCGCGCGGGCGCGCGGGCGGGGGTGGCATGAGCAAGCTCGCACCGCAGTGCGAAGCACGGAGGTTCCAGTGACGCGTCCCTTCGACATCATCTGCGTCGGACGCGCCGCCGTCGACCTCTACGGCGAGCAGATCGGCGGCCGGCTCGAAGACATGCAGAGCTTCAGCAAGTACCTCGGCGGCTCGCCGGCCAACACGGCGGTCGGCCTCGCACGGCTGGGTCTCAAGCCGTCGATGTTCACGCGCGTCGGCGACGAACATCACGGGCGCTTCGTGCGGCAGACGCTCGCGGCCGAAGGCGTCGACGTGACGCATGTCGCGACCGACCCGAAGCGCCTCACCGCGCTGGTCTTCCTCGGCATCCAGGACCGCGAGACCTTTCCGCTGATCTTCTACCGCGACAACTGCGCCGACATGGCGATCGACGAGCACGACTTCTCCGCGGCCTACCTCGCGTCGGCGACCGGCCTGCTGATCTCGGGCACGCACCTTTCGCAGCCGCAGCCGTATCGGGCCTGCGTCAGGGCGATGCAGCTGGCGCGCGAGGCCGGCACCCGCGTGGTGCTGGACATCGACTACCGCCCGGTGCTGTGGGGCCTGACCAGCCCCGGCATGGGCGAGCAGCGCTTCGTGCCGTCGGACCGGGTCAGCGCGCACATCCAGTCGGTGATCGGGTACTGCGACCTGGTGGTCGGCACCGAGGAAGAGATCCACATCGCCGGCGGCAGCACCGACACGCTCGCCGCGCTGCGTGCACTGCGCGCGTTGACGCAAGGCACGCTGGTGGTGAAGCGCGGGCCGATGGGCTGCGTCGTCTTCGATGGCGCCATCCCCGACGATATCGAGCAAGGCCTGCGCGGGCCGGGCTTTCCGGTCGATGTCTACAACGTGCTCGGCGCGGGCGACGCGTTCATGGCGGGCTTCCTGCGCGGCTGGCTGAAGGACGAGCGGCTCGCGCGCTGCTGCGCGTTCGCCAATGCGTGCGGGGCGCTGGTGGTGTCCCGCCACGGTTGCGCGCCGGCGATGGCGAGTTGGGAAGAGCTGCAATCCTTCCTGGCACATGGTTCGCCTACACGCCGCCTGCGCGAAGACGCGGCGCTGGAACATCTGCATCGCGTCAGCACACGCACGCGGCACTGGGACGAGCTCGGCATCCTGGCATTCGATCACCGCGTGCAGTTCGATGAACTGGCGCAGCAGCACCACGCGGCGCCGCAGCGCATCGAGGCCTTCAAGCGCCTCGTTGCCGAAGCCGCGCAGGTGGCGGCCCAAGTGCATGCACAGCCGGGACTGGCGCCGGGCATCATCCTCGACAGCCGCTTCGGCGCCGACATCCTGCCTGGCCTCACGGGGCGCGGCTGGTGGGTCGCGCGGCCGGTCGAGGTGCCCGGTTCGCGGCCGCTGCAATTCGAACCCGCCAGGTCGCTCGCACTGGAGATGCGCACATGGCCCGCCGAGCATGTGGCCAAGTGCCTGGTGAGCTACCACCCCGACGACACGCAGTCGCTGCGCGACACACAACTCGCATCGCTCACGGCATTGCAGAGCGCCAGCGTCGAGACCTTCCATGAATTCCTCATCGAGGTGATCCTGCCGCGCGACCTGCGTGCCGACGACGGCGTGCTCGCCGAGGCGATGGCGCAGATCTACGCGGTCGGCATCCGCCCCGACTGGTGGAAGCTCCCGCCGCCCGCATCGGCAGAAGCCTGGACCCAGATCGCCGCCACCATCGCCCGACATGACCCGCATTGCCGCGGCGTGCTGCTGCTGGGCCTCGAGGCGCCGGAAGAACAACTGGAGCGCGGCTTCCGCACCGCCGCTTCGCACGCCATCTGCCGCGGCTTTGCCGTCGGCCGTTCGATCTTCGGGCCGGCCGCCAGCGAATGGTTCGCCGGCCGCATGAACGACGGCCAGGCCGTGCACGACATCGCAGATCGCTATGCGCGGCTGCTTGCCCTCTGGCGTGCCGCACGCCACGAAAGCAAGGGCACCATCGCACTTCCTCTTTGAAAAGGTGAATCACATGAATCCACGCATCGGTTTTATCGGCATCGGCATGATGGGCCACGGCATGGTGAAGAACCTGCTGGCCAAGGGCTTCGCGGTCACCATCAAGGTGCATCGCAACCGCGCCAACGTCGAGGACCTGCTGGCGGCCGGCGCCACCGAAGCATCGACGAATGCGGCGGTCGCGCAGGCGAGCGACATCGTCTTCATCTGCGTCACCGGCTCGCCGCAGGTCGAGGCCATCGTGTACGACAAGGACGGCGTGCTCGAAGGCGCGCGCGACGGGCTGATGGTGGTCGACTGCTCGACCGCGGAACCGTCGTCCACCACCAGGGTCCGCGCCGACCTCGCCGCGCGCGGCGTGAAGATGGTCGATGCGCCGCTGGCACGCACGCCCAAGGAAGCGGAGGAGGGCCGACTCAACACCATGGTCGGCGCCACGCCCGAGGACTTCGCGGTCGTCGAGCCCGTGCTCAAGGCCTTCTGCGAGAACATCTTCCACGTCGGCCCGCCCGGCCACGGCCATGTGCTCAAGCTGGTCAACAACATGATGGCCATGAGCTTCGCGGCCTGCATCGCCGAAGCATTTGCCGTTGCGGCCAAGTCGGGGCTGGACCTCAAGCGGCTCTACGACGTGGTGTCGGTGGGCGGGGTCAACTGCGGCATCTTCCAGATGATGACCGCGAAGACGCTGACCGAGGGCACGGTCGACGGCTTCAAGTTCGGCATCGCCAACGCGCAGAAAGACCTGCGCTACTACACCCACCTGGCAGAGATGTTGCCCGTGTCCAGCTTCATGGGCGAGGCCGCGCACCAGAGCCTGGTGCAGGCCGTGAACATGGGCTACGGCGACAAGCTCATCGCCTCGCTGTTCGAGGCGCAGGAAAAACTCAACGACGTGAAGATCGTTCCGCGCTAGGGCCTTCCCCTTCGCGCTGGCAAGCCTGGCCAGCGCGATCTCCGTTCGTCGTGTGAACAGGCGCTCGCCCTCTCAACCTTGCTGGAGACAAACCATGAACAAGACGGATCTTCCTTCCTCGCGCCGCAGCCTGCTCAAGGGCACGGGCCTCGCACTCGCAGGCGTGGGCCTCTACGGCGTCGCGCCCTTCATGGGTCCATGGAAGCACAACCGCGCATGGGCGCAGAGCGCGCAGAAGAAGCCGCTGGTCATCGGGCTCACGATGGACGCGTCGGGCATGTACGCGGCCTCGGGCGGCGAGGAACGGCTCGGCGCGATGATGGCGATCAAGGAGTTCAACGACAAGGGCGGCGTGCTGGGCCGGCGCATCGAGGCGATCCACATCGACACCGAGACCACGCCCGCCACCGGCTCGCGCGTGGCCGAGCGCATGATCACGCGCAACGAGGCGACCTACCTGATTGGGGCGGTGCATTCGGGCGTGTCGAACGCGATCTCGCAGGTCGCGCAGAAGTACGGCACGATCTTCCTGAACACCAACTCCAGCTCGCCGACCGAGGCCGGCAAGGACTGCCACCGCACCAAGTTCGTGTGGGACGGCAACGGCACCAACTTCAGCAACGCGATCGTCAAGAACGCCATCGCCACGAGCGGAAAGAACTGGGTGCTGCTGACCAACGACTACGTGTGGGGCCACACCACCTCGAAGGCCACGCGCGCCATCGTCGAGGCCAACGGCGGCAAGATCGTGGACGAACTGCTGGTGCCGCAGAACACGCGCGACTTCTCTGCCTACCTGCTCAAGCTGCAGCAGCTCAAGCCGAACGTGGTGGCCACTGCGGTCGGCGGCGACGACATCAAGGCGCTGCGCCAGCAGGTGGTGCAACTCAAGATGCACCAGAGCATCGCGTGGATCAACAACCAGCAGGACTGGCCCGACGTGTACGGCCTCGGGCCGGAAGCGATCTTCGGCGTGTTCGGCACCACCTGGTACTACCGGCTCGACCTGCCGGGCGTGAAGGAGTTCGTCGCGGCCTACCAGAAGCAGTTCCCGGGCATGGCGATCCGCGTGCCGGGCAACGTCTATCACAACAGCTACATGGCGACGCGCGAACTGCTGCGCTGCACCGAGGAAGCCGGCACCACGCAGAACATCGCCGTCATCAAGAAACTGGAAGGCCGGCAGATGAATGCGGTCGACAGGCTGCAGCACTTCGACGCGTGGATGGATCCGGTCACGCACCAGTGCCAGCAGACCATCTACATGGCGCGCTACAACGAACAGCCGGCCGAGAAGGACGACATCTTCAAGATCATGACGCAGGCGAATCCGAAGGACGTGATGGACACCGACGCGCAGGGCGCCTGCAAGCTCGAGAGCTACGACGCAACGCCGAGCTACGACGTCTGAACCGAAACACCGGGCAACGCACGCGATGGAATTCATCGGCAACCTGCTGCCGTTCCTGGTCAACGGCATCTCGCTCGGCCTGCTGTTCGCACTGGTCGCGCTGGGCTTCATGCTGATCGTCGGCGTGATGGAGACGATCAACCTCGCGCACGGCTCGCTGTTCGCGCTCGGCATGTATGCGGCGCTGTTCATCGTCGCGCCGAAGCTCGGCCTGTTTCCGGAAGCGGAGGCCTGGTACATGGGCTTGCCGATCGGGCTTCGCTACGTGCTGGCGCTGTTCCTTGCGCCGGTCTTCGTCGGCCTCTTCGGCATGCTGCTCGAACTGTGCATGCGGCGAACCTACGGGCGCGATCCGCTCTATGGCCTGCTGCTCACCTTCGGCGCGGCGCTGGTGATCGAGGAGGGCATCCGCCTCGTGTGGGGCTCGTCGGAGAAGCAACTCGCGCTGCCGGAGGCGATCTCGGGTGCGGTGCTGATGGGCGACCTCGTGTACTCGCGCTATCGCTTCTTCGCGAGCGCCTTCGCGGTGCTGATGATCGGGCTGCTGTGGCTGTTCCTGCAGAAGACGCCCTACGGCGCCATCATCAAGGCGGGCGCGCACGACAGCGAGATGGTGCGCGCGCTCGGCATCAACCTTTCGCGGCTGCGGCTGTTCGTCTTCGCGTTGGGCGTGGCCCTGGCCGCCATCGCCGGCGTGGTGATGGCGCCGATCTGGGGCATCCGGCCGCACGTCGGCGTCGACGCGGTGGTGCCGGCGTTCCTCATCATCGTGCTCGGCGGCGTCGGCTCGCTGTGGGGCGCGGTGATCGCGGGACTGATGGTCGGCATGGTGGTGGGGCTCACGGGTGCTTATGCGTCGGAGTGGTCGCTGATGTCGATGTACCTGCTGTTCATCGCGGTCGTCACGTTCCGCTCGCGCGGGCTGTTTGGAAAAAAGAGCGTTCTCGACGCATGAAAGACGGTCCGATGACCGCGACCCCCATGGCTTTTGATCCTCGCTCCCTCACGGGCCTTTTCGACCTTCGCGGTCGCGTGGCATATGTGCCCGGCGGCTATGGTGGCATCGGCGAGGCGATTGCGTGGGCCCTCGCGCGGGCAGGTGCCAGGGTGGCCGTGTCGGGCCGTGACGAAGCGAAGGCGACGGCGCTCGCTGCCACGCTGCGTGCCGCAGGACACGACGCGCTCGGGCTCGCGATGGATGCGCACAGCGTCGCGGACATCCAGCGCTCGGTCGATGCGGTGCATCGCCACTTCGGCGCGCTCGACCTGCTGCTCAACTGCGTCGGCATCCAGCGCGAGCAGGCCTTGCTCGATGTGTCCGAGGAGACTTTCGACGAAGTGGTGCAGGTCAACCTGAAGTCGGCGATGTTCCTCGCGCAGGCGGTGGCGAGGCACCAGATCACTGGCGGGCGCGGCGGCAGGCAGGTTCACCTGTTGTCGGTGCGCGCCCAACTGGGCTTGCGCGGTCGCGGCTACTCCGCCTACGCCAGCACCAAGGGCGCGCTGGTCATGCTGATCCGTCAGCACGCGAGCGAACTGGCGCCGCACGGCATCACCGTCAACGGCCTCGCGCCGACGGTGGTGCGCACCGAGATGGCCCGGCACTGGCTCGACAACCCCGCCACGCACCAGCAGGTGCTCGACCGCATTCCGCTCGGCCGCGTCGCCGAGCCATCGGACGTGGCCGGCCCCGCGGTGTTCTTCTGCTCGCCGGCGGCTGCGTTCATCACGGGGCAGGTGCTGTACCTGGACGGTGGGATCACGGCGAGCCAGTAGACACCGCCGAAGCGCTGATCTCGCAGCGCCGGCTTCACGTGCGCCGGCTACGCGATGGTGCGGCGGCGCCATCGAAGTGAATCCGTTCAGCCTTCCAGCAATTCGTACAGCACCACCTTCGACATCCGCCCGCGCAGCGCGATCTCCTCGATGCGCCGCGTGCGCAGCCGTCCCCGGAGCCCTTCGAAGGTCGCCTCCGACAACAGCACGCGCGTACCCAGGTCCTTGTTCAGGCCTTCGATGCGGCTCGCGACATTGATGGTGTCGCCGAATGCCGTATAGGCCAGCCGCTCGTTCGAGCCGAGCGCGCCCACCACCGCGGTGCCGGTGTGCATGCCGATGCGCGTGGCGAAGGCCTGCAGGCCCTGCGTGGCCCAGCGCGTGTTGAGCACGGCAAGTTCCGCTCGCAGTTCCAGTGCGGCCACACAGGCCTTGTACTCGGCGTCATCGAGCGGCGAGGGTGCGCCCCACAGCACCATGATCGCGTCGCCGATGAACTTGTCGACCGTGCCGCCGTGGCGCGCGATCACGCGCGTGGCCACGTTGAAGTACGCCGTCAGCTGCTCCACCAGCACCCTGGTCTCGACGGCTTCGGAGATGCGCGTGAAGCCCTCGATGTCGGTGAACATGGCCGTGATGCGGCGCGGCTCGCCACTCGGCGTGAGCGTGTGGCCTTCATCGACCAGCTGGTTCACCAGGTCGACCGGCACGAACTTGCGAAACGCCTTCAGCCCGCGCGCCGAGTCGTCGAGCGCCTGGTCGAGTTGCTGGATCTCCAGCACGCGGCTCGGCACGCGCGGTATGTTGTCCAGGTCGAAGCGGCCGATGCGGCGCGCGATGCGCGACAGCTGCTCGACCGGCAGCGTGACCACCTTCGACAGGCGAAGCGACACCGTCAGGATGATGGCCAGCGACGCCAGCACCAGTGCGAGCAGCCACAGCACGTTGCGCTGCAGGCCGCCGAGCACCGTGTCCTCCGGCACCCAGCTGGCCAGCAGCCAGTGGGTGGACGGCAGGTGCGAGGTGCGGACCAGGTAGCGGCGGCCCGCGTGGTCCAGCGCAAAGCTGGCGTCCGCGGTGGCGCCGCGCGCGCCGGCGCCGCCCTGCATGCGCGCAATCACCGCGCCCAGCACGCCATCGCGCGGCACCTCGAGGTGCTTCACATCGCCTTCGACATCGCTGCGCGCCAGCACCTGGAACTCGGTGCCCAGCAGCGCTGCCTCGCCCTGGCCGTCGCGGCTGAACAGGCGCACGAACTCGGAAAGCCGACCCAGCGAGACGTCGCCGGCGGCCACCAGTTCCTGGGTGCTGCCGTCCGCGCCGCGCCGCCATGCCGGCAGCGAATAGGTCACCCCGATTTCCTCCTGCTGCGCGGCGAACACGTAGGGTTGCGACCAGACCGCTTCGCTGCGCTGGCCGTTCATTGCACTCTTGAACCAGCCTCGTTCGGTCGGCTTGTACTGGGTGTGCAAGGTCTCCACGCGCACCGTGCGAAAGCGCTCCTGCACATCGGTGCTGTCGCTGGCCCGCGGCTTGAAGTGCCAGACCTCGGTGGTGCCCTCCGGCTCGGCCTTCATGTTGACCACCGCCGGTTCGGGATGCCGGGTCACCATGAGCATGCGGCCATCGGCGGCCGCGACGTAGATGCTGTCGAGTTCAGGCGACTGCTGCAACAGCGTCCAGATCAATTCGCCCGACTGGCCGGCGCCCTCGCCGCCGGTCTGCAGGCTCGGGCTTTCGCTCATGGACCGCACGGCCGTCGACGCATGGTTCAGGAAGGCGATGGTCCGGTCCTCGATGCGCAGGTGGTCGGCCTGGTGCGCCGACTCGCCGATGCGCGACACCAGCCGCTGCGAACCCCAGTAGCCCAGCGCAATGAGCAGCAGCGACTCGACCAGGATCACGACCGTGATGATGGTGCCGACGTCGACGCGGAAGCGTCGCAGGCGCAGCGGCACGGCAGTTGGGGGCGCTACAGGCATGGAGTGGGTGCAAGTGGGGCAGCAACGCGGGGCGGGCCGTCCGGAGGTTTGACCCGCGATGGAACTCTACAGGTCAGTCAACGCGGCCGCTCGGCTTCTTGCGGACGGCAAGCATGTGCATTTTGTCGTGCCGGCGGGAATTCGCGGGCCTGATGGTCGGTGTGCGACAGAGTGGTTGCTCAGGTCGACGTACCTGGTCGGCGGCATCACCGCGAGCGAGCAGGCGCCGGTTCAAGACCCCGACGCTCAAGCGGCTTCAATCCAGCGCTATCTTGAAGCGCCCATCAAGAAAGTTCGCCGCATGCCTGCCAAGCCCATCAAGATCCCCGGCCCCGACCACCCGACCACCCGATCACGATCTCGCGCAATCCAGCGCGCGTGACCGTCACCGTGGCCGGCAAGGTCATCGCCGACACCACCGAAGCGCTGAGCCTGCGCGAGGCCAGCTACCCGGCGGTGCAGTACATCCCGCGCAAGGACGTCGACATGGCGCTGCTGCAACGCACCGACCACGCGACCTACTGCCCCTACAAGGGCGACTGTGCCTACTACAGCATCCCTTCGGGCGGCGAGCGGTCGATCAACGCAGTCTGGACCTACGAGGCGCCTTATGACGCCGTGGCGGCCATCAAGGACCACCTGGCCTTTTATCCGGACCGGGTCGATGCGATCGGCTGATCTGGGTTCGCCTTTGAATGGATGAGAGTCCCACGCGCGTGTCTGTTCCGTCGAAGCGCCGGGGCTGTTCAATCACCCCCAAGCCTGGGATGCGATGAACCGACCGGCGCAGTGAAGGCGCCAAGCGATTCATCGCATCACGGGCGTCCTCGCGGCGACCAGAAAGCCAAAAGAAAAAACCGGCCTTGCGAATTGCTCCGCAAGGCCGGTGGTGTGGCGCGTCAGTCGAGAGGTCAGTGCTTCGCGGCTGTCGTTTCCTTCGCCCGCATCTTCGACACGGCCTCCGCCGTCACTGATGCCGGCTGGCCCGCAAAGCGAACCCGCAGGTAGTTGCTCAGGTCGGCGACTTCGGCGTCGCTGAGCTTGTCGGCAAAGCCGGGCATCTCCTGCATGCGCTCGTAGCCGGTGAACTGCTGCGCCTCGATGCCGTCGAGCACCGACACCACCAGGTTGCGCGGGTCGCCGATGCGCAGCGTCGAGTTGCCGGCCATGGCCACCGCCACATGCGACCGGCCTTCGCCGTTCACGCCGTGGCAGCCGGCGCAGACGTTCAGGTAGGTCTGACGGCCCGGGCCCAGCTTCTGGTCGGCGCCCGGGTCTTCCTTCGCCGGCACGGCCGCGAGCGGCTTGTCGCCGGTCATGAAGCGCACCATCGCCTTGCTGTCCTCGTCGGTGAGGTGCTGCGTGCTCAGCGCGACCACCGTGTGCATCTCGCCCCAGGCGGAGCCCTGCGGCGCGACACCCGTCTTCATGAAGGTGCCGATGTCCTTCTCGGTCCAGCCGCGCTCGGCCAGGCCCTTGGGCGTGATGTCGGGCGCCAGCCAGCGGCCGAGCTGTGCGCCTTGCCACTGCAGGCCCAGGTCGAGCTGGCCCAGCGCGCCGCGCGGCGTGTGGCATTCGGCGCAATGGCCGAGCACGTTGCTGACGTAGCGCCCGCGCACCCACTCTGGCGACTGGCCTTGCGAGGCTACCGGCAACTCGTCCTTGAGGAACAAGATTTTCCAGAAGAACATGCCGAAGCGCATGTTGTACGGGAAACGAAGCTCGTCGGGCTTGCTCGGCTGCGCCACCGCGGGCAGCTGCATCAGGTAGGCATAGATTGCGTCCACGTCCTCGCGCGGCATGGCGCGGTAGGAGGCGTAGGGCATGGCCGGATAGAGTTGCCGGGCGCCGGGCGAGGTGCCGTCGTGGACCGCCTTGTAGAAGTCGTCCTTGCTCCACTTGCCGATACCGTGCTGCGGGTCCGGTGTGATGTTGCTGCCGTAGAGGGCGCCGAACTCGGACTCCAGCGCCGCACCGCCCGCCATGGGTGCGCCGCCCGGCGCGGTGTGGCAGGCCGCGCAGTCCGCGGCCCTGGCCAGGTACTTGCCGCGCGCGATCTCGTCGGCGCTCGATTTCACCGGCTTGCCGTCGCCGGTCGGTCCGCCGCAGGCCGTCATGGCCAGGGCCGCGCCCAGCACAGCCGCAACCCGCGCGAGGGGGTGATGGAAGAGGGCGCGCATGCTCAGCCCTCCGTGGTCAGGCCAGGGGTCGACAGGATCACGTCCTTGACCGCCTCGTAGTAGCGAACGTAGCCCGTGCAACGACACAGGTGCGTGTTGAGCGAGCGGGTGATCTCGGCCTCGACCTTGCTTTTGGCGATCGGCTGGCGCTTGAGCCGTTCGACCAGCACGGTCGCGCCGTTGACGAAGCCCGGCGTGCAGTAGCCGCACTGGAAGCTGTAGTGCTCCAGGAACTTCTGCTGCACCGGCGAGAGCATGACCACCTCGCCCTTGTCGTTGCGCTGCGCATGGCCTTCGACGGTGCGGACCTTCTTGTCGGCGAAGTAGTGCGCACCGGTGATGCAGGTGCGCACCTCCTCGCTGGCGCCGCCCGGCTTGTCGACGATCACCACGCAGGCCCGGCATTCGCCGATGCCGCAACCCAGGCGCGAACCGGTGAGGCCCGCATACTCGTGGAGGAAGTCGATCATCATCAGACCATCGGGCACGTCCGTCGGGCCGACGTCCTTGCCGTTGATCGTGAGCTTGAGCGGTTTGACCGCCGGCATTGTGCTCATTGCAGCACCCCCCTGATTTTTTCCGCCGTGATCGGCAGTTCGGTGAATCGATGGCCGATGGCATGCGCCACCGCGTTGACGATGGCCGGGACGATGGCGATCATCACCACCTCGCCCATGCCCTTGGGCGGGTCGGTGTCCGACAGCGCCGGCAGGACCTCGGCGCCCTGGCTCCACACCGCGACGTCGGCCGCGCGCGGCAGGGTGTAGCGGTTGAAGTTCCAAGTGCCGTTGCCGGGCCCGTCTTCGTAGAGCGGCAGGAATTCGTGCAGCGCGTGCCCGATGCCCATCGCGATGCCGCCCTGGATCTGCCCGGAGACCAGCTGCTTCACGATCTGGTTGCCGCATTCGAGCACCGACTGGTGGCTCATCAGGTCGACCTTGCCGGTGGCCCGGTCGATCGAGACCTCCGCGATCGTCGCGATCGCCGCGTAGTAGGTCACGCCCGCGTTGTTGCGCTGGATCGGCGGATAGAACAGCTTCTTGCGCGTGATGAAGTGATAGCCGCCCCCTGTCGCGCCGGTCTTGCGCCTGGCCTCGGGTGCGTTGTCGCCGTAGCGCACCGACAGGCCGTCGAGCGGACGGCGCTGGTTCTGCCCGTCGACCTCGAAGTCGGCCTCCGCCCATTGCCAGCGGTTGAAGGTGTGGCCGATCGCGCCGGTCACGAAGCCCTGCTCGTGCGCCCTGCGGGCCAGGCGGGCCAGCGTCAGCGGCTCCATGCCGGCGCAGGTGAGGCTGCCGTTGACCCAGCGCGCGTCGTCGATGCGCACGACGTGCGGCGCCGACTGGCCGCCGCCGATGCCCGCGCCCCAGATCGACAGCGCCGCCGGCCACAGGCCATGCTCGAACACCACCCGCGCCGTCTCGCGCGTGCCGTGCGAGAAGTAGTAGGCCGAGTTGCTGGCGCTGGAGGGCGAGCAATAGCTGGGCGTCCAGGCCGGGTCGGCCACGGCCTTGTCCTGGTCGGCCTGGCTCGACAGGTAGGGGTCGCCGCTGGTCACCATCGGCAGGTCGGACCATTCGGTGACCGAGGTCTCGATCACGTCGGCCGCGCGGCCGAACCAGCGCGCCACCACCACGGCCTGCGAGGTCTGCATGCCGGTGCCCATCTCGGCGCCGCTGTGGCGCATCACGATGGCGCCCTCGGGCGTGATCTCGACCCGCACGAAGCAGGACTCGGCGCCGGTGCCGAAGTCCTTCTGCACGCAGCCGAAGCCGACGCCGTAGCGCTTGCCCGGATTGGCCGTCTCGTACTCGGTCTTGCGCTTGGCGCGGCTGGTCCAGAGCGGGTGCTTCTGCAACTTGAGCATGACCTCGTCGGCACGGATCGCCCCGCCGGGAATGGCGCCCTGGCTGTTCTTCATGCCGGACTTGAGCACGTTGCGCAGCCTGAACTCGACTGGGTCGAGGCCCAGTTGCGCGGCCACGTCGTCGACCAGCATCTCGGTCGCGCCCATGGCCTGCAGGGTGCCGTAGCCGCGCGCCGAGCCGCAGTCGATGGCGCGCGTGGCCAGGCCGACGGCGGTGAAGTCGCTCTTGGGCAGGTAATAGATGCTCTGCGCCGAGGTGGCGGCCACCAGCGTGACCGATGGCGTGAAGTTCATGCGGCCGCCGCCGTCGAGCTGGAAGTCGCCCTTGAAGGAGCGGATCAGGCCGCTCTTCTTCTCGACCGCCATCCTGTATTGCATTCGGATGCTGTGGCGCTTGAGCGAAGTCTGGAACTGCTCGAAGCGGTCGTTGGCCAGCCGCACCGGCTTGCCCGGCGAGTAGAACGCGGCCATCGCCCCGTAGTACGGGAAGTTGTAGTGGTCCTTGGAACCGTAGCCGACCGTGTAGCACGGGTGCAGGAACAGGTTCTTCACCGGGAAGCCGGCCTTGGCCAGCATCTGCGTCATCGACTCGACGACTTCGACCGGCCCTTGCGTGGGCACGACCATGTGCAGTTCCTGCTTGTCGGGGTCGTACCAGCAGTTGGCGTTGTCGGGCTCGAGCGCGGCGGTGTCGATGGACTGCGAGAAGTACTCGCGGCTCACGACGAGCAGGTCTTCGCCGGGTTTGTCCAGCTCGTCGGCGATGGCCTTGGCATGCGCCATGCCCTGTTCGTTGACCTTGCCGTCCATCAGCGCGTCGGGCCAGTTGGCCTGGCGCTTCTTGAACGACGGGAACAGGACCGTGTCCTTCAACGTGGAGAAGCTGTCGTCGTCGAAGGCGGTCCGTCCGCCGACGCGGATGTAGCGGAAGCCGGCCCAGGGCTCGCGCTCCAGCGGCCCGGTCACGGGGCCGCCCTGGACCACGCTGTTGTTGTCGAGCGAGCGCAGCCGGGTCTTGGCATAGCGGAAGCGCACGAAGTCGTTGTAGATGAGCAGCGCGACCGCATGGCCCAGGTAGGCCGGCGTCTTGCCCGCGGGCAGCAGCATGTCGTCGCCGTAGAAGCCCGGGAAGGCGATCTTGTCGCGCGCCAGGTCTTCGGCGGTGACGATGCGATCGGGCTTCAGGTCGTCGCCGAGCGCGGAGATGTCGATGCCGGTGAAGGCGCGATCGGCGAAGGTGGCGCGCAACAGCAATGCGTGCGATTGGGTTTGCGGCCAGTGCGGCATGTCGCGGGAGCGGATGTCATAGGCGAACACCTTGTCGCCTGTGACCTTGGCCGTTCCGTCGACGCGGAACTTGACCGATCCGTCTGCGCCGTTGAAAGCAATGGGCGTGAGCATCCTGCTTTCGAACAGCGCCGCGTATGCCGGGCTGAAGAGTGGCGCCACCCAGACGCCAAGGCCGCCGGCGGCGCCCATTTTCAGCAAATTGCGCCTGGATACGCCAGTGCGTTGATTCATTGTCACCTCCTTGATTCCGTGCCCATTCGACAAGGCATCGGATTTATCCATCGTGTTGCCGGCAACGGGATCGTGCCCCGTTTTCGGCAGCGGTGAGTGTCATGTCTGGACCGCAAAGAAGCAAAGGAAAAATGACAAATTGCGTGCCCTTGATGACGCGCGGAAACGTCGCGAATTAATTGCGAATGTCAACTATCTTTGCCGAGTATTCAATGGACCGCATCCACGAATTCAAATGATCTCCATGTCGTTGGCAAATACTTGTTGCGGCCGGGTTCGATGCCGGCGCTGCGGGAATGCAGCTACGCGATTCGAGCACCGGCAGCCTGCAACGGCAAGTCGATGGTGGCTGCCAACGCCACGCCGGCGATCCGCTCACCGCTGGCAATGACGAAGGCGCGACGCGGTTCGCGCGACAGCTCGGCCAGCGTGCGCCAGAGGCAACGGATCGATGCGGCATCGAGCGCGCCTGTGGGCTCGTCCAGCAGGGTCAGCGGGCGGCCCGATGCCAGCGCGGCGGCAAGCCACGCCTTTCGCCTGGAGCCGGTGGAGAGCATGTACATCGGCTTGTCGATGTGCGGCGCCAGCGCGAAGCCATCGACGAGCGATTGCCAGCGGCTCGCGTCGAAGTGAGGATCGCCGGCATGCAAGGATGCGCTGCATTCGCGTGCGGTCTTCTGCTTGTCGAACGCGTCGGTGTCCGGCTCGATGAAGAACACCTTGCGGCGATAGGCTTCCGGCGAGGCATCGAGGCGAACGTCTCCGATGGACAGGCGCCCCGTGGCCGGCTGCGTGCCCGCGAGGATGCGCAGCAAGGTGGACTTGCCGCTGCCCGTGTCGCCGTGCAGCAGCGTGACGCCGGCGGCGATCGAAGCGGTCCAGCGCGCGGCGAGCGCGGGCTGCCCGGGATACGCAAAGCCCAGGTCTTGCAGGTGCAGGATGGCGTCGGGGGTCGCGGTCATACGGGGTCTGCGATCGGCTGGGTGCGCGAGGTGGTTCGCGCGATTGTGCCAGCCGGGTTCCGGCGGCGGGGCGCACGGCACAGCGCATGGCATAGGCCACGCGGGGGATCGCGCGGGTGCGCCGGCCTCGCTAATCTGCGGCCATGAAGGAAGTGCGCCAACGACACTGAGCCACACCATGCCCCTCGACCCACCGCAAGACGATCCCGTCGTGGCGCTGTCGCCCGACGGCATGCTGCGCGTGGAGCACCGGCACTACGACGACGATCGCGGCGGGCCCTGGGACACGGTGCGCGTGGTCGCGCTGCCGGCCGAGGAGGTGCTGGTGCAAGTGCCCAACCGCGGCGTGACGACGGAGCCCGTCGTCTTTCCGGCGCCCGGTGTCGCGGCGGTGCCGGTGACGGACAGCCAGGGCCATTGGCGGCAGTTGCGCATCGATGCGGTGAAGCGCGTGTTCCGCCTGTCGCCGGGCGAGGCCGACGAGGCGCTCGACCTGCTCCCGCAGCGGCTGGGCTTCACCGGGCCCGCGGTGCGCTACAGCCCGCCGCGCCGCCCGGCCACCCTGGGGCAGCGGATCCTCATGACCACCCTGGCCGTGGCCAGCCTGCTGTTCGTGCTCGGTGGCCTGTGGATGGTCTTGGAAGGGCGCAGCAGCACGGACAAGTGGAACGGCGCGCTGGGCGCGTTGTTCTTCGGCGGCTGCCTGGCGATCGCGCTGCGCGACCTGCGACCGGGGCGTTGACTACAACGGCGCGATCGGAATGCAGATCTGGCATGCGAATGCGCCCGTCGCCGGGTCGTAGGCGTTGTCGACCGGGTAGTACTCGAACGCGGGCCGGTGGTCGAACTGGAAGCCACTTGCTGGCAGCCAGTCGCGCAGCAGCGCGTTCCATGCCTGGAGGATCCCCTCTGGCGTGCCGCGATACGCCAACGCGGCATAGCGGCCGCCGGGCAGAGTGGTCTTCTGGAAGCCGTCGGTCGGGGTGAAGTCTTCGTCCACTTCGACACATGCGTCATAACGGCATTGTTCGGGCGGGGTGATGCTCGGATCGTCGTAGCTGATGCCGTAGCGCGGCCGGTGCCACAGCTTGTGGTCGCCGATCCACGGCGCGACCCGGTCTTGCCAGAACGCACCGACCGGCGCACCGAAGGGGCCGATATGGCGCAGGTAGGCGACGAGCGTGGGCGGGCGGCTGATGATCCGGACGGTCATGGGTTCCTCGGAGCGCTGGACGTTGCGTACTGATGCCGGATTCTTCGCAAGGTCGGGCAAGCCGTCCTGATCCGGATTGCGATTCGCGCGCCAGGCGCTGGGCGAATTGCCGAAGCGCGCACGGAACGCGCGAGAGAACGCCTCGCCCGAGCCGAAGCCCACCGACAGCGCCGCCTCCAGCACCGACAGGCGCGGCCGCGTCTGCAAGCGCAGCGCGGCCACTTCGACGCGGCGCCGGCGCACATAGTCGCCCAGCGTCTCGTCCATCCAGGCCGCGAACAGCCGATGGAAGTGATAGGGCGAGAAGTGCGCCACGTCGGCGAGCGCGGCCAGCTCCAGCGGCTGGTCGAGGTGGGCGTCGATGTGCGTCAGCACCTTGTGCATGCGCCATTCGTATTCGGATCGGCTGTCGCGCGAAGTCATGTTTCGTCTCCCCGGGCATTATGGGGAGGAGGACAAGCGCCCGCGGTGACGCATTTCCGCCGACGATCTGGCACTATTTGCCCGTTCAATCTGTCGTGCCGGGAAGGAGCGTCATGTCGTCCGTCTCAACACCGTCGGTGACCGCCATTCGTCCCGACCTCGAGGTGGCCACCGCGCAAGGACTGCCTTATTTCGTGGGCATCTCGGGGCACAGCGCAGGTGCCTGCGGCCTGTCGATGCACCTGGTGGTGATTCCACCGGGCGCGCGCTCGCAACCGCATTTCCACGAGGGGCATGAAACCGCCATCTACGTGCTGCAGGGGCGCGTGCAGACGATGTATGGCGAAGGGCTCCAGCAGTCGGTGATCAGCGAGCCGGGCGACTTCCTGTTCATCCCGCCCGGCGTGCCGCACGTGGCCATCAACCTCAGCACGACCGAGCCGGCGCGCGCGGTGGTGTCGCGCAACGACCCGGCGGAGCAGGACAAGGTGAGGCCTTACCCGTGAGCCGTGGCGGCGGTCCGCGCCCGGCCAGCCCCGCGGGGAGGCTCATGCCGGCTACGCGCCCGTCATCGCCAGCGCCGTCATCACCGCCGCGCCGCCGGATGCGATCAGGCCGAGCGCCCACACCTTTTCCAGGTTGAGCCAGGCGGTGCGCAGCGCGCGCAGGCCGAGGTAGCGGTAGACGATCCACGCGGCCGAAAGCCCCGAGCCAATCATCGCGACCGTGTGCACCAGCGACACGATGACGGCGGTGCCCAGGCTGGTCCGCATGAGGTCCGCCATGCCCGCGTGATCGACGAGGCTTGCCGTGGCGGCCGGCGCATCGCACAGCCCCATGAGGATCGGCAGCAGCATCAGCGCCGCGCCGTGCGCCGTGGCCATGAGGAAGGACCAGAGCGCCAGTTGCGTCGGCTTGATGCGCGCGAGGCGGCGATGGCGCTGCGGCAACACCAGTTGCGCGATGCCGAACAGCAGCACCAGCGCGCCGACGGCGATGCGGATCTCGCGACTCCACTGCAGCAGCCAGGCCAGCACCGCGAAAGGCACGAGCACCATCGCCATCGCGAGCAGATGGCCGGCGCCCAGCGGCATCCAGCTGCCGAACACCGCCGCGCCGCGCTTCTGGTCCAGCCCGCGCGCCACGGCCAGCGGCCAGCCCATCGCGGGATTGAGCCCGTGGTAGATGCCGATCGCCACCACGCCGGCCCACAGCGGCCACGAGAGTGCAAGGTTGTTCACCCCGGCCTTCGATGAGCCTGCAAGGCGAATCGGCTCGTTTCGGTCATGCAGACGAATAGCAGAACGAGTCGGTGGAGCAGTCGCCGCCCTGCAGCCGTACCTGGTGCGCGCCGTATTCCGCGCCGAAGTCGACGACGAACTTCCTGTCCAGCTCGATGCCGCCATTGGCGCCGACGTTGCACATCACCATCCGGCCCGGCACGCCATCGGGATAGAACTGCGCATCCCACTTGCTGTAGAGCGAGTTGGTGAAGTACACGCGCTTGCCGTCGCGGCTGATCTCGGTCATCTGCGGGCCGCCGCCGAAGGCCGAGCCGTTCGGATGCGGCGTGCGCCGCGCGATGCCGCCGACATGCACGCTGCCGGCGAGCTTCGGGTTCATCGGATCGGTCACGTCGTACTGCCGCAATTCGCCGGTACCCCAGCAGGCGACGTAGAGAAAGCGGTCGTCCAGCGACAGGTCGATATCGGTGACGAGCGGCGGCACGGCGCCGAAGCCCTTGAGTAGCGGCGGCAGCAGCGCGGCGTCGGCGGGCTCGGGCGGGATCGTCGCCGTTTTCTTCGCGTGGAACTTGCCGCCTTCGCGCCACCAGGTCCAGATCGAGGCCTCGAGGTTGGTGGTATCGACGCACACCCCGACGAAGCCGTACTCGCGCGCCGGATCGTGCGCGGGGCGCACTTCCAGCGCCATCTGGTGGTTCTCGCCCAGGTCGATGGTCTGCACATGGCGCCGGGCGCTCAGCTCCCAGAAATGGAGCCGGTGTCCGTAGCGGTTGGCCAGCAGGTCCTCGGCCACGATGCCGTTCTCGATCTGCGGGGGCAGGGCCCATTCGCTGGACACCATGTAGTCGCGCGGCAGGTTCCACCAGAAGTCGTAGTGCAGCTTCTGCGGCCCCCGGTCGATCTCCCACTTGCCCATGACCTCGAAGCTCTTGCAATCCATCAGGAAGACGCCGGGCGGCCCGTCCATGCCCTCGGCGCCGCCACCGCCCACCGTGCTGATGTAGAGCCCCTCCGGCCCGCAGTGCACCGTGTGCGGCCGCGAGTAGCCGGTCTTGCGCGTGACCTCGTCGGGCTCGACCACGCGGGCCAGCGTGGGACGCGCCGGATCGGGGTGGGTGTCGATGATGTGGATGCGCGACGATCGCAGGCCCGGGACGACCAGGTAGCGCCGCTTCAGGAAGGCATGGCCCGACATCGGCGAGAGCGCGGAACTGCACGCGTTCCAGCCGAAGTGATGGAGTTCGTCGCCCTTGTTCGGCATGTCGAGCCGGTGCAGCACGGTGCCATAGGTGGGGGAGGCCGGGTCGACGTCCACGACGGCCAGCGCATCGGGGCGCGACGCGTCGGGCGAGAGCAGCGCGGTGTAGGCGATGCGCTCGGGCTCGGCCTCCATCGCCAGGCGCGGCGAGGGATGGAAGGTCGGGTCGGTTCGCAGAGACTCGAGCATGTCAGCGCTCCTGCAAAAAACACGGGGCGCCAGTATGCGCCGCCCGGCGCTATTTCGGAATTCGTTTCGCGAGGAACGCGTCGATGCCTTCGCCGGCATCCTCTTCCATCATGTTGCGCGCCATCACCTCGCCGGCGTAGGCGTACGCGGCGTCCAGCGCCATCTGCCGCTGGCGATAGAACATCGCCTTGCCATGGCGCACGGCGGCCGGGCTCTTCGCCACGATCTCCGCGGCCTTGCGCGCCACGGCGGCGTCCAGTTCGGCCTCCGGCACGGCCGCGTTGACGAGGCCCCAGTCGACCGCGGTTGCGGCGTCGATGAAGCGGCCGGTGACCAGCATGTCGAAGGCGCGCTTGGTCGACACGTTGCGCGTCAACGCGACCGCCGGCGTGGCGCAGAACAGGCCGACGTTGATGCCCGAGACGGCGAAGCGCGCCGTGTCGGAGGCGATGGCCAGGTCGCAGCTCGCGACCAGTTGGCAGCCTGCGGCCGTGGCAATGCCCTGCACGCGCGCGATCACCGGAACGGGCAGCGCCTGGAGCGCCTGCATGACCTGGCTGCAGCGCGCGAACAGCGCCTGGTAGTAAGCCAGTTCCGGGCGCGCGCGCATCTCGCGCAGGTCGTGGCCGGCGCAGAAGGCCTTGCCGGCTGCCGCCAGCACGACGCAGCGCACGCTGGCGTCGGCCGACAACTCGTCGAGCGCCCGTTGCAATGCGGCGAGCATGTCCTCCGACAGCGCGTTGAACTGGCGCGGCCGGTTCAGCCGCAAGGTTGCAACGCCGTCCCGGTCTTCGCGCTGCAGCAGGGGTTCGGAAACGGGCAGGGCGGCAAGCATCATGGGCTCCTCGGCGGAATGTGGGCGCCTGCAAGGCTACACCCGGATCGCCGGCCCATGCGGCGCGACGCCGCCGCTTGAGCCCGGCAGTTTCCTGACCAGCGGTCGACGACTTCCGGGTTAACCCCGGCGCACGCACGCCCTCGCAGGCAGATCATGTCCGGCCGACTTTCAACGCTACGGAGACATGCTCAATGACCGAAGTGACCGTTGACCCGACCCAGGCCGCGACCACATGGCTCGCCGATTTCGGCGCCGCACTTGCCAAGGGCGACATCGACGCCAGCGTCGCCCTCTTCGAAGCCGATGGCTACTGGCGCGACCTGGTGTCCTTCACCTGGAACATCCGCACGCAGGAGGGCGCCGATGCCATCCGCGCGATGCTGAAGGCGCGCCTGGCCGATGTCGCGCCGTCCAATTTCGCGATCGAGGGCGAGGCGACCGAGGCCGACGGCATCGTCGACGCATGGTTCACCTTCGAGACGCGCGTGGCGCGCGGGCGCGGCCACCTGCGGCTGCGCGACGGCAAGGCCTTCACGCTGCTGACCACGATGACGCAGCTCAAGGGCCATGAGGAAAAGACCGGTGCGGAACGCGTCAGGGGCGCGGAACATGGCCAGCAGCCGGGCCGCAAGTCATGGCTCGAAAAGCGCAGGGAAGAAGAAGCCACGCTCGGCTACACGAAGCAGCCCGAGGTCGTGATCATCGGCGGCGGGCAGGGCGGCATCGCGCTCGGCGCTCGGCTGCGCCGGCTGGGCGTGCCGACCATCATCGTGGAGCGCAACGCCAAGCCCGGCGACTCCTGGCGCAAGCGCTACAAGTCGCTGTGCCTGCACGACCCGGTCTGGTACGACCACCTGCCGTACCTGCCCTTCCCGGACGACTGGCCGGTGTTCTCGCCGAAGGACAAGATCGGCGACTGGCTGGAGATGTACACCAAGGTGATGGAGCTCAACTACTGGGGCGGCACCACGGCGAAGAAGGCGCGCTTCGACGAGGCGAAGAAGGAATGGGAAGTGACCGTCGAGCGCGACGGCAAGGAAGTCGTGCTGCGGCCGAAGCAACTGGTGTTCGCGCTCGGCGTGTCGGGCTATCCGAACACGCCGAAGATCGAAGGCGCGGAGAACTTCAAGGGCGAGCAGCACCACTCCAGCGCGCACCCTGGGCCGGAAGCCTACAAGGGCAAGAAGTGCGTGGTGCTGGGCTCCAACAACTCAGCCCACGATATCTGCGCGGCGCTCTGGGAGAACGGCGCCGACGTGACGATGATCCAGCGCTCGTCGACGCACATCGCGCCATCGGATTCGTTGATGGAACTGGCGCTCGGCGGGCTGTATTCCGACCAGGCGGTGAAGAACGGCATCGACCACCACAAGGCCGACCTGATCTTCGCGTCGGTACCGTACAAGATCATGCACGCCTTCCAGATCCCCGTGTACGAGGAGATGAAGAAGCGTGATGCGGACCTCTATTCGCGGCTGGAGAAGGCGGGCTTCATGCTCGACTTCGGCGACGACGGCTCGGGACTGTTCATGAAGTACCTACGGCGTGGCTCGGGCTACTACATCGACGTGGGCGCATCCGAACTGGTGGCCAACGGGAGCATCAAGCTGAAGAGCGGCGTGAACATCGCGCGCGTCAACGAGCACTCGGTGACGCTGACGGATGGGACCGAACTGCCTTGCGATCTGCTCGTGTACGCGACGGGTTATGGCTCGATGAACGGCTGGCTCGCGGACCTGGTGTCACCCGAGGTGGCGGACAAGGTCGGCAAGTGCTGGGGGCTGGGCTCCGACACCACCAAGGACCCAGGGCCGTGGGAAGGCGAACTGCGCAACATGTGGAAGCCGACGCAGGTCGAGAACCTGTGGATCCATGGGGGGAACCTGCACCAGTCGCGACACTACTCGCAGTTCCTGGCGTTGCAGTTGAAGGCGCGGATGGAGGGGATGTCGACGCCGGTGTATGAGCGGGCGCCGACGTATCACAGGCGGTGAGCGCTTGCGACCGGCCGGGAAGAGATAGTGTCAGCCCACCTGAACAATGCCATTTCGATATCCGCGGCGCGCCACTTCATGGCCGATGCGCCCGCTGGAAGATTGCATTGCGGCCGGGCGATGGCAGCGTGGGCCAGTTGCTTCTGAAGGTGAGCCAGGTACTTGAGAAAGGCGACATAGCCCTTGACCATGCTGTTCAAGTTCCCGTCATAGATCTTGGGGACGCCGGTTGACTCGGCGTGTTCCGCCAGCGCTCCGCGGACGCGGCTGTCCAGTGCCCCATAGTTCTCCGGGTCCAGGAAACGCAACAGCTTCGATGCGTACGTGAGACCCATGCCGGGAATCTCCAGCGCAGCCTCCAGGGCCGCCTTTGGATCCTGGATGTTGGCGATGACCTTGGCGATCATTTCGTACAGGTGGACCTCTCCGAGGCGCTCGTCGAACTTCTGCAACACGCCGTTCTGGCTTCCGCCCCACTGGATCAATTCCCGAATCAAGTGCAGAGAGGACGTGCGGCTGGCAGCATGATTGCGCCTGAGCCAGGCGAATCGCTTTTCCAGGGACGCGATCCATTCGAATTCGCCATAGGCATCCGCCGGGTACCCGAACAACGTGTGCTTGTCGTTCCATTCGTAGCTGCGGAAGTAGGCTGGAAACTTTTTGATGTCTGGCACAAATCACCTTCTTGCGACCTGAAACATCAATCGTAACAATTTGAATCCAGATTGAAGCCCGGTAGAAACGCGGTTACGCGCAACAGGTCCCCGCTGAACCCGCCCCTGTTGAGTTGCCACGGTGCGTCATTTATCGGCCTGCGTCCTGCGCAAGTATCCAATCGGCGAAGACCCTCAGCAACGGTGGCGGATCCCCGCGATCCGGCGTGACGAGGTAGTAGTTACGTTCCCCTGCCAGCGGCCGCGGACAAGCCACAACCAGATCGCCGCGCGCGAGCTCGTCGGCCACCAGCATGGTCGGCATCAACGCCACGCCGAGCCCATGCGCTGCGCCCGCAGCGAGCATCGAAAACAACTCGTAGCGCGGGCCGCCGCGCGCGTTGGGCGCATCGACTTGCTGCGCGTCGAACCATTGCCTCCAGATGTCCGGTCGCGTGCTTTGCTGCAGCAGCGGCAGCTTCGAGACCGCGGCCGGCATGACCGGCTTGCCGCGGGGCAGCAGCTTCGGACTGCACAGCGGCACTACGTCCTCGTGCAATAGCAGCAACGCCCGCGTGCCGGCCCAGTTGGCGACCTGCGCCGGCGTGCCCGCATACAGCGCGGCATCGAACTCGGCATCGGCAAATAGAAAGGGCCGCGTGCGCGTCTCGATGTGCACCACCACATCCGGCCGCAATTGCGCGAACGCAGGCAAGCGCGGAATCAGCCAGCGCGTCGCAAATGTCGGCACAGCGGCCAGCGCGAGCGAGCCGCCTTCGCCCTGGTGCGACATCGCGTCGAGCGTGTCGCGCTCCATCGCTTCGAGCCGCTTGGTGATCTGCCGCGCATAGGCCGCGCCGCTGGCCGTGAGCGCGACGCCGTGACGCGTGCGGCGGAACAGCGCGACGCCCAGGAACGATTCCAACGTGCCGATCTGGCGCGACACCGCGCTTTGCGTGAGCGACAGTTCCTGCGCCGCGCGCGTGTAGCTCTCGTGGCGGGCGGCAGCGTCGAAGCAGACGAGTGTCTGGAGGGGCGGTATTTTGCGGCGCATATATACCGGCAGTGTATGACTCGCGGCCCCTCGCCATCAATGGCGTGGTGTGGCGGAACCATGCCGAGACATGCGTCCATTGCATAACTGGGTGCAAAGAACTCGTTTGCGCCGCACCCCTCGCGCCGCTACGATCAGCCCCATTCCCGTTCATCATCTTTCCGGAGACAAAGCCCTCATGGCCACCAAAGCGCACTTCCACTGGGACGACCCGCTGCTGCTCGACCAGCAACTCACCGACGACGAGCGCATGGTGCGTGACGCGGCCAACGCCTATTGCCAGGAGCGCCTGCTGCCGCGCGTCGTCGAAGGCTTCCGCAGCGGCATCACCGACCCGGCGATCTTTCGCGAGATGGGCGCACTCGGCCTGCTTGGCCCGACCATCCCCGAGGAATACGGCGGCCCCGGCCTCAACTACGTCTGCTACGGCCTGATCGCCCGCGAAGTGGAGCGCGTGGATTCGGGCTACCGGTCGATGGCCAGCGTGCAGAGCTCGCTCGTCATGGTGCCGATCAACGAGTTCGGCACCCAGGCGCAAAAGCAGAAGTTCCTGCCCAAGCTGGCCACCGGCGAATGGATCGGCTGCTTCGGCCTGACCGAGCCCGACCACGGATCCGACCCCGGCAGCATGGCCACGCGTGCCAAGAAGGTGCCGGGCGGCTACTCGCTCAGCGGCAGCAAGATGTGGATCAGCAACTCGCCGATCGCCGACGTGTTCGTCGTCTGGGCCAAGGAAGTCAGCGAGAGCGGCACCGTCGGCCCGATCCGTGGCTTCGTGCTGGAAAAGGGCATGAAGGGCCTCAGCGCCCCCGCCATCCACAGCAAGGTCGGCCTGCGCGCCAGCATCACCGGCGAGATCGTCATGGACGGCGTGTTCTGCCCCGAGGAAAACGCCTTCCCCGAAGTGCAAGGCCTGAAGGGCCCGTTCACCTGCCTGAACAGCGCACGCTATGGCATCTCCTGGGGTGCGCTCGGTGCGGCCGAGGACTGCTTCCACCGCGCCCGCCAGTACGTGCTGGACCGCAAGCAGTTCGGCCGCCCGCTGGCAGCCAACCAGCTCATCCAGAAGAAGCTGGCCGACATGCAGACCGAGATCACGCTGGGCCTGCAAGGCAGCCTGCGCCTGGGCCGCATGAAGGACGAAGGCATCGCGGCAGTCGAGATCACCTCGATCTTGAAGCGCAACAACTGCGGCAAGTCGCTCGACATCGCCCGCCTGGCGCGCGACATGATGGGCGGCAACGGCATCAGCGACGAGTTCGGCGTGGCACGCCACCTGGTGAACCTCGAAGTGGTCAACACCTACGAAGGCACGCACGACGTCCACGCGCTCATCCTGGGCCGCGCCATCACCGGCATCGCCGCCTTCGCCAACTGAGCATGACCACGCCCGCAGCACTCGACGGCATCAAGGTCCTCGACCTCTCGCGCGTGCTCGCGGGCCCGTGGTGCACGCAGATCCTCGCGGACCTGGGCGCCGACGTGGTCAAGATCGAGCGGCCCGGCACCGGTGACGACACGCGCACCTGGGGCCCGCCGTTCCTGAAAGACGCACAGGGCAACGACACGCACCAGTCGACCTACTTCACCTCCTGCAACCGCAACAAGCGTTCCGTCACCATCGACATGGCGACACCGGAAGGCCAGGTGCTGTTGAAGCAGATGGCCGCGCAGAGCGACATCGTGGTGGAGAACTTCAAGACCGGCGGCCTCAAGGCGTACGGCCTCGACCACGAGAGCCTGCGCGCCATCAACCCGCGCCTCATCTATTGCAGCGTGACCGGCTTCGGCCACGATGGCCCGCATGCCTCGCGCGCCGGCTACGACCTGATGATCCAGGCCACCAGCGGCATGATGAGCATCACCGGCCGCCCCGACGACGAACCCGGCGGTGGCCCGCTGCGCGTGGGCGTGGCGCTCACCGACCTGTTCACCGGCGTCTATGCCAGCACCGCGATCCTCGCCGCGCTGAATGTGCGTCACAAGACCGGCGAGGGCCAGCACATCGACATGGCACTGCTCGATGTCGGCATGGCCATCCTCGCCAACCAGGCCAGCGCCTTCCTCAACACCGGCGTCGCGCCGCAGCGGCAGGGCAACAGCCATCCGAGCCTCGCGCCGTACCAGGACTTTCATACCCAGGACGGTGCGATGCTGCTGGCCATCGGCAACAACGGGCAGTTCGCGCGCTTCTGCGAAGCGGCCGGCCGTCCGGGCTGGGCCACCGACCCGCGCTACGCCACCAACACGCTGCGCGTGCAACACCGCGAGGTGCTGATCCCCGACATGGAAGCCGTCACCCGCACGCGCACGACGGCCGAATGGATCGCGCTGCTCGAAGACAAGGCCGTGCCCTGCGGCCCGATCAACAACATCGACCAGGCCTTCGACGACCCGCAGGTCAAGGCGCGCGGCCTGGCCGTGACGATGCCGCGCGATGCCGGCGACGGCATCCACGAGATCGTCGGCGTGGCGAGCCCGCTGCGCCTGTCGGCCACCCCGCCCGTGCTGCGCCATGCGCCGCCCGCGCTGGGCCAGCACACCTTCGAAGTGCTGGCTGAACTCGGCGTGGACGCGCAGCAGGCCGCGGCCCTGCGCGCCGCGGGGGTGGTCTGAGCCAGGGCCACTCTCGACGACATGCCGCGGCGCGCGCCTCGGCCTGCCCGGCGCCGGACACGCTGACGCCGGCCGACCGCTACCAGGAGTTGTTCACGGCCGTGCAGGGCGCACGCGTGTTCCCCGACAGCAAGACCTTCGTCGACTGCGCGCCGCTGCAGGACCCGCAGGAAATCCTGTCTGCCTATCGCGCGCAAAACAAGGCCGACGACTTCGACCTGAAAGCCTTCGTCGACCGGCACTTCGAGGTGCAATTGCCCCCGCCCAGCGACTACGTCTCGGTGCCGGGGCAGCCGCTCTGCGCGCACATCGACGACCTGTGGCCGGTGCTCACGCGGCAGCCGCTCGAGCATCCCCCGGGCGGCTCGTCGCTGCAGGTGCCGCATGCCTACGTGGTGCCCGGCGGGCGCTTCGGCGAGATGTACTACTGGGATTCGTACTTCACCATGATCGGCCTGGTGGCGAGCGCGCGCACCGATCTGCTGCACGACATGGTTGTCAATTTCGCGCACCTCATCGACACCTACGGCCACGTGCCCAACGGCACGCGCACCTACTACCTCGGCCGCTCGCAGCCGCCGCTGTTCGCGTTCATGGTCGAGCTGTCGGAACGCATCGACAAATGCAGCGCGACCGACTTCCTGCCGCAGCTTCGGCAGGAGCATGCGTGGTGGATGCGCGGCGGCGATGGCCTGGCGCCCGGCCGTGCCGATCGCCGGGCGGTGCGCCTGCCCGACGGCAGCGTGCTCAACCGCTACTGGGACGAGCGCGACCAGCCGCGCGAGGAGGCCTGGCTGGAAGACGTGACGACCGCGCGCCTCTCGGGGCGCGAGCCGGCCGAGGTGTACCGGCACCTGCGCGCTGCGGCCGAGTCGGGCTGGGACTTCAGCACGCGCTGGCTCGCGGAACACGCGCAGCATGACGCGCCGGATTCGCTGGTGAGCATCTGCACCACCGACATCGTGCCGGTCGACCTCAACGCCTTCCTCTTCAAGCTGGAGACGACGATCGCCGATCTCTCCCGGCAGGCGGGCGATGCCGGCACCGCGCGTGAATTCGAAGGGCATGCAGCCGCCCGCAAGGCCGCCGTCATGACGTGGATGTGGGACGCAGCCCAGGGCGCCTTCTTCGACCACGACTGGCGCCTCGGCCAGCGCCGAAGCTGCCTCACGGCCGCCTGCATCGCGCCGTTGTTCGCCGGCCTGGCCGACCCGCCGCAGGCCGACGCGCTCGCCGCCACCGTGCAACAGCGCCTGCTCGCCCCCGGCGGCCTGTCGACCACCGAATGCACCAGCGACCAGCAATGGGACCAGCCCAACGGCTGGGCCTCATTGCAGTGGATGGCGATGAGCGGCTTCCACCAGTACGGCCATGACGACCTGGCGCGCACCATCGCGCACCGCTGGCTCGCTACCGTGGCGGCGGTCTACGAACGCGAAGGCAAGCTGGTCGAGAAGTACGCGCTGCGCCAGGTCGAGCACCAGGTATCGACCGGCGGCGGAGGTGGCGAATATCCGTTGCAGGACGGCTTCGGCTGGACCAACGGCGTCACGCGCGCGCTGCTGCATGCGCATCCGCAGCACACGGCGCATGCGTGCGTGGCGCACGCAGCCGAGCCGATGCATCGATAGGGTTCCTACTTCTCGACCACCACTTCGCTGATCTGCATGATCGGCGACAGGTCGGTGTAGTTCGGGATGTCCCCCAGGATTTCCTTCGCATGCGGCCCGAAGCCGGCCTGGAAGCTCTCGACCGATTCGCTGAAGATGTGGCACATGCCGATGTAGGTCGGCGGGTCGCCCGGCGCGCCGCCGGCCAGGCCCTTGTCCACCGTGTAGTAGAGGCAAGCGTCACCCATGCGGGCCTTCAACAGCGGCATGTGCTTGTCGCGGTAGTAGGCGTGGTCGAACCGCGCGTCTGCTTTGTAGGGGTACATCACGCTCACTTTGATCACGGTCTGGTCTCCTTGTAGTTGGGCTCCAGAGGATAGAGGGCCAACCGTGCGCCGGCAAGCGCCGCCGGGCCGACGCAGCTCGCCCGGACGCTACGCACGCGCATCCGCCGCGTCGTGCTGGTAGGCCGGCAGCTTTGCGCCGCAGTCGCTGCAGAAGCGCGCATTCGGCGAATGCCCTTCGCTCAGGCATTCGTGGCAGGTGCGCGTGGTGGTGCGGCGGCCCTGGCGCTGCACCGTGAACTCGGCGCTCACGATGCCGGTCGGCACGGCCAGCGTGCCCCAGCCCAGCAGCATCATCACCGACGCGATCATGCGGCCCACGCCGGTCTTCGGCGCGATGTCGCCGAAGCCCACCGTGGTCATCGTCGTGATGGCCCAGTACACGCCCACCGGGATGCTGGTGTACCCATGTTCGGGGCCCTCGACCACGTACATCAGCGTGCCCATGACCACCACCACCATCAGCACGAAGGACATGAACACCAGGATCTTGCGGCGCGACGCCGCCAGCGCCTGGCCCAGCGCGCCGTACTCGGCCACGTACTCGGTCAGCTTGAACACGCGGAACACGCGCAGCAAGCGCAGCACGCGCACGTCGATCAGCGCATGCAGGCCCGGCACCAGCACCGCGAGATAGGTGGGCAGCAACGCCAGCAGGTCGATGATGCCGAACACGCTGAAGGCATAGCGGTCCGGCCGGCGCACGCAGGCCAGCCGCACCAGGTATTCGATGGTGAAGGTGGCGGTCACGAGCACTTCGAACACCCTCAGCTCGAAGGCGAAGCGCGCATGGATCGAGGCCACGCTGTCGAGCACCACGGCCGTCACGCTGGCGAGGATGACGATGATCAGCCCGACGTCGAAGGCCTTGCCGGCACGTGTGTCGGCCTCGAAGATGATGGTGTAGAGCGCGAGCCGCAGGCCCGACGTGGGCTTGCCGAAGCGGTCTGGGTCGGGGTTCCGCGATGCGGAGGGGGGCGGCATGCGGGCATCGTATGACAGCCTGCCCGGGTTGACCATGGCCGGGGTCGGATACCCTTGCGCCCTTTTGCGAGGCGCCGGGCGCAGTTTGGCAGCGACCGCCTCGCAACCGCACTACGAAGGAGATCCCATGTTGAAAGCCATTCCACTCGTCATCGCCTCGGCCTTGTCGGCCGCCGCATTCAGCGCGGCCGCCCAGGTCTCCGTCAATATCAACGTGCCGCTGCCCGGTGTGGTGCAAGTGGCGCCCCCGCCGCCGCGCTACGAAGTCATGCCGGCGCCTCGCCCGAGCCAGGCCTGGGTGCCGGGCCACTGGCAGTGGGATGGACGCGCCTACGCGTGGCGTGCCGGTCACTGGCAGCAGGCGCGGCCCGACTACGCCTATGCGCCGGGCGCCTGGGTGCCGGTGGATGGCGGATGGCGCTGGCGCGAGGGCGATTGGCGCCGTGCGGAGCGGCACGAGGAACGCCGCGAATGGGAGCGCGAGCAGCGCTACGAATCTCACGACCATCACCACGGCGGCGGCTATCACTGCCCGCCGGGGCAGGCGAAGAAGGGCAACTGCTGAAGGGCAATTGCCGAGTCGTTGCGCCCCGTGCCCATCGGCCATGCTTGTCGTCACCAGTATGGACCGACCGGGGGCGCCCGGGATCGCCAAAGGTACTGGCCAAGCGTACCGTTGACCTGCCCTTGTCCGTGCATACCATCGGCCTGCAAGCAAGGTCGCGAGGCGTTGCCGAATATCACAGGGAGGGCGTCGAGCATGTCGTTATGGCACCAGGTCATCGGTCCGATCACGCGGCACTTTCGCTTGCGCCGCGGAAAGTTCATCCTGAAAGCGTTCCCGGGCATCGCCTCGATGCGCATCTGCGACCTCGGCGGCTCACGGCACTTCTGGGACAAGATCGAGCTGCCGATCCCGCGCGAGCAGATCACCATCTACAACGTGGACGACGGCGAGGTCCAGCAGGGCGCGGATGTCTCGGCCGGCGACATCAAGACCGTCATCTACGACGGCCAGCACATCCCCGCGCCGGACCGGTTCTTCGACCTGCTGATCTGCAACTCCGTGATCGAGCATGTGCCGCGCGAGCAGCGCAAGGCACTCGCCCAGGAGATGCGGCGCGTCTCGAAGCGGGTGTTCTGCCAGACGCCGGCGTGGTCGTTTCCGTTCGAGCCGCACTTCCTCATGCCCTTCGTGCACTGGCTGCCGCGCAGGCTGGGCTACCTGCTGATCCACGTCAGCCCGTGGCGCCTGCTCTCGCATCCGGACGCGCCGACCATCCGCAACTACTACTGGGGCACGCGGCTGCTGCGGCGCGCGGAGATCGATGCGCTCTTCCCCTCGGCCGACGTGAGCTTCGAACGGGCGCTGGGCATGGTCAAGTCGTACTACGTGATCGACCAGCCCCGGCAGGCCACCCCGGCCGCTTCCTGATCTATCGCACCCGCGCCGGGTAGCCCGCTTCGATCCACGCCTGCGCACTCGCTGACGTCAGCTTGAAGCCTGGCGCGGTGCGGGCCTCGCCCAACTGCGCGCCGAACTCGTCCTGCGCGGTCAGCAGCGCATGCGGGTTGTCTTCGTCGGGCACGATGCGCAGCGCCACGCGGATGCGCTCGGAGCCCGCGCCGATGCTGAGGTGCCTGTTGAGTTGCGCATGCAGTTGCTGCTCATGCCGGCGCAGCACTTCGTTGGCGGTCTTCACCAGCGTGTGGAAGGCCGGCGTGTCGAGCGGCTTGGGGTTCTTCTTGTCGCGGCCCATGGTCCAGGGGCCGACCAGCGCGGGCTCGGCCTCGCCATGGCGGGTCATCGACACGGCCCAGCCGTCGTCGTCCTCGTTCTTGATGACGCGCGCGGTCCATGCGCTGTCGCGCCAGAGGCGGGGTTCCTGGATGGCGAGGTCGTCGGCGCCTTCGTGGGTGGGGTCGGGGCTGGAATGGTCGTTCATGAGGGCCAGAGTCTTGCACAGGCGCCGGGCGTTGCAACGCACCGGCCCCTGCACGCACCCGGCCCGACGCGACTATTCCTTGAAAGCCCAGAGGTCGATCACCTGCGCGCCGTCGTCGGCCAGCAGCCGGAACGACGCGGGTGCGTAGTCGCTGTCCACCACGAGCACGCCGCTCGCCGTCGCGGGCAAGCCGGAGCAGCCGCTCGTCGACAGCGCGAGCTTCAGCGTCCTGGGCAATGTGCCGGCCGACAGCTTTCCCGAGAGCTTGCAAGCCGACGCAGCGCCCGGTGTGATCGTGCCGTCCGCCGCGACGGCAAGGCTCGCGCTCACGCCCGTGGCAACCTGCACCGCGTAGCTGCCGGCGAGCGTCGCCAGGTCGACGGTGGCTGCCGGCAGCGCATTGCTCTGCAGCAGCGTCACCTGTACGTCCTTGTCGGCAGCCGGCACGCCGACCCATGCGCCGCCGGCGTCGCGGCGATAGACCCGCTTGGCGCGGTCGTCGCTGTCGCTGAACACCAGCAGGCGCGAGCCGTCCGCCGCCGCGTAGTACTTGCCGATGGTCGGCGCGTTGGCATCGTCGGTGCTCACGACATAGCTGCCCGTGGAAAGGTCGTCGACGCTGACGGTCGGCTTCGCGGCCGTCGGTGTGGTGGTCGTCGGCAGGAACAAGCCGCTGTTGCCACCGCCGCCGCCGCAAGCCGTCATCAGGAGCGCGGCGCCGCATGCTGCCGCGAACCAACCCGGTTTCAAGAGATTCATCACGCTCATCTCACTTCGCCGTCAGCAGGTCACGCAGGCGCAGGCGCAGCCATTGCTGCCCGGCGGGTCGATGGTCGAAGCTCACCTGCATCGCGGACACCGAGACCTTCGTCTGCACGACGAGCGATTCGTCTTCCGATTGCTCCGCCGTGGGCGCGGCCGATGCAGCCGCGCCGCCCAAGCCGTAGGGCACCTTGTTGCTGAACTTCAGGCTGTAGAGATCGAAGCTGCCAATGCGCGAGAACGCGAAGGCCATGTCGGCCTTCGGCGCGTTCGGGAAGTTGACGTTGAGCGCCAGCCCGGCAGGCAACAGCGGCCCGGTGCCGGCCTTGGCCTGCAATGCCTTCAGCAGCTTCATGGAGAGCTGCGCGACGACGGCCGAGTTGGCATTGGCCAGGCCGGCGTTGTCGACCGTGTCGGTGCCCGCGCTCAGCGCGATGGAAGGCAGGCCGCGTGCGGCCGAGAACTGCACGTTGCCGACGGTGCCCGAGCTGTTGACGATGCGGCCGACGTTCTGGCCTTCGTTGGGGCCGGAGAGCACCAGGTCGGGGGCCGCGCCCCAGCGCGCGGGCGCCAGCACGTCGAGGCCGTACATGGTCGCCATCACCGGGGTGCCGTGCACGTAGTTGTAGTCGCCGTTGGTGAAGCCGCTCCTGGTGAACGGTCCCACGGCGGGTGCGCCGGTGGGTGCGGCGCCGTTGTGGCAGCCGCCTTCGGCTTCGACCTGTGTCTTGTCGTTGTCGGGGACGATGGTGTTGGTGCTGTACATCACGATCGCGGCGCCGCGGCCGCTCTGGCCGGTGCAGGGCACCGACACGATCACGTCATGGCCATCAGCCTTGAGGGCTTCGTAGAGCGCCTTGGTGTTGCTGGTGAGGCCGTCGTCGTTGACCAGCACGATGTGGAGGGCGAAGGCCGGGCTGGCCAGCCCGATCAGGGCCGCAGTGGCGGCAAGGCGGAATTTCATGATGGAGGGGGAACAAGGTTGCACGCATCGCGCGCAAGGGCGCGACGGCGCCGCAAGCTGCGGTGCGGCGCGGATGTTCGCGGCGCAAAGTGACGGTGGCGTGTCAGTGCGGTTGCGCGCGGCTGGCCGTGTCGCGCAGCCGACAGTCAGCGCGCCAGCGAAGCCACGATCTGCCCCAGCCGCTTCAATGCGCTGTCCACCGCCTCGTCGTACGGCCAGCCGCAGTTGATGCGCAGGTAGTGGTCGCAGCGCGAGGTGTTCGAGAACAGCAGGCCCGGTGCAACGAGGATGCCTTCGCGCAGCGCCATGTCGAACACCGCGCTCGATGGGCATTGGTTCGGCAGCTCGACCCACACCTGCAACCCGCCGTTCGGCAGGTTCAGGCGCGTGCCCGCGGGGAAGTACGCAGCGATGGCCTCGGTGGTGCGCTCGCGCTGTTCGCGCAAGGCAGTGCGCAGACGGCGCAGGTGCCGGTCGTAGCCGCCGCTGCCCATGAACTCGCCGGCGCCGATCTGCGACAGCACCTCGTTGTTGCGCGTCTGCGCGTACTTGAGCATTTCCACGCGCGCCTGCCAGCGCCCGGCCGATATCCAGCCGAGCCGCATGCCGGGCGCGAGGATCTTGTGCAGCGATGCGCAATGGATCACGTTGCCGGTGCGGTCCCATGACTTGATCGCGCGCGGGGCGCTGTCGACATCGAGCAGTTCGCTGTAGGTGTCGTCCTCGATCAGCGCGATGCCCTGCGACTCGCACAGCCGCACCAGCCGCTCCTTGTGCGCATCGGGCATCACGCTGCCGAGCGGGTTCTGCAGGTGCGGTATCACGACCACCGCCTTGATGCCGTCGTAGGCCTGCAGCGCGAGTTCGAGCGCCTCGACGGAGAGGCCCGATTGCGGGCTCGCCGGAATCTCCAGCGCGCGCAGGCCCAGGCTTTCCAGCACCTGCAGCAGGCCATAGAAGGTGGGCGACTCCACCGCGATGGTGTCGCCCGGATTGGCCACCGCGCGCAGCGCGAGGTTCAGCGCCTCGATGCAGCCGTTGGTGACCAGCACCTCCTCCGGCGACAGCGTCATGCCCGCGCCCATCGCCCGCTTGGCGAGCACCGAGCGGAACTGCGGATCGCCCTGCAGCGGCGGTGCGCCGGTCAGGAGTTCGGGCCGGTGCCGCAGGGCGCGCGTCATGCCGGCCCGCAGGGCTTCGGCCGGGTACAGGTGGGGCGCGGCGCGGGCGACCGAGAAGTTGACCTTGACCTCGGCGGCACGCCGCTGCGTGACGAAGTTCGACACGCGTGCATGGATGCCGACGAACTGCGCCGGGTCTGGCGGCTGGCCGGCCGGCGGCTCGTCCATCGGCGTCATGCGCAGGCGCTGCGGCTTGCGCACGAAGTAGCCGGAGCGGTCGCGCGCCTCGGCCCAGCCATCGGACTCCAGCGTGCGGCACAGTTGCAGCGCGGTCGACAGGCTGATGTCGTGCAGGCGCATCAGGTGGCGCAGCGAAGGCATGCGTTCGCCGGGCGCCAGCGAGCCGGCCTCGATCGCGCCGCGGTAGTGCGTGGCCAGGCGGCGGTACAGCGGGGGCGCAGTCGATGGCGCAGGCGTTTGCGGCATGTTCGATGACGTGGGCATGGCGTGATCGTGGCCAATCCACGCCGGATGAAACAGATGCAGTTGGCGCGAAAACGACCATAACAGATGCGGTGCCGGCGCCACTGTTCCGGTGGCAACAGGGAAGGCTGTGCCTGTTTTCCGCGCATCGAAAACGTGACCATGAAGGCCTCGTTCAAGGAGCTTTCGATGACCCACTGCCTCACCACCACCACCCGCCTGCAGCGCGGCGAAGCGCTGCACATCCCGCTCGACCGCCTCACCACGCTGGAGGTCGACAGCGGCCGCGTCGTGGTGCGCGAGCCGCTGCACTGGCTCGGCGAAACCATGCTGTCGCGCGGCGTCACGCTGACGCACGGCGAGTTCCATCGGCTGGAGCGCGGCGGCTGGATCGAACTGGCGGCATGCGGTGGCGCGGCAGTGATCCGCAGCCATCGGCCCGCGCCGGCGGCCTTCGCCGTGTGGCAAGCCCTGCGGCGCCGGGTCATGGCCTATGCTGCACGGCTTTCCCGTGTTGCAAGCCCATTGAAGCCATGATGACCACGCGCAACGCCATCGCCGACCAGATCGCCGCCGAGCTGGGCCACAGCTTCGAGGGCGAGATCCGCATCGGCGGCCACTATGCCTCGGCCGTGCGGGATGGCCGCAACGTCTGGCTCAGCGGGCAGGTGCCGCGTGTCGGCAGCGCGGTGGTCGTCACGGGACGCATCGGCGCGGAAACCTCGCTGGACCAGGCGCGCGAAGCCGCGCAGGTCTGCACGCTGCGCGCGCTGGCCATCCTGCGCCAGACGCTCGGCTCGCTCGATGCGGTCGACAAGATCCTGCGCCTGACTGTCTACATGCAGACCACGCCCGACTTCGCGCAGCAAAGCGAGGTGGCCGACGCCGCGTCGGACCTTCTGTACCGTGTGTTCGGCGAGGCCGGCGTGCACACGCGCACTTCGGTCGGCGTCTACAGCCTGCCGAAGAATGCGTCGGTGGAACTGGACATGGTCGTGCGCACGCACGGCGACTGAAGCGCCGCCGATGCGTTCGACCTCGCTCCGTGCCCATGTCAGTGCGCTGCCGAAGGAAGCCCGCGTGGCGCCGCTCTACGCCGGCGCCTTCCTGGCCGATGCCTTCGCCATCGACTTGCCGCCCGGCGACCCCCCGCACGACGCGCTGTCGCTCGCCAGGATGACCCTGGAGAAGCAGGCGCCGTGGGTCGAGCGGCTCATGGACGTGCGCGATGGCGTGGTCAAGTTGTTCGGCCTGAAGACCGCCGATGCCCTGCGTGCCGACACGACGCGCACGCCCCGCGTCGGCTTCTTCCGCATCTACGAGACGCACGGGGACGAAGTGGTGCTCGGCGAGGACGACCGGCATCTCGACTTCCGGGTGTCGGTGCTGAGACGACCCGCCGCCGCCGGTGGCCACGAGATGGTGTTGGTGACGGTGGTGCATTGCCACAACCTGCTGGGCCGCAACTACATCCGCTTGATCGCGCCTTTCCATCGCATGGTCGTGCGCTCGTCGCTGAACCGGGCATTCGGCGGTGCGCGATGACGGGGGCATCCGACGACGAACGGCGCGCGTGGGCGCGCTCGCTCTGGCGCTACGTGGGCGACGGGCGGCCCGCGTTTGCCGTCGCGCCGCAGCCGGGCCAGCAATCGGTGTGGGATTTCCCGCGCCCGCCGCGCATCGACGCCGACGCGCGGGAAGTGATGGTCCTGCTCGGCGACACGGAGATCGCCCGCACTTCCCATTCCTTGCGCGTGTGCGAGACCGCGAGCCCGCCGACTTGGTACCTGCCGCAAGCCGACGTGCGGATGGCGCTGTTGCAGCCCGCGGCCGGGGCCTCGCATTGCGAATGGAAGGGCGAGGCGCGCTATGCATCGGTCGTCACGCCCGAGGGGCGGCTCGATGCCGTCGCATGGTTCTACCCGGTGCCGCTGCCGGGGTATGAAGCCTTGCGAGGCCATGTGGCGTTCTATCCGCAGCGACTCGATTGCCGCGTCGACGGCTTGCGCGTCCAGCCGCAGCCCGGCCGGTTCTATGCGGGCTGGATCACGCCGGACCTGGTCGGGCCGTTCAAGGGCGAGCCGGGTTCGGAAGGCTGGTAGGCCCCTGATGGCTCAGAACACCGACAACCCGGTCTTCCCGACAAAAAGCTCCAGCGCCTTCATGCCCAGCAGCGAGTTGCCCGTGGCATCCAGCGCGGGCGACCACACGGCCAGCGTGAGCCGGTCCGGCACCACCGCGACGATGCCGCCGCCCACGCCGCTCTTGCAGGGCAGGCCGATCGAGAAGGCCACGTCGCCCGCTGCGTCATAGGTGCCGCAGGTCAGCATCAGCGCGTTGATGCGCCGGGTCTGGCGCTCGGTGGTCACGGCCGGCTGGCCGGCGATGGGATGCGCGCCGTCGCGGCACAGGAAGGCCGCGGCGCGCGCCAGCTGCATGCACGACATGCGGATCGAACACTGGTGGAAGTACATGTCGAGCACCGGGTCGACGTCGTTGTCGAGCTTGCCGAAGCTCTTCATGAAGTTGGCCAGCGCGATGTTGCGATAGCCCGTCTCGGCCTCCGACGCGGCCACCTCTTCGTCGAAGGCGATCGCCTCGCCGGCCAGGTTCGACATCAGCGCGAGGATGTCGGCCTGGGTGCAACCCAGGCCCAGCAGCCGGTCCGCCACGGCAATCGCGCCCGCATTGATGAACGGGTTGCGCGGCTTGCCCTGTTCGCTCTCCAGTTGCACCAGCGAGTTGAACGGATTGCCCGAAGGCTCGCGGCCGATGCGCTCCCACAGGCGCTCGCCCAGGTGCTGCATCGCGAGCGTGAGCGTGAACAGCTTCGACACGCTCTGGATCGAGAAGGGCTCGGCCGCATCGCCGGCGCAGGCCTCGACGCCCTCGCAGGTGCGCAGCGCGATGCCGAAGCGCCCGGCCGGCACGCGTGCGAGCGCGGGGATGTAGCTGGCGACCTTGCCGCCGTGGCCCAGCATCGGGCGGATCTTCGCGTCGATCTCGTCGAGCACGGCCTGGAAGTCGGCGCGGTGGTTCATGGAGGATTGCCGTGGGGGTTCATGCGATCTGCGCGAGTATGTCCCGCACGCGGTCGAGCGCCGGGTCGATGTCGAGCGTGTCGATGCCGCCGAAGCCCATCATCGGCCCGTCCTGCGGCGGCGTGAAATGGAAGAAGGGCGCGATCGGGTAGAGCCCGACGTCGACGCGGCGCGCCAGCGTCACCAGCAGGGCCGTGTCGACCGGCCGCGTGCACATCGCCGCCATGTGAAAGCCCGCCGCGCGCGCCACCGCGCTGAACCACGGCGCAAGGTCGCCCTCGAAGCGCGCGACGAGCTTCTCGCGCCGCAGCGCATAGGCCGCATGGCAGCGCCGGATGTGCCTGCCCAGCAGGCCCTCGTCGATGAACCTGGCCAGCGCCCATTGCTGCACCGGCGGCGTGTGCGAATCGCGCAGGTGCTTGGCCGTGGCGACCGCATCGCGGATCGAGGGCGGCGCGATCAGGTAGCCCAGGCGCAATTCACGTCGTCGGCCGCGCATTGCACGCCGCGCGAGAACGCGATGTGCCGCGCGATCGCCTGCCGCAGGGACGGCAGGCCTTCCGCCGGTCAGTAGAAGCCGCGCGACCGCGCGCTCTCGCGCAGGCCGTGCAGCATGCAGCGGCGCCAGTCGTCGGTGGGGAACAGCGCGGCCGAGGGCGCGCCGCCAATGAACTCGAAGCGCGCATGCGCCTCCTGGATCATGTGGCGCAAGGGCGTGGCCATGCGACCCCACTGTTCGACCACGGCCGCGCCGGCCAGGTCCTCGGTGCGCTGCGGCGCGGGCCGCGTCGCCATGCCGGCGTTGACGAAGGTGCCGATGCCGGTGCGCGCGACCAGCAACTGCTCGAACGTGAGCCGGGCGTAGGCCTCGGCCACGGTCTTGCGCGACACGGCCAGTTGCGCGGCCAGCAGGCGCGTCGGCGGCAACTGCTCGCCTGCCGCCAGGCGACCGGTGCGGATCGCCTCCTTGAGCTGGGCATGGAGCTGGCCGGAGAGGTCCTTGCGGCCTTCGATGACGACATGCAGTTCCAAGCGTGGACTCCTCGATTCGGGTGGCATTGGCCTCCTCGCGGGGGCGCTTGCGCTTCGACAATTCTCCCCATCAAGGCGATGTGGCTTTGCCCCCTCGACTCGAACCCTCAACGACCAAAGGACACCACCGTCATGGAACCCCGCCTCGATTTCTACAAAGCCTCGCCCGAAGCCACCAAGGCCATGCTCGCGCTGTCGGCTGCCGTCAGCAAGCTGGGCCTCGAGCCGCTGCTGTCGGAACTGGTCAAGCTGCGCGCCTCGCAGATCAACGGCTGCGCCTACTGCGTCGACATGCATTCCACCGACGCCCGCAAGCGCGGCGCTGGCCTGGACCGAAGCGCTCACGCGCGTCGCCGACACGCACGCACCCGACGCCGACTACGAAGCGCTGTGCGCCGAGTTCAACGAACGCGAGCGCGTCGACCTCACGCTGACCATCAGCGCCATCAATGCGTGGAACCGGCTGGCGGTCGGCTTCCGCTCCGTGCCTGCCGCATGAAATGAGCCCACCCCCGAATGCGCCTTCGGCGCTCCCCCTCCGAGGGGCGCACCCAGCGGCCCGACAAAGCCGGTTCCGCGGGTGCCCACGAACAGACATTCCTCAGCTCACCTTGGCTTCATGTATTGCCCCTGTATTCGAGCGCTGAACTGAGCAAGTTCGATCAGGCGAAGGCGCGAACCTGCGTCAACAATGCAGTCCATGAACTCCACCGACTTCGCCACGGCCACCGCCACCCAACTCGTCGAAGCCCTGGCCGCGCGCCAGGTCGGCGCCCTTGAACTCTGCGACGCCGCCATCGCGCGCATCGAACAGCGCGACGGCGACATCAACGCCGTCGTCGTGCGCGACTTCGACCGCGCCCGAGAACAGGCCCGCGCCGCCGACGCGGCACTGGCCCGCGGCGAGCGGGGCGCGCTGCTGGGCGTGCCGATGACGGTGAAGGAATCCTTCAACGTCGCCGGCCTGCCCACCACCTGGGGCTTCGAATTTGCAAGGAACATTCCCGTCAAGCAGGACGCCGTGGCCGTGTCGCGCCTCAAGGCGGCCGGCGCGGTGATCCTCGGCAAGACCAACGTCGCCCTGGCGCTGGGCGAGTGGCAGAGCGCGAACCCGGTGTATGGCCGCACGCTGAACCCGCTCGACACGACCCGCTCGCCGGGCGGCTCCTCCGGCGGCGGCGCTGCGGCGGTGGCCTCGGGCATGGTGCCGCTGGAACTGGGCTCCGACATCGGCGGTTCGATCCGCGTGCCCGCGCACTTCTGCGGTCTTTACGGGCACAAGCCCAGCGCGGGCCTGCTGCCGTCGCGCGGCCATGATTTCCCCGGCGCGCCGAGCGGCGCGGCCGACGTCATTGCCGTGATCGGACCGCTGGCGCGCAGTGCCGACGACATCGAGCTGGCGCTGGACGTGCTTGCCGGCCCCGACGTGGACGACGCCGCCGCATGGCGCCTGTCGCTGCCACCCGCGCGCCACGTGCAGCCGAATGGCCTGCGCGTGCTCGTGATGACGACGCATCCTTGCGCCCGTGCCTCGGCCGAGGTGCAGACGGCGGTCGAGCAGACAGCCCAACGACTCGCGCGTGCCGGCGCGCAAGTCAGCCACGGCAGCGAGCTGCTGCCCGACCTCGAAGCGCTGCACAAGCTCTACGCGGCCATGCTCAAGACCATCGTCACACGCGGGGCTCCCGACGCGCCGCCCTCCGTCCCGGCCCATGAATGGCTCACGATGCTCGACCGCCGTGCGCAGCTGCGTGCGACCTGGCGCAAGCTCTTCGCCACCTTCGACATCGTGCTGTGCCCGCCCTTCGGCACCGCGGCCTTCCCGCACATCGAGGGCCCGATCGACTGGCGCACGACCATGCTGGACGTCGACGGCCAGGCGACGCTCTACCACGAGCAACTGGCCTGGGCCGGCGCCGCCACCCTGGCGGGGTTGCCCGCGACGGTCGCGCCGGTGGGCAAGGGCGCGGGCGGCCTGCCCATCGGCGCGCAGATCATCGGGCCGCTGCTGGAAGACCGCACGTCGATCGCGGTGGCGCGCTGGCTCCAGCAAAACCCGTAAGGAGGCTCCGGACAAGTCCTTGGCGGACCGCGCATGCTCGGCTCGGTCAATCCGCGGCGTTGCGAATCCCCGGCATCGCTGTGGCTGCGGTTCGCGCTCGGCCCCGCGGCGCCAGCGAACGGCCGGCGCCCGCGGGTGGGTTTTCCCGCTGTGGCCTAATGTTGCCCGGACATTTTTTTACCGGAGCCCACCATGCCTACCACGTTCAGAACCGAAGCCGAGCGCAAAGCCTCGCCCAAGCCCACCCCCGCACCGGGCTACACCCTCACCAAGTCGGGCGTCGGCCAGAAGCGCAGCCTCGAGCGCGGCACCGCCACGCGCAGCAAGAAGAACCCCGGCAAGCGCGCCAAGAAGGGCGGCTAAGCCTCCTCCGCCCCTCCCGGCACACCGCGGCGTTCCAGGCGCCGGATCAAGCCGCCTTCGAGGCGGCTTTTTTTGCGCCCACGGCAGGCGCCTTGCGCCGGTTCACCATCACGATGCCCAGGCCCACGCCCGCCAGCGCCAGCACCAGCCGCAGCGTCAGCGGCTCGCCCAGCAGCATCACGCCGAAGGCCAGCGCGAACAGCGGCGTCAGAAAGGTGAAGGACGACATCTGCGTCGCCGGGTAGTGCCGCAGCAGCCACATCCACGTCAGGTAGCTGGCAAACGCGCCGATCACGGTCTGCACCGCGATGGAGCCCCAGGCCATCGGCGAGTACGACAAGCCCCAGGTCTCTCCCAGCGCCAGCGACAGGAAGGGCGACACGGCTGCCGTCACCGCCACCTGGTAGAACAGCGTCTTCTCGGCGCTGGCCGTCGCCAGCTTTGTCGCACGGATGGACAGCGTGGTCAGGCCCCACAGCATGCCGGACGCGAGCGCCAGCAGGTCGCCACGCAACTGCCTGGGGCTGCTGTGGCCGAAGCTTTCGCTGAAAGCCAGCACCACGCCGCCGAAGGCCAGCGCCAGCCCCACCCATTGCCAGCCACGCAACTGCTCCGACGGCGCCCAGCGCGGCAGGAACACCGCCACCCAGAACGGTGAGGTGTAGAGGAACACCGTCAGCCGCGAGGCCGTGGTGTCCTGCAGCCCGAGGTAGATGCAGCAGAACTCGCCCGCGAACAGCAGGCCCGCCAGCAGTCCACCGGGCAGCGTGCCGTCGCGGTCGAACAGCGGCACGCCGCGCGCAACGCACCAGAGCCACAGCAGCACGACCGCACCCGCCATGCGGATCGAGGCCTGCCACAGCGGCGGCACTTCCACCACGGTGGTCTTGATGAGGATCTGCTGCAGCCCCCAGAAGGCGCAGCATGCAACGAGCAGGCTGATGGCGCGGGTGTCGAGATGGGTCTTGCGTTCGATCATTTTTTCCGTGCGTTCACTTTGTCTTCGTCTTCATTCACCGGATACGGCGCCCGGCCCCGCGTGCCGACCATCAGGTCCGGCACCACGGTCTCCACGTCCTTCGCGCCCCGTGCCGCGCGCTCCAGGCGCAGCGCCAGGTCACGCGTCGGCACGCAGCCTTGCAGGTACACCCAACGGCGCTGCACTGTCACCCACACGCTGGCGCGCCTCACGCCCTGCACCGTCGCCAATGCATCGCGCACACGCGGCGCGATGTCCTTGTCGTACCGGTAGGCGTTGCTGTCCTCGCAGCGGTGCTCGAGCCAGCAACTGGTGCCGCGCTCCAGCCGGCTGTGCATCTGCGTGCGCCGCTCGGCCTCGGTATAGAACGGCCCCAGCGGCACAGGACAACCGGGCAGGCCGGATGCGACCTGGAAGAAGGGGTCGTCGAACCAGTTGCGCCGCTCCACGTGGGGGTCGCTCGTGGCCGGCGCCGCGCCAACGGTTCCTGCCGCCAGCCACGCCATCGAAAACGCGAGCCGGCAAGCGCCGATGCGGCAACGGGTCATGCGTCGATGGTAGCCGCGCAGGGCCAAGGCCGCTGGGGCAAACTCGACGCATGCATACGGCCATTCCCATCATCGACATTTCCCCATTGGCAACCCGTGATACGTCTCAGCACGCGCGCGTCGCCGCGGAAGTCGGCGCCGCCTGCCGCGACGTCGGCTTCTTCGCCATCACCGGCCACGGCGTTGCGCCCGAACTGCTCGCCGACGCCTTTGCCGCAAGCCGCGAGTTCTTCGCGCTCGACGCGGTGACCAAGCAATCGATCGCCATCGGCAAGCTGGGCCACAACCGCGGCTACGTCGACTTCGGCGCCGAGGCGCTCGACGAGAAAAGAGGTGCCGACCAGAAGGAAGCCCTCAACTTCATCTGGACCGACGAGCAGGCGCGCCCGCCCAATGCCTGGCCACCCATCGACGGCTGGCGCCCGCGCGTGCAGGCGTATTTCGATGCCGGCATGGCAGCGGCCCGCATGCTGCATGCGGCCTTTGCCACCGACCTCGGCCTGGCGCCCCTTTACTTCGACGACAAGATCGACCGGCCCATGGCCACGCTGCGCTTCCTGCACTACCCGGCACCGGCCGCGGGCACGAATGCAGACGGCATTGGTGCCGGCGCCCACACCGACTACGGCAACGTGACATTGCTCGCCACCGACGGCGTCGCGGGCCTGCAGGTGCGCCCGCGCAACGGCGACTGGATCGACGCGCCCGCGTTGCCGGCGGGCGCCTTCCTCTGCAACATCGGCGACTGCCTCATGCGATGGACCAACGACGTGTACGTGTCGACGCCGCACCGCGTGCTGCGGCCGACGCGCGAGCGCTACTCGATCGCGCTGTTCCTCGATCCGAACCCCGACGCGCTGGTGAGCGCGATCCCGTCATGCGTGCCGGCCGGCCAGGCCCCGCGCTACGAGGCGATCACCGCGCAGGCGTACCTGCAGTCGCGCTTCGATGCGACCTACAAGAAGGCTTGAAGAACCACCATGGTCACCTGCTACCTGCGCTACGTCATCGATCCGTTCAAGCTCAAGGAATTCGAACACTACGGAAAGCTGTGGATACCGCTCGTCCAGAGGTTCGGCGGCCATCACCACGGCTATTTCCTGCCCTCCGAAGGTGCCAACAACATCGCGCTGGCGATGTTCACGTTTCCCAGCCTCGCGGCATACGAGGAATACCGCGCGCTGTCCTTCGCGGATGCGGAGTGCCAGGCGGCGTTCAGGTATGCGGAAGACACGCGCTGCATCCTCAGCTACGAGCGCAGCTTCTTCAGGCCGGTCTTCCAGTAGGTCTGCCGGGTCGGCGTGGATCGACCCCTACAGCGGATGCTCGGTATAGAACCGTCCGCCATGGAACAACAGCGGTGACGCGCCTGCGCGCATGGTGCAGTGCTCCACCTCGCCGACGAAGATCACGTGGTCGCCCTCGTCGTACCGGCTGCGGTTGAAGCACTCGAAGGTCGCCACCGCACCGTCCAGCAGAGGCGCGCCGCCCACGCCTTCGGTGAATGCCACGTCGACCCAGCGGTCCTGGCGCTTCTGCGCGAAGCGCTCGGCCAGTTCCTTCTGGGTCGCGGCCAGGATGTTGATGGCGTAGTGCGAGCCCGTGTCCAGCGCCGGCATCGACCCCGACGAGCGCGCCAGGCTCCAGAGCACCAGCGGCGGCGTGAGAGACACCGAGTTGAACGAATTGGCCGTGAGTCCCACCAACGTGCCGTCGGCCGCGCGCGCCGTGACGATCGTGACGCCCGTGGCAAACATGCCGAGCGCATCGCGGAATTCGTCGGGCGAGAAGGTGGGCGCTTGCGCCTGGGCAGGAGCGGTCACGAAAGAGGCGGGAGGCAAGGGGAGTTGCATTCTGGCCGATCATCGCCATTGCCGCCGTGGAAGGCTGTCGCGGGCGCCCTGACGCCGCAATCGGCACCTTCTGGCTACGGCTTCCCGATGACTTGGCCAAGCGGGCGAGCTGCCGCCCCATCGGGTCACCCGAAGAACCAATAGCAAACCGCGATCGCCGCCACCACCCCTGCCAGCTCAGCCGCCAGTGCGCAAGCCACCGCATGCCGTGCCCGCTGGATGCCCACTGCGCCGAAATACACCGCCAGCACATAGAAGGTCGTCTCCGTGCTGCCCTGGATCACGGCGGCGGCCAGCGCCGGAAAGCTGTCGACACCCTGGCTCTTCATCGTCTCGATCAGCATCGCCCGGGCGGCGCTGCCGGAGAACGGCTTGACCAGCGCGGTCGGCAGCGCGTCGACGAAGCGCGTGTCCCATCCGCCTTGCGTCACCACCCACCGAATGCCGTCGAGCGCGAAGTCGAGCGCGCCCGACGCGCGCAGCACGCCCACGGCGCACAGCATCGCGACCAGGTAGGGCAGCAGGTTCTTCGCCACGTCGAAGCCTTCCTTCGCCCCCTCGATGAACTGCTCGTAGACCTTCACCCGCCGCAACGCGCCGGCCAGCAGGAACACGATCACGATGCCGAACAGGCTCAGGTTGCCGAGCAGCGAGGACAAGGCAGCCAGGGCCGCCGACGACAGCGTTCCCAGCAACGCCATGAAGCCGCCCAGCACCAGCGCGCCGGGCAGCAGGTATGCCAGCACCACCGGATCCCACAAGCGCAGCCGCTGCACCAGCGCCACCGAGAGCAATCCCACCAGCGTCGACGCGCTCGTGGCCAGCAGGATCGGCAGGAACACCAGCGTCGGGTCGCTCGCGCCCTGTTGCGCGCGGTACATGAAGACCGTCACCGGCAGCAATGTGAGCGAGGAGGCGTTCAGCACCAGGAACAGGATCTGCGCATTGCTGGCAGCGGTGGCGCTCGGGTTCAGGGACTGCAATTCGCGCATCGCCTTCAACCCGATCGGCGTGGCCGCGTTGTCCAGCCCCAGCGCATTGGCCGCGAAATTCATCGTGATCAGGCCCAGCGCAGGATGGCCCGCGGGCACCTCGGGCATAAGGCGCCGGAACAAGGGCCCGAGCAGGCGCGCCAGCCAGCCGACCAGCCCGGCCGCCTCGGCGATGCGCAGCAGGCCGAGCCACAGCGTCAGCGTGCCGAACAGCAGCACCATCACCTCGACCGCCAGCCTCGCCATCGCGAACAGGCTCTCCACCACGGTCGCGAACACGGTTGCATCGCCGCCGAGCAGCCAGCGGCCCAACGATGCCACGGCCGCGACGAGAAAGAATCCGAGCCACAGCCCGTTGAGCATGCGTTTGTCCCTTGCTGAAAGATGCCGGTCGATCATAGGGGGGCGCACTGGCGGCCCTCCAGGCGCGCATCGGGCCGGGACAGACGAAAAAAGGCCGGGTGGATCGTGCAACACGATCCCCCGGCCGATTCATACGGCGGCGCTACCTGGACGGGTAGCTGCTGCCGAAAGTGTGCGCTGAAGGCGGATTAAGCCTTGCGAACAGCGCGACGTGCCGGCTTGGCGGCGACGGCGACTTCGGTCATTTCTTCGGCGACGGCACCGATGCGGGCTTCAACGGCCTTGGCGCCTTCGACGGCCTTGTCGGCGATTTGCGATGCCAGCGAAGCGGCGGGAGCGGCCAGGGCGCGCACTGCGTCGAGGTTGGCGATCTTGAAAGCGGATTCGACGCGGGTGACCGTGCTGTCGACCGACTGGATGCCGCTGTTGGTGCGGGTGGCGATCGCGTCGATGGCTTGGTCAGCGCGGTCGTAGGCGGTTTGCACGCCCTTGAGCATGAAGCCGGCCAGCACGTCTTGCGCGTTCACGAGTTGCGACTTGACCTTGTCGTTGACCATGGGGATCGAACGCGCTTCCAGGGCCGTGACGAAACGAGCCTTGGCGTTGCCGAGCACGCGCTCGACGGTGGCGCGGTAGGCCTGGTTCAGGGTCTTGCCGGCAACGCTGTACTGGTCGACGACGTGGGTGGCAACGGTAGCGAGGGATGGGTTCGACATGATCTTTTCCTTGAGGAATTAAGTTGGTATGAACGTATCTTCTCGCTGAAGGGCTAGTCGGCAAAAGCTAGAACGGGGCGATAGTTGGAGCACTTGCTCTAAAGACGAGAGCCGCGGGACGTCGCCTGAGAGCGCTCCCGGTGTCCTTCGCACCAGCCTCACACCTCGATCAGCAGCGTCGGCTGGAACGCCTCCTGCTCCCCCTTGCTCCGGTAGCCCAGGGGATTGGCCACCACCCGGCAGCCGTCCTTCACATAGTCGAAGGCGCAATGCAGGTGGCCGTGGAGCCATACCTTGGCCAGCGGCAGCAGCTCGTCCAGCGAATTGCAGAAGCCGGCGGTGCCCGGCGACAGCCCGTAGCGTGGATCGGCGCTGGCCAGCGTCGGCGCGAAATGCGTGATCGCCACCGTCGTTCCCTCGAAGGGCCGGGCCAGTTCATCGCGCAACCAGTCCTGGCACAGCAGCGCCTGCTCTCTCAACTCCGCCGACATGAACGGCTTGCCGTCGCGAACCGTTGCTGCCTTTTCCAGGTAGAAGTCGGCCGCGCGCATCGCCTTGCCGCGGGCCTTCAGCAAGTCGGTCATGCCGCCCGCCGGGTCGGCCAGCGCATCGAAGTCGCTCCACAGCGTGGTGCCGACGAATCGGATGCCATCGATCACGAGCGTCTCGCGCTCCAGCCAGTGGATGTCGAGTGCGTCGCAAGTGGCGCGCAGGCGCGCGTGCACGGCGTCGAAGTCGTCGCCGTCGTACTCGTGGTTGCCCGGCACGTAGATGACGGGCGCCGGCCAGCCCTGGCGCGGCGAAAAGCGACCCAACCCGAAATCCGGCTCGGTCAGGCGCGAGCCGTTCTGGTAGGAGCCGATGTCGCCGGCCAGCACCAGCAGGTCGGCGCCCGGCGCGGCTTCTGCTTCGAAGCGCGGGTGCGATTCCAGGTGCAGGTCGGACAGGAGTTGAAGCTTCATGGCCGTATCTTCGCCGGCAACGCGACCTCGTCGGGGGACTTCGCGAACGCCACCTCCGCCGCGCGCGCCAGTGCATCGCGCAACCAGGCGTGCGCCTGGCCATATTGGGTGCGCCGGTGCCAGAGCGCGTCCACATGCACCAGGGGCTGGTCGAAGGGCAGGTCGCGCAATTCGAATTGGTCGGCGATGCCGGTCACCTTGACGAAGTGGCGCGGCATCACGGCCAGCAGGTCCGAGCTGGCGACAACGCGCCCGGCCGTGTAGAACTGGTTCACCGTGACGGTGATATGCCGCTCGCGGCCGAGGGCGCCCAGCGTCTGCTCGATGAAGCCGTAGGGCCGCCCCGAGAAACTGACCAGCAGGTGCCGCGCGGCGCAGTAGTCGTCCAGCGTGAGCGGCTTGTCCGCCAGCGGATGTCCGCGCCGCATCACGCAGACGTACTGCCCGACGTAAAGCCGCTGCGTCTCGAAAGGCACCGCCACGCCGGACTGGCCGCGCGCCGTCAGCGCAGCCAGCACCGCCGGAAAGTAGCCGACTGCCATGTCGGCGCCTTCGCTCTCCAGCAGCGCGCGCGGATCGCGCGTGGTGAGCGGGACCACGCGCAATGAGACGGCCGGCGCCTCGCGCTCGATGATCTGTACCAGGCCGGGCACCAGTTCCGCGGCGGTGGCGTCGGCCATGGCCAGGACGAAGGCGGTGTCGGCGGTGGCGGGTGTGAAGTCGCCGGGCGCCAGCACATGCTGGAGGTGCCGCAGCGCATCGCGCACGGTGGGCCACAGCGCCAGCGCGCGGGGCGTCGGCTCGACGCCGGCGCCCGAACGGCGCACCAACTCGTCGCCCAGCAGGTCGCGCAGGCGGCGCAAGGCATTGCTGACCGCGGGCTGCGTCAGGGAAAGGTTGCGGGCGGCGCGCGTCAGGTTGCGCTCGGCCATTACCTCGTCGAAGACGCGCAGGAGGTTCAGGTCCAGTGTGCGAAAGTTGACATTCATCATTTCAGTGAATGATAAACATCAGGAATATAAAGTGGCGAAGCACTAGGGAAACCCCTAATATTCAGGCATCGGCTCACGCCAAACGCAATTCTGAGAGGACCATCATGACCAGCTTCGTCAACGCAAACCATCCCACGATCCACCCTGGCGTCGAACGCGCAGAGGTGCTGTTCGACATCGTGAACGGCAAGCGCGCTGGCGCTCGCCACGTGATCGCCTTTCTGCTGGTGGCGGCCCTTTCCTCGGCGCTGGTGGTGGCGGAAGCCTTGGTGACGAACTGGGACGAAGGCAGCCTGCTGGCCGCATGGGCCGTGTTCTGCGCCGCCCTGTTCGCCGGCACCGCCCTCTACGCAGACGTGTTGCTGGCCGGTGCGAAGCGCATCGGCAAGGTCCTCGCCGCCGGAGCGGAACGCCGTGCCAACGCCCGCGCAGACGCACTGTTCCTGGCAAGCGCCCAACGCGACCCGCGCATCATGCAAGAACTGCGCTTGGCCATCGAGCGCAGCAAGGCCGAAAGCGAAGTGACCGAAGTGACCGAAGTCGCCGCCGCAACCCCGAACCTGCTGACCCGCATGGCTGGCCTGCACGAAACGCCTTCCCTGTACACGGCCCTGGCCCGCGTGCAGTCCGGCCACTTCCACTGATCAAGCTGCTGTCACCATGAAAAAACCGCCCTCGGGCGGTTTTTTCATGCCTGGAGAGTTTGCGACGGACAGCGCGGCGCTGAGAGGGGTGAAGATTTCGCAGCGAGGGCGCGGAGGTCGGGTCGAGCAGCGCAGCCGTACTCTCGTACGGCGAGCAGCACAGGCCCGAGATCGGCGTCCGCAGCAGAAAAATTCATACCATCTAGGCTTCGAGGCGCTCTTCGATGGCTGCCTTCGTGGCCGGCAGCTCCTTCGGCAGATGGTGCGCGAGTTGCGCGAACAGTTCCTCATGCAGCTTCAGTTCGTCGCGCCAGGCCGACTTGTCGATGCTGGTCACGGTATTGAACTGCTCGGCGCTGAAGTCCAGGCCCGTCCAGCTCAGGTCCTGGTAGCGCGGGCTCACGCCGAACACGTGTTCCTGGCCGTCGGCCTTCTGCTCGATGCGCTCGATCATCCACTTCAGCACGCGCATGTTCTCGCCGTAGCCGGGCCAGACGAACTTGCCGTCGGCGCCCTTGCGGAACCAGTTGGTGGTGTAGATCTTCGGCAGCGTGGCGCCGGATGCGTCGAGCTTCTTGCCGAGGTCGAGCCAGTGCTGGAAGTAGTCGCTCATGTTGTAGCCCATGAAGGGCAGCATCGCGAACGGGTCGCGGCGCACCACGCCGGCCTGGCCGGTGGCGGCGGCGGTGGTTTCGCTGCCCATCGTCGCGGCCATGTACACGCCTTCGACCCAGCTGCGGGCTTCGGTGACCAGGGGCACGGTGGTGGAGCGGCGGCCGCCGAAGATGAAAGCGTCGATGGCGACGCCCTTCGGGTCGTCCCAGGCTTCGTCGAGGGCGGGGTTGTTGGTGGCCGCGACGGTGAAGCGAGCGTTCGGATGCGCGGCCTTGGCGCCGGTTTCCTTGGCGATGGCGGGCGTCCAGTCCTTGCCCTGCCAGTCGATGGCATGCGCGGGCGCATCGCCCATGCCTTCCCACCACACGTCGCCGTCGTCGGTGAGCGCGACGTTCGTGAAGATGGTGTCGCGCTCGACGCTGGCCATGCAGTTGGGATTGGTCAGCACGTTGGTGCCCGGTGCCACGCCGAAGTAGCCGGCCTCGGGATTGATGGCGCGCAGGCGGCCGTCGGGCTGGGGCTTGATCCAGGCGATGTCGTCGCCGATGGTCGTGACCTTCCAGCCGTCCAGGCCGGCCGGCGGGATCAGCATCGCGAAGTTGGTCTTGCCGCAAGCGCTGGGGAAGGCGGCAGCGACGTGGTACTTCTTGCCTTCGGGATTGGTCACGCCGAGGATCAGCATGTGCTCGGCCAGCCAGCCCTCGTCACGGCCCATGTTGGAAGCGATGCGCAGCGCGAAGCACTTCTTGCCCAGCAGCGCATTGCCGCCGTAGCCGGAACCGTAGCTCCAGATCTCGCGCGTCTCGGGGTAGTGGACGATGTACTTGGTCTTGTTGCAGGGCCAGGCCACGTCCTTCTCGCCGGCTGCCAGCGGCGCGCCGACGGTGTGGACGCAGGGCACGAAGTCGCCGTTGACGCCGAGCACGTCGTAAACGGCCTTGCCCATGCGGGTCATGATCTTCATGTTGACGGCCACGTAGGGGCTGTCGGAGAGTTCGATGCCGATGTGGGCGATCGGCGAGCCCAGCGGGCCCATGCTGAAGGGCACCACGTACATCGTGCGGCCCTTCATGCAGCCGTCGAACAGCGGGTGCAGCGTGTTGCGCATCTCGGCCGGGGCCATCCAGTTGTTGGTGGGACCGGCGTTTTCCTTCTTCTCGGAGCAGATGTAGGTGCGGTCCTCGACACGGGCCACGTCGCTCGGGTCGGACGACGCGAGGTAGGAATTGGGCCGCTTGGCCGGGTTGAGCTTCTTGAAGGTGCCGGCGTCCACCAGTTGCTGGCAGAGGCGGTCGTACTCTTCAGTCGTGCCGTCGCACCAGTGGATGCGCTCGGGCTTGCACAGCGCGGCCATGTCGGCCACCCAGGCGATCAGCTTCGCGTTCTTGACATATTGGGGTGCTTGAATGGTCAGGCCATTCATCACGGGTGCGTTCATCGGAAATCTCCTGGTCTTTGAAAATCGTCTTTTCGAACGGACCTGGGCGCAGTGGTGCGCAAAGACCGTTGGAGAAAACGTTTTCTTCCGGAGCCCGGTATCGCATGCGGGAGGGCGAGGCCGGACTGCGCAAAGGCGCCCGGCCGGGCCGGTATCAGGCCATGTAGACGGCGATGGATGCCAGCAGCAGCATCAGCACGCCACCCACGATCGGGAGCACGAGCGGCATCAGGTGGACGATGGATTCGACGGCGTCGTGTTCGACGACGGCGTCTTGGCCCGGTTGGACGGGGGTCGGGTTGGACATCAGGGATACCTCAGGTTCGCAAAACTGGCGCACATTTTAGGGGCAGGCCAAAGCGCATCATGTCAGGGTCCGCCCCCGTAAAGTGTGCGACTTTTGGCCTATAGCCAAGGCGCCTGAAGTCGGATTCCGGCGCATTCGCGGGTCAGCGCAGGCGCAGGGCGACAGCCACTATCGTTGCTCCTCAGCCGCGAACCCGGCCGCGTGCAGCGCCTCGAGCACCGACGCCAGGTGTGCGCGCCCGCGCGTCTGCAGCACCAGTTCGACGTCCACGTTCTGCGCGGCCAGCATGGTGAAGGCGCGCTGGTGGTGGACTTCGTCGATGTTGGCGCCCGCTTCCGCGACGGTGGCCGTGATGTGGGCCAGCGAGCCCGGCACGTCGCGTGCACTCACCCGCACCCGGGCCAGGCGGCCGGCCCGCACCATGCCGCGCTCGATGATGGCGGCCAATAGCAGCGGGTCGATGTTGCCGCCCGAGAGCACCAGGCCCACCTTCTTGCCGCGGAATCGCTCCGGGTGGCGCAGCAGGGCGGCGAGGCCGGCCGCGCCAGCCCCTTCCACCAGCGTCTTCTCGATTTCGAGCAGCATCAGCACGGCCTGCTCGATGTCGCCTTCGTCGACCAGCAACAGGTCGTCGACCAGGCTCTTGATGATTTCGCTCGTCAGCACGCCGGGCGTGCCCACCGCGATGCCCTCGGCGATGGTGCTGTTGCCCTGCGGATGCTGCGTGCCCTTGACGGCATTGACCATGGCCGGAAAGCGGGTCGTCTGCACGCCGACGATCTCGATGCCCGGCTTGCGCGAGCGCGCCGCAACCGCCATGCCGGCGATCAACCCGCCGCCGCCGACCGAGACCAGCAGCGCGTCGAGGTCCGGCACCGCGTCCAGCATCTCCAGCGCCACCGTGCCCTGGCCGGCGATGATGGCCTCGTCGTCATACGGGTGGACGAAGCTCAGGCCCTCGCGCTCGGCCAATTCGAAGGCATGGGTGCGGGCCGCTTCGAGCGTGTCGCCATGCAGCACCACCTCGGCGCCGAAGCCGCGCGTGCGCTCGATCTTCACGCCGGGCGTGAAGCGCGGCATCACGATCAGCGCGCGCAGGCCCAGCCGCTGCGCGTGATAGGCGACCCCTTGCGCGTGGTTGCCCGCCGACATCGCAATGACGCCGCGCACGCCGCTTTCCGACAAATCCACCAGCTTGTTGCAGGCACCGCGCTCCTTGAAGGACGCCGTGAATTGCAAGTTCTCGAACTTGAGGAAGACTTGCGCCCCCACGATTTCGGAGAGCGTGCGCGATTCCACGCAGGGGGTGTCGAGCAATTGCCCGCGCAGTCGGGCGGCCGCCTTGACGATCTGTTCTATTTCAACCATGTCTGGAATTGTGGACGGATTCGTAACATCAGGGTTTTTACTGTTCCCATTTCTTCCCGAACCTAAAACTCTGCGTTATGGTCGCGCTGAAGTCGGCTCTTGGAGAAGGGTAGTCCCGCATGGTCAAGCGTTCCGGTGTGGATGAGGTGGCGGCTGCGTCGCGCAGCCAGGCCGTGCCTTCGCCTGGACTCAAGGGCGCGCCGGTGCTGGAACTCATGTGTTCGCATTTCGTGCTGACGCTGGCGGCCAAGCAGGGTCCGCGCTTCAACGTGCGGCGCGACCTCAACGGCCTGCTCTCGCTGACGGGGCGTCACCTCGTCTGGCCGACGGCCGTGCTGCAGCGGCTGCGTGAATTTCTCGGTCGGCGTTGCGCGGGCAACGAGATCTGGAAAGGCGTCGAATTGCTCGACAGCCGCACACTGCTGGAGCGCCACGGCGTGTGGCGCGGCCCCTATGAAGAGGGCACGCTGTTCTTCTACCTCGACGAATACGCGAAGGACCAGCCGAAGGATCTGCTCTCGGTGCTGTCGGCCACGCGCGACTGGCTCACGCACGCGCTGCGCAAGCAATCCACGCTGGTCGAGAAGAACATCGATGCGCTGGCCGGCCTGCTGCTGCTGAACAAGGCCGAGCGCGCGCTGCTGCTCTACGGCACGCTCGCGCGCTACCAGCGCGACCTGCGCTCGCTGCTGGTGGAATTCAAGGTCAACAACGCGCCCGAGGCCTATGCCGCCATCGCGGAAGTGGCGGGCGTCAATGCGAGCGACGTGGGCGAGGCCTTGCGCGCCGGCTCGCGGCTGGAGCGCATCGGCCTGGTCGAGAACCTCATTTCCGAGCACAACATCACCGACCTGGCCGACCTCATGAAGGTCAGCGAGAAGCTGCCGCCCGTGCTGATGCGCGAGTACCGCGACCAGAATGAATTGATGGCCGTGTTCACCCGCCCGTCGGCCAAGAGTGCGCTCCATGTCGACGATTTTTCCTTCGTGGCGGACGAAGCGCAGATGCTCGTCACGCTGCTGCGCGCCGCGGTGCACCGCAAGGAGCCTGGCGTCAACGTGCTGCTGTACGGACCGCCCGGCACCGGCAAGACCGAGCTGGCCAAGGTCGTCGCGCAGGCCGCGGGGCTCGAATTGTTCGAAGTCGAATATGCCGACCGCGACGGCAATTCCCTGAGCGGGCGCGACCGCTATCGCTCACTGCAGATCGCGCAGGTGTTCCTCAAGGGCAGCGCGCAGGCGGCGCTGCTGTTCGACGAGGTCGAGGACGTGTTCCCGCCGATCAGCACCGAGGCCGCGCAATACATGGCGCGCGCCGAGCAGATCTCCGCGCCGACCAGCGGCAGCGTCAGCGGCAAGGCCTGGGTCAACCAGATCCTCGAATCGAATGCCGTGCCCACGCTGTGGGTGACCAACCGCATCGAGCAGATCGACCCGGCATTCCGGCGCCGCTTCGCCTATCACCTCGAGCTCAAGTCGCCGCCGCCCGGCGCACGCGAGCAACTGGTGCGCAAGACGCTCGAAGGCATTCCGGTGTCGGAGGCTTTCACCGCCAAGCTCGCCGAGCGCAAGGGCCTGACGCCGGCGCAGATCCGCACGGCGGCGCGCTTCGCGGAACTCGCCAAGACCGATGACGTGACCGTCGAATCGCTCATCGAGCGGCAACTCAAGAACGCGGACCTGGCGCTCGGCACCGGCGAGACGGGGCATGGCGAGCGCCGCAGCGTCACCACCTACGACCTCGACATGCTCAATGTCGAGACGCGCTTCGAGATCCCGCGCATCGTCGAGGCGGTCAAGGCGCGCGGCCATGGCACGCTGTGCTTCTACGGCGCGCCGGGCACCGGCAAGACCGCGCTGGCCGAGCACATGGCCAAGGCCATCGGGCGACCGTTGATCATCAAGCAGGCCAGCGACCTGATGAGCAAGTACGTCGGCGAGACCGAGCAGAACATGGCCGCCATGTTCAAGGAAGCCGAGGCCGAGAAGGCCGTGCTGCTCCTCGACGAGGCCGACTCCTTCCTGCAGGACCGGCGCGGCGCGCAGCGCACCTACGAGGTCACCGAAGTCAACGAGATGCTGCAGGGCATGGAGCGCTTCAACGGCGTGTTCGTCTGCACCACCAACCTGCTCGACCGGCTCGACCAGGCGGCGCTGCGGCGCTTCACCTTCAAGATCAAGTTCATGCCGCTGACGGCGGCGCAGCGCGAACGCATGTTCGTCGTGGAGGCGCTGGCCGGCGATGCGGCGCTCCTGACCGGCGAATTGAGCGTGCGGCTGGCCAGGCTTTCCGAGCTCTGCCCTGGCGATTTCGCGGCGGTGAAGCGCCAGACCGATATCCTCGCGACTGAATTTTCCGCGTCCGAATTCCTCGACCAGCTCGAAGCAGAACATCGGATTAAGCCGGAGGTGCGCGAATCGCGCGGCATTGGCTTCGTCCAGTAGTTGCCCAAAAAAATATTCTCAAAGTGGGCAACTTTCACGGCGCCGCGGCCTGAAAGCTAATTCTTTCGAGTCATTGCAAACTTTCGTTAATTGCTAGGCTTCACCCCTCCTGTTCTGGGAAGGGCCTGGCAAATGAAGCGGCGAGTTCGATGGTGCGCGGGATTCATGGGTGCGCTCATCCTGTGTGGATGTGGCGGCGGCGGTGGGGGCGGGGGAGGCGGCGTCCTGCCGGTATCGGCACTGCCCGTGGCGTCCGGCGCCGCGCCGACGGACGAGATCGTCGCGTCGTCCTCGGTGGCGGCGCGGTGTGCGGCGCCGCGCCAGGGCATCGATCCGGACACTGGCGCCGCCTACCCTGACGTCGCGGGCACGAGCGGCGACGAAAAGCGCTGGCTGCGCAGCTGGACCGACGAGACCTACCTCTGGTACGACGAGGTGCCCCGCAACCTGGTGGCCGCCAACTACGCGACGCCCGTCGACTACTTCGCCGTGCTGAAGACACCGGCGACTGCGCCCTCGGGCCGGCCCAAGGACCGCTTCCACTTCACCTACGACACGGCCGCCTATCGCCAGGTCGCAAGCACGGGCGTGGCGACCGCAAGCTACGGCATGGAGATGGCGTTCCTCAGCGCGGCGCCGCCGCGCGAGGTGCGCGTGGTCTCGGCGGAGCCCGGCACGCCGGCAGGCTCCGCCGGCATCGGGCGGGGCGCGAAGGTGCTGGAGGTAAACGGCGTCGACGTGGTCAACGGCAGCGACGTCGCCGCGCTCGATGCGGGCCTGGCGCCCATCGCGGCGGGCGAGCGGCACCTGTTCAAGCTGGCCCGGCCGGACGGCAGCACCATCGTTGCGTCGCTCGTCGCGGCCGGCGTGCGCAGCAGCCCGACCGTGCGCGCCAGGACGCTCGACGTCGGTGGACACGCCGTGGGCTACCTCCTCTTCAACGATCACAACGAGGCGGCCGAAGCGCAACTGATCGCCGCGGTCCATCAGTTCAAGGACGACGGTATCGGCGACCTGGTGATCGACCTGCGCTACAACGGCGGCGGCCTGCTTTCCATCGCGAGCCAGCTGGCCTACATGGTGGCCACGCCCGCGGCCACCCGGGACACGACCTTCGAATCGCTGCAGTTCAACGGCAAGAATCCGTTCCAGCTCTCCGACGACCAGACCCGCGTGCCTTTCTATGGCACCACGCGCGGCTACTCGACGACCCCCGGCCAGCCGCTGCCGCAACTGGGCCTCGCGCGCGTGACGATGCTGACCGGGCCGGACACCTGCTCGGCCAGCGAGTCGATCATCAACTCGCTGCGCGGCGTGGGCGTCGGCGTCAACCTTGTCGGCGGCACGACCTGCGGCAAGCCCTACGGCTACTTCCCCCAGGACAACTGCGGCACCACCTACTTCACCATCCAGTTCAAGGGTGTGAACCACCAGGGATTCGGCGACTACAACGACGGTTTCGCGCCCAACTGCATGGTGGCGGATGACCTCGCCCACGAGCTCGGCGACCCGGCCGAGGGCCGCCTTGCCGCTGCGCTCACGATGCTGCGCGGCGGCGCCTGTCCGACCGCGGCGAAGACGGCCATCCCGCTCGAGAAGGCGGCCAACGGTGCGACGCCCACGCTGCGGCGCGCCCCGATTCGGGAAAACCGGTTGATCGATACGTTGAAGGGGTAGTCGAAGCGGCGTCGACACTGTTAGGCTCTCCCGCAAATTTCCGGGAGGGCAAGGCAGTGAGGCTGAACATGCGTTGGGGCGCCGGCATCGTGACCGGCTTGGCGTTGACCGCCTGCGGTGGTGGCGGCGGTGGCGGTGGCGGAGGGGGCGGCAACCTCGCCGCGCTGGCGTTGATGCAGGCGCCGCCGACGGCGCAGGCGGAGCCCATCGTCGCGTCTTCCACGGTGGCGAACCGATGCGCGGCGGCGCGCACCGGCACCGACCCCGCAACCGGGACGCCGTTCCGCGACCGCGCCGGCACGCTCGATGACGAGAAGCATTGGGTCCGCAGCTGGATCGACGAGACCTACCTCTGGTTCGACGAGGTGCCGGGCGGTTTGCTGGCGAGTGCCTATGCCACGCCGGTCGACTACTTCAACGTGCTGAAGACGCCGCAGAAGACCGTGACCGGCCGCGACAAGGACCGCTTCCACTTCACCGAGGACACGGCCGAATACCTCAACCTGTCCGCCGGGCAGTCGGTCGGCTACGGCATGGAACTGGCCTTCCTGCAGCGCACCAGTCCGCGCGACGTGCGCGTGGCCTACCTCGAGCCCGACTCGGCTGCGGCCGTGGCTGGCGTCAGCCGGGGCATGAAGTTGCTGGAGATCGACGGCGTCGACGTGGTCAACGGCACGGACACGGCCAGGCTCAACGCGGGCCTGTCGCCCGCGAATACCGGCGAAGTGCACACCTTCAAGCTGGGCCTGCTCGACGGCGGCACGCGCACCCTCACGCTGGTGTCGGCCAACGTCACGATGTCGCCGGTGCAGAACGTGAAGACCTTCGACACCGCGAAGGGCCGCGTCGGCTACTTCCAGTTCAACGACCACAACGGGCCGTCCGAGGCCCAGTTGATCGCCGCGGTCAACGCGCTCAACGGCGCCGGCGCGCGGGACCTGGTGCTGGACATGCGCTACAACGGCGGCGGCATGCTGAGCATCGCGAGCGAACTCGCCTCCATGGTGAGCTCGCGCGAGGCCAGCGACGGCAAGACCTTCGAGCGGCTGGAGTTCAACAGCAAGAACCCGTTCCGACTCACGCCGGCCCAGGCCAGCATCCCCTTCTACGCCTTCGCGCAGGGCTATTCGGCGCCGACGTACCAGGCGCTGCCGCAACTGGGGCTGAAGGAGCTCACGGTCCTCACCGGGCCGGACACCTGCTCGGCCAGCGAGTCGGTGGTGAACGGACTGCGCGGCATCGGCGTGAAGGTCAAGCTCATCGGCGGCGCCACCTGCGGCAAGCCGTATGCGTTCGTGCCGCAGGACAACTGCGGAACGACCTACTTCGCGATCCAGTTCAAGGGCGTGAACCAGCAAGGCTTCGGCGACTACGGCGATGGCTTCCAGCCGGACTGCTTCGTGGCCGACGACTTCAGCCATGCGCTGGGCGACCCAGCCGAGGCACTGCTGGCGACCGCGCTCACAGGCCAATGCATCGACAACGGCTTGTCCAAGTCCGAGGCGGCGCGGCAGAAGGCCGATGCGAAGGCCTGGGCGCCGCTGTTGAACCGCCCGCCCTCGCGCGAGAACCGGGTGATCACGAACCTGGGTCGGCAGCCCTCTTAGCCCAGGTGACTAGAAAGCCGCGCTGACCCGCAGCACGTCGGCGCCGTAGGCTTCCAGCTTCTTGGCGCCGATGCCGCTGATGCCCTGCAGGTCTTCCAGTGTGGCGGGCGCGCGCTGGGCGATGGCGGCGAGCGTGGCGTCGTGAAAGATGACGTACGCGGGCAGGTTGTGCTCGCGGGCCACTTCGGCGCGCCAGGCCTTGAGTGCGGCAAAACGCGCCTGCCCGGCGCTGTCGAGCGAGGCGGCGGCGGGCGATGCGGCGCCGCGCGCACTCTTCTCGCGCCGGGCCTTGCGCGGCGCCGGCGCCGACACCGACTCGCGCAACGCCACGCTGGACTCGCCCTTGAGCACGGCGCGCGAGCCGTCGGTGAGCTTCAAGGTGTTGAAGGCCTCGGTGTCCACGGCCAGCGCGCCGATCGCAATCAGTTGCCGCAGCACGCCGCGCAACTGCACCTCGCTGAACTCGCTGCCGATGCCGAAGGTGCTGATGCGCTCGTGCCCGAACTGCTTGACCTTCTCGGTCTCCTTGCCGCGCAGGATGTCCATGATGTGGCCCGCGCCGAAGCTGATGCCGCTTTGCTGCTGCACGCGGTAGACGGTGCTGAGCAGCTTGCGCGCGGCGTCGGTGCCGTCCCACACCTGCGGCGGGGTGATGCAGTTGTCGCAGTTGCCGCAGGGCGTACTTTTTTCGCCGAAGTAGCCGAGCAGCCGCACACGCCGGCAATCGCTGGCCTCGGCCAAGGACAGCAACGCGTCGAGCTTGCCGCGCATCACCTGCTTGAACTCCTCGCCGGCCGGGCTCTCGTCGATCATGCGGCGCTGGTTCACCACGTCCTGCAGGCCGTAGACCATCCACGCGTCTGCCGGTTCGCCGTCGCGGCCGCCACGGCCGGTCTCCTGGTAGTAGCCCTCGATGTTCTTCGGCATGTCGAGGTGGGCGACGAAGCGCACGTCGGGCTTGTCGATGCCCATGCCGAAGGCGATGGTCGCGACCACCACGATGCCGTCCTCGCGCAGGAAGCGGTTCTGGTGCCTTTGCCGCACAGCCGCGTCGAGCCCGGCGTGATAGGGCAGGGCGTTGATGCCAGCGTCCTGCAACGCGAGGGCGACCTCCTCGACGCGCTTGCGCGATTGGCAATAGACCACGCCGGCATCGCCCTCGTGCTCGGCCTCGATAAAGCGCAGCAGCTGGGTGGTGGCATCCTTCTTTTCGACGATGCGGTAGCGGATGTTGGGGCGGTCGAAGCTGGAGACGAACTGCCGCGCCTGCTCGAGCTGCAGGCGTTCGACGATGTCGGCCCGCGTCAGCGCATCGGCGGTGGCGGTGAGCGCGATGCGCGGTACGCCGGCATAGCGTTCGTGCAGCACGGTGAGGGCGCGGTATTCGGGCCGGAAGTCGTGGCCCCACTGGCTCACGCAATGCGCCTCGTCGATGGCGAAGAGGCTGAGCTTGCCGCGCGAGGCGAGGCCGTCCATCAGTTCCAGGAAGCGCGGCGTGGTCACGCGCTCCGGCGCGGCGTAGAGCAGCGTGATCTCGGCGCGGGCGAGGCGGCGCTCGACGTCCTGCGTCTCGGCCCAGTCGAGCGTGGAGTTGAGGAAGGCCGCGTTCACGCCGGCCTCGTGCAGGGCGCCGACCTGGTCGTGCATCAGCGCGATCAGCGGCGACACGACGATGGCCACGCCCTGGCCCGCCCGCTGCCGCGCGATGGCCGGGACCTGGTAGCAGAGCGACTTGCCCCCGCCCGTGGGCATCAGCACCAGCGCGTCGCCGCCGCCGACGACGTGGTCGACGATGGCCTCCTGCGGACCGCGGAAGGCGGTGTAGCCGAAGACCTCGAGGAGGATCTCCAGCGGGTCGGTGGCGGCGGTGGTCAAGGGCAAGGCGGACAAGGTGCGGCGGCGGGCTTGGAAAGTGGGGCGCACCTCCCCGGCACGCAAGGTCCCGATTGTCTCAGCCTTGCGGCGTCGCCAGCATCAGGCGGGTCGAAACGTGACTTCCTGTCCTTCAGGGTCGATTGCGCGCCGGCACGCGGCTTTCCAGCGCGGCAGGTGTGTAGCCCGGGTCGAAGCTGCAACCTGCGCCGAACCTGGCTTCGTTGGCAGGGCAGGCCGCGGCAATGCTGGCGGGTGTCGGCTTGGCGCCCTGTTCGATCCATGCCAGCAGAGCCGTCACCAGCGTCGGATAGGTCGGGCTGCTGATGTAGCTGTGCGTGCCCTGCGTGGTGAAGGTCTGCACCAGGCGCTCGCCGCTGCCGCCGCGGTCCATCACCGACTTGAAGTACGAGTCGAGTTCGACGAAGGCCGTGGGGTCGCTGATCCACTTGACCGCGAGCACCGGCACGGGGATCTTGCCGGTCGGGTCGGTGTCCGCGGCAAAGCGCTGGTAGGCGGCCGGGTCGGCGCTGTAACGGGCCACGCCGGCATTGAGGGCTGCGTCGTCGGGCGAGCCTGCGTACGTCACGCCCATGTTGCCGAAGGGGCTCGCGCCGCCGGTGCGCTTGCTGCTGATGTCCTGGTAGTGGAAGGTGGCCCAGCTCATGTGCGAGTGGATCGCGCTGGCCGGGATCCTGATGACCTTCTCGATGGTCTGCACGCGCGCTTGCTGCTCGGGCGTGCGGTTGGCGGCGGGCTTGTCGAGGGCCAGGCATTCGTTGACACGGGCGCTGAGGTCGGCCTGTGTCATCTTCGCGCCGGCCGGCAGGCCCAGGTTCAGCGGGTACTGCGTTTCGGCCGGGCGCGGATGGTTGTGGCAGAGGGACTGGTAGACCACGCGCAGGTCGGTGCGGAAATCGTAGGAGCGGCTGCCGCCGGCCAGCACGCCGCTCGACAGCAGCACGCCGTCGTACGGTGTCTCGCCGACCGTCTGCGCGGTGAACATCCCGGCGGCCTTGGCTGCCACGCCGGCGCCCCAGGACTGCCCGTGCAGGATCGTGCGGGTGGGCTTGCCGACGTACCGGCGGAAGATGCCGCGCAGGCGCTCCGTGTCCTCGGCGGCGGCGCGGACCGCGACACCGCCCTGGCGGAAGGTGGAGCCGGCCCAGGCATAGCCGGCGTCCACCATGACGGCCCAGCGCGTCAGGTCTTCGGCCGCGCGCTGGGCCGAGGGGGCTTCCAGGTTCGGCCCGCCGTGCGCGTGCAGCACGAGCACGCCGTTCCAGTTGGCCGGCTTGGCGATGAGGTAGATGGCCCCCCTCGAATCGACACCCGTGAGGCAGCTTGCGGCGGCGGGCACGGCAGGCGGGCAGGCAGTGGGCCGCGGGGGTGTCTCCGTCGCCTCGGGCATGGTGGAGGCAAGCGCCGGTCCGATCGGCGCGCCGTTGTTGCTCGAAGTTCCTGCGCATCCGCCGAGCGCCGCGAGGATGGCGACGGCCAGCGTGGCCAGCTTGAAAGTTGCCTGCATGTCCATGTCTCTCCGAGACTTGTCGTGGGGCTGCCGATGGGGGGAGGGTCAAGCAAGTATTGCAAAGATGCCCATGAGCCTGTTCGCCGGCTTGGCCTCGGAAAGTTCTTCGGCCGATCGGCCTCGGCGGGCGTCATGCATGCGCCGGCCTGCGCCCCTGGCACGGCCTTTGCGCATCAACCATGACCCGCTTGGCAGCAACTTGTATAGACAGCATAATGGTGCATCCCTCCAAGAGAACTGCACCGTCAGTGCACACAGGGTTCACCCTGTATAGACAAGTTGGTGCATCCGGCCACAATCCGCTCACCTTCCAGCCAGACCCCAGGAGTTTTCATGGTCCAAACGATTTTCAAACTTGCCACAGTTCTTGCGGCCGGCCTCTGCGCCGTGGGCGCCGCGCAGGCGCAGGACGTCACCAAGATCGCGCTCGGCATGTCGGGCTGGACGGGCTTTGCGCCGCTCACGCTGGCCGACAAGTCCGGCATATTCAAGAAGAACGGGCTGGACGTGGACCTCAAGATGATTCCGCAGAAGGACCGCCACCTGGCGCTGGCATCCGACGCGATCCAGTGCGCCGCGACGACCGTGGAAACGCACGTCGCCTGGAACGCCAACGGCGTGCCGATCGTGCAGATCTTCCAGATGGACAAGTCCTACGGCGCCGATGGCCTGGCCGTGCGCAACGACGTCAAGACCTTCGCCGACCTGAAGGGCAAGGCCATCGGCGTCAGCGCGCCTGGGACTTCGCCGTACTTCGGCCTGGCCTGGATGCTGAGCAGGAACGGCATGACGCTGAAAGACGTGAAGCTCGTTTCGCTGGAGCCGCAACCCGCCGCCACCGCCTTCGTCGCCGGGCAGAACGATGCTGCGATGACCTATGAGCCCTATCTCTCGACGATCCGCAGCAATCCCGACGCCGGCAAGATCCTCGCGACCACGCTCGACTACCCGATGGTGATGGACACGGTGGGCTGCGCGCCGACCTGGCTCAAGGCCAACCCCAAGGCGGCGCAGGCGCTGACCAATTCGTACTTCGAGGCGCTGGAGATGATCAAGGCCGATCCGGCCAAGGCCAACGAGATCATGGGCTCGGCCGTCAAGCAAAGCGGCGAGCAGTTCGCCAAGTCGTCGGCCTACCTGCGCTGGCAGGACAAGGCGGCGAACCAGAAGTTCTTCGCGGGCGAGATCACGAGCTTCATGAAGGATGCCGAGAAGATCCTGCTGGAGGCCGGCGTGATCCGCAAGGCGCCGGAGAACCTGGCGGTGACATTCGACGCCAGCTACATCAAATAAGGAAGCCGCGAGTATTTCTACTGCGGCCACCGATCTCGGGCCTGCGGTGCTCGACGCACGAGAGTGCGTCTCCACTCCTCGGCCCGACCTCGGCGCCCTCGCTACGAAATCCTCACGACTTCCTGTCGCCCGAGAATACCTCCACCGCCATGAAGCCATCCGTTCAGGTGCCCGGCTCCGTCATCGCTCCGCGCCGACGTCGGCCAGTGGCGCCCCTCGAGCCGGTGAGCCCACGCGCACGCTGGCTGCTCGGCGTCGGCTTCTTCGTGCTTTTCGTCGCGCTCTGGGCCGCGGCCACGCTGGGCGGCTTCGTCAAGCCGACCTTCCTCGCGAGCCCCGTGACGATGGTGAAGGAGGGCTGGCTGCTCTTCGCCGAATACAACTTCGTCCACGATATCGGCATGACGGTGTGGCGGGTGTTCGGCGGCTTCGTGCTGGCGTCGGTCATCGCGGTGCCGCTCGGCATTGCGATGGGGGCGTGGAAGCCGGTGGAGGCCTTCTTCGAGCCCTTCGTTTCTTTCTGCCGCTACCTGCCGGCGTCGGCCTTCATTCCGTTGCTGATCCTGTGGGCCGGCATCGGCGAGGCGCAGAAGCTGCTGGTCATCTTCATCGGCTCGGTGTTCCAGATCATCCTGATGGTGGCCGTGATCGTCGGTGGTGCGCGCAAGGACCTGGTCGAGGCGGCATATACGCTGGGCGCGAACGGCAGCGGCATCGTCAAGCGCGTGCTGATTCCGGGCGCGGCGCCGGGGATCGCGGAGACCTTGCGGCTGGTGCTGGGCTGGGCCTGGACCTATGTGATCGTGGCGGAGCTGATCGGCTCGTCGTCGGGCATCGGGCACATGATCACGGACAGCCAGGCGCTGCTGAACACCGGGCAGATCATCTTCGGGATCATCGTGATCGGGATCATCGGGCTGGTCTCGGACTTCGCCTTCAAGGCGCTGAACCGCCGCCTCTTCGCCTGGAGCACGATATGAACCCGCTTCACTCCCTCTCCCGCGAGCGGGAGAGGGAGCAAGAAGCAGAAAGCGCTGCATGAGCCGCAACCAACTCTCCATCCAGGGCGTCTCACGCATCTTCGAAGGCACGAAGGGCCAGCGCACGCAGGCGCTGTTGCCGATCGACTTCGAGGTCAAGGAAAACGACTTCGTCACCATCCTCGGCCCCTCGGGCTGCGGCAAGTCGACGTTGTTGCGCATCGTGGCCGGCCTCGACTTCCCGACCACCGGCCAGGTGCTGCTCGACGGCCAGCACATCGACGGCCCGGGCGCCGACCGCGGCGTGGTGTTCCAGAGCTACACGCTGTTCCCTTGGCTCACGGTTGCGCAGAACATCCGCTTCGGCCTGCGCGAACGCGGCATGAGCGAGGCCGACCAGAAGGAGCGCAGCGATTTCTTCATCGCCAAGGTGGGCCTGCGCGGCTTCGAGAACCACTTTCCCAAGCAGCTCTCCGGCGGCATGCAGCAGCGCACCGCCATCGCACGCGCGCTCGCCAACGACCCCAAGATGCTGCTGCTCGACGAGCCCTTCGGCGCGCTCGACAACCAGACGCGCGTGCTGATGCAGGAGCTGCTGCTCGGCATCTGGGAGTCGGCGCAGAAGACGGTGCTCTTCGTCACGCACGACATCGACGAGGCCATCTTCATGGCCAACCGCGTGGCCGTGTTCAGCGCGCGGCCGGGCCGCATCAAGACCGAGATCGCGGTGGACTTTCCGCACCCGCGCCACTACACGATCAAGACCTCGCCGGAGTTCATGGAGATCAAGGCGCGGTTGACCGAAGAGATCCGCGCGGAGTCGATGGCGGCGGAGGCGCATTGAGCATCATGAAGACGGACAGCCGGACGCAGAGGACGCGAAGGTTCCGCGAAGGACGCGAAAGAAGACACCAAAAAATGTCTTCAGGTTTCTTTCGCGGCCTTTGCGTTTCTCCGCGTCCTTCGCGTACGGTCAAGTCCGTATTCCAGGTCTTCGCATGACCAAGACCGTCCGCAAGTCCCCCGAACTCGCGCTCTACGCGCAGGTGAAGGACCACATCGCCCGCAAGATCCAGGACGGCACCTGGCCGGCCGGGCATCGTCTCCCGTCGGAGCACGAACTGGTGGCGCAGTTCGGCATCTCGCGCATGACCGTGAACCGCGCATTGCGCGAACTGGTCGAGCAAGGCCGCATCACGCGCGTCGCCGGCGTCGGCAGCTTCGTGGCGGAGGACAAGCCGCAATCCACGTTGCTGCACATCGCCAACATCGCGAGCGAGATCCGTGCGCGCGGCCATGACTACGGCTACCAGCTCATCGCCGCCGAACGCATCGCCGCCTCGACCGACGTGGCGGCATGGCTCGACGTGCGGGCCGGCGAGTCGGTGTTCCACGCCACCTGCCTGCACCTCGAGGACGGCGTGCCGGTGCAGCTCGAAGACCGCTACGTCAACCCGCGTGTGGTGCCCGACTTCATGGAGCAGGACCTGGCCGTCACGCCGCCCAGCGAATACCTGGTGCGCAGCGTGCCCTTCGACCAGATCGAGCACCTGGTCGACGCCGTGCTGCCCACCGCCGAACAGGCCGCCCGTCTCGCGATGCCCGTCGCCGAGCCGTGCCTGCTGCTCACGCGCCGCACCTGGACGCGCACCGTGCCGGTGACGGTGGTGCGCTGCCTTCATCCCGCCTCACGCTACCGGCTCGGCAGCCGCTTCCGCTCGGACGGCAATCCCAGCCACTGAGGCCCAGTTTCCTCCCCGGCCCTCGGCCGCAACCACTTGTATAGACAGGCATATGAAACCTACTGATACCACCACAAGCAACACGCTCGAACTCACGCCCGGCAAGGTCGACCTTGCGATGCTGCGCCGCATCCACCTCGGTGGGCTGAAGCTCTCCTTGAACCCCTCGGTGCTGCCCGGCATGCTGGCCGCGCGCGATGCCGTGCAACACATCGTCGACAACGACGAGGTCGTGTACGGCATCAACACCGGCTTCGGCAAGCTGGCGAGCACGCGCATCGGCAACGATAACCTGGCCCAATTGCAGCGCAACCTGGTCCTGTCGCACAGCGTGGGCACGGGCGAGCCGCTGGGTGCAGCGGTCGTCCGGCTGGTGCTGGCGACCAAGGCGGTGAGCCTGGCCCGCGGGCATTCGGGCGTGCGGCCGGCGTTGGTCGATGCCTTGCTGGCGCTGTTCAACGCCGGCATCACGCCGAGCATCCCGTGCAAGGGTTCCGTCGGTGCATCCGGCGACTTGGCGCCACTGGCGCACATGGCCTGCGTGCTGATCGGCGAGGGCGAGGCGATCACGGCGGATGGCAAGACGGTGAGCGGCACCGAGGCGATGCGCCTGATCGGGCTCGAACCTTTCGTGCTCGGCCCGAAGGAGGGCTTGGCACTGCTCAACGGCACGCAGGTGTCGACGGCGCTTGCGCTGGCGGGCCTCTTCGGTTCGGAAAACGTCTTTGCGTCGGCGCTGATGTCGGGCGCGTTGTCGCTCGAAGCCATCCAGGGTTCGATCAAGCCATTCGATGCGCGCATCCATGCGGCGCGCGGCCAGCCCGGTCAGATCGCGGTGGCGGGCGCGGTGCGTGCCTTGCTCGACGGCAGCGAGATCGTGCCGTCGCATCCCGATTGCGGCCGCGTGCAGGACCCGTATTCGGTCCGCTGCATTCCGCAAGTCATGGGCGCGTGCCTCGACAACCTGGCGCATGCCGCGCGCGTGCTGGTCATCGAAGCGAACGCCGCTTCGGACAACCCGCTCGTCTTCACCGACACCGGCGAGGTGATCTCCGGCGGCAACTTCCATGCGGAGCCGGTGGCCTTTGCCGCGGACATCATCGCGCTGGCGATCTCCGAAGTCGGCGCGATCTCGGAACGCCGCCTGGCACTGCTGCTCGACACCGGCCTCTCGGGCTTGCCGCCATTCCTCGTGCACGACGGCGGCCTCAACTCGGGGTTCATGATCGCGCAGGTCACGGCCGCCGCGCTCGCTTCCGAGAACAAGTCGCTCGCGCATCCCGGCAGCGTCGACAGCCTGCCGACGTCCGCCAACCAGGAAGACCATGTGTCGATGGCGACCTATGCCGCGCGCCGTTTGGGCGACATGGTCAACAACACGGCAGTCGTCGTCGGCATTGAAGCGATGGCCGCAGCGCAAGGCATCGAGTTGAAGCGCGGACTCAAGAGCTCGCCGTTGGTCGAAGCCGAGTTCGCCACCATCCGCACGAAGGTCGCCTACCTCGAACGTGACCGCTACCTCGCGCCCGACATCGAAGCCATGCGGCTGTGGGCATTGAATGCGGACATGCCGGGCGCTTTGCTGGACATCCTGCCGAGCCACGCCGGCTGACCCGGCGCTGGTGCTCGTATCGGTGCTCGATTGACATTGAGCACCTTACTCGGCGGATCGAGTCGAATCGGGGGCGCGTGCCGAGGACACCGGGTATCTCCCTCCGCGAATGTCCCCCGCCTTCGGCTCCCGCCGCTCCTCCTTTGTTTCGCTGCGGGAGACACCCGATGCCCTCGACACGAGGGACGGTTCGTGGCGTCCGTGGATTCGGTTGATCGACCACTGCGCGTCTCGGATCACGTCGATGGTGTGCTCCCCGCAGCGAAATAAAGGAGGAGGCGGCAGTCGAAGACTGACGGCGGGGGACATTCGCGGAGGGGAGTACGCCGTCGGCGTGATCCCGCCCGCAGCCTGTAAGCGCGCTGCTGCGATGTCTTCAAAAGCTCCCGGTGAACTGGTAGCGCGAAGCCGGATGCCAGAGCGCAGACACGCTCGCCACCTGCCCTTGCGACAACGTCTTCCGCCGCAGCACCAGGCACGGCTCCATCGCCGCCATGTGCAATTGCTCCGCCACCTCCGCAGGGGGCAGGCATGCCTCGATCGAGAACTCCACGCCCTGCAGCGGCGCCACGCGCATCAGGTAGGCATTGGGCGTCTGGCTGGAGAAGTCCTGCGCCATGTAGTCCGCCGCCACGGCCGGGTTGACGTAACGGTCTTCCAGCTGGATCGGCAGGTCGTTCTCGAAGTGGATGACCACCGAATGGAACAGCGTCGGATGTCCCGGCAGCGCGAACTGGCGCGCCAATGCGGGCTCGGCCTTGCAACGCTCCAGCCGCTGCAACTCGCCCCGGTGCACATGGCCGCGCGCCGCGATCTCCTCCGCGATGTTGCGCAACTGGACCACCGTGGCCTGGTACTTCTGCTGTGCCACGAAGGTGCCGGACCCTTGCACGCGCACCAGCGTCTGGTCGTCGCTCAACTCGCGCAGCGCGCGGTTCACCGTCATGCGCGACACGCCGAACTGCCTGGCCAGCATCGCCTCGCTGGGAATCGACTGCCCCTCGAGCCACTGGCCCGTGTGGATCTGGTGCAGGACATGGTCCTTGATGCGCTGGAAGGCCGGCACGCTGGCGTCAGCCTTGGCGTCCGTGGGCTCAGGCGGGGAAAGCGTCTTCATAGGGGTTTACCAGTGGGTAATGGCTAGTCAAACGTATTGACGTTTGCCGGAGTAAACCACACAATTGGTATATACAACTTAGTGGAGAAATAGAAAAGTTGTACGGTTGATTTTCCGAGTCCACACGCAAGGCCCCACATGCACATCGAATCGACAACGCCCGTCGCCGGCGTCGAAACCCGAACCATCGACATGGTTCCCGAGCACGAGCGCCACGGCGCGCCGCGCAGCCAGTTCACCCTCTGGTTCGGCGCCAACATGCAGATCACCGCCGTGGTCGACGGCGCGCTGGCCATCGTTTTCGGCGCAGAGGCGCTGACAGCCATCGTCGGCCTGCTGATCGGCAACGTGCTCGGCGGCATCGTGATGGCGCTGCACTCGGCGCAAGGCCCGCGCCTGGGACTGCCGCAGATGATCTCCAGCCGCGTGCAGTTCGGCGTGCGCGGCGCCGCGCTGCCGCTGGTGCTCGTCATCCTGATGTACCTCGGCTTCGCGGCCACCGGCACCGTGCTGTCGGGGCAGGCGATCAACCGCATCTTCGGCGTCGCGGCGCCGGAGTTCGGCATCCTCGTGTTCGGCTCGCTCACCGCGTTGGTGGCGGTGGTCGGCTACCGGCTGATCCACGTGGTCGGCCGCATCGCCACCGTGGTCGGCATCCTGGGCTTCGGCTACCTGGTCTCGATGGGCGTGGCGCTGCTGGCCAGCGCCGACTTCCTCAACAACTTCAAGAACTTCGTGCTGCTGCTGCTGGCGGTCTTCGTGCCCTGGAGCGCGGTGAACCTGGTCGACTACTACCTGGTCTCGAAGGAAAAAGTGGACATTCCCGCCCTGTACGACTGCAATGGCCGCTACGGCGCCTACAACCCGGTGGCGCTGGGCTGCTACGTGCTGGGGGTGGTGGTGCAGATCCCGTTCCTGAACCAGGCGATGTACAAGGGCCCGATCGCCACGATGCTCGGCGGCGCCGACGTGTCCTGGATCGTGAGCCTGGTCGTCACCTGCCTCGTGTACTACCCGCTGGCCAAGCGCACGATGAAAGTGCCGGCCACGATGATCTATCCCCAAGGGGCAGTGCGGCCCGGCAGTGCGCCAACCGCCCACCCGACGGCACCCGTCGCCACGTCCGAGGCCCGGCAACCGGCCTGAGCACCATCCTCCAAACATTCGACTTCTTCCAAGGACCCCACCATGAACGCACCCGACAAGTTCCTCGCCAAGGCCGCAGCAACCGCCCCCGCCGCCACCGATCCGCGCCACGACCCGACCCGCGTCATCCGCGCCCCGCGCGGCACCACGCTCAACTGCAAGAGCTGGCTCACCGAAGCCGCCTACCGCATGCTGCAGAACAACCTCGACCCCGAAGTGGCGGAAGACCCGCAGAACCTGGTCGTCTACGGCGGCATCGGCCGCGCGGCGCGCGATTGGGCCTGCTTCGACCAGATCCTGGCTTCGCTGAAAGAGTTGAACGACGACGAGTCCCTGCTGGTGCAGTCTGGCAAGCCGGTCGGCGTGTTCAAGACGCATGCCAACGCACCGCGCGTGCTCATCGCCAACTCGAACCTCGTGCCCAAGTGGGCCAACTGGGAACACTTCAACGAGCTCGACCGCAAGGGCCTGTTCATGTACGGCCAAATGACTGCTGGAAGCTGGATCTACATCGGCAGCCAGGGCATCGTGCAGGGCACCTTCGAGACCTTCGTCGAAGCCGGCCGCCAACACTACGACAACGACCTGTCGGGCAAGTGGATCCTCACGGCCGGCCTTGGCGGCATGGGCGGCGCACAGCCGCTGGCCGCGACGCTGGCGGGCGCGGTGTCGCTCAACATCGAGTGCCAGCAGAGCAGCATCGACTTCCGCCTGCGCACGCGCTACGTCGACAAGCAGGCCCGCGACATCGACCACGCGATCGAACTCATCCAGCAGCACACGGCCGCCAAGGAAGCCGTGTCGATCGCGCTGCTGGGCAACGCGGCGGACGTGCTGCCCGAACTGGTGAAGCGCGCGAAGGCCGGCGGCATCAAGCCCGACCTCGTCACCGACCAGACCTCTGCCCACGACCTCATCAACGGCTACCTGCCGGTGGGCTGGACCGTGGCCCAGTGGAAGGCCGCGCAGAAGGACCCGTCGCAGCACAAGCGCCTGACCGACGAAGCCGCCCGAGGCTGCGCCGTGCACGTGCAAGCCATGCTCGACTTCCAGGCCATGGGCATCCCGACGGTGGACTACGGCAACAACATCCGCCAGGTGGCGTTCGACAAGGGCGTTGCCAACGCCTTCGACTTCCCGGGCTTCGTGCCGGCCTACATCCGCCCGCTGTTCTGCGAAGGCAAGGGCCCGTTCCGCTGGGTGGCGCTGTCGGGCGATCCGGAAGACATCTACAAGACCGACGCCAAGATCAAGGAGCTGTTCCCCGAGAACAAGCACACGCACCGCTGGCTGGACATGGCGCGCGAGCGCATCAGCTTCCAGGGCCTGCCGGCGCGCATCTGCTGGCTCGGTCTGGGCGAGCGCGACAAGGCCGGCCTGGCCTTCAACGAGATGGTGAAGAACGGCGAGCTGAAGGGCCCGATCGTCATCGGCCGCGACCACCTCGACACCGGCTCCGTCGCCAGCCCGAACCGCGAGACGGAAAGCATGAAGGACGGCACCGACGCCGTGAGCGACTGGCCGTTGCTCAATGCGCTGCTCAACGCCTCGGGCGGCGCGACGTGGGTCAGCCTGCACCATGGCGGCGGCGTGGGCATGGGCTATTCGCAGCACTCGGGGATGGTGATCGTGGCCGATGGCACCGACGAAGCCGCCGCACGGCTGGCGCGCGTGTTGGTGAACGATTGCGGATCGGGCGTGATGCGCCATGCGGACGCTGGCTACGAGCAGGCCATCGCAACGGCGAAGAAGCACGGCCTCAAGCTGCCGATGGTCAAGTGACTTCCTGCCTTTCCCCTCTCCCTCCGGGAGAGGGCAGGGTGAAGGCGGGTGGCCTTCGATCAGGCGCAGGTCCTGTTTCGCGCCGCCGGCCCTCACCCCAGCCCTCTCCCGCGAGCGGGAGAGGGAGTGAACGTAGCGCAGTGGCGCTGCGCTGGGCTCATGCTCCCTCACCCCGACCCTCTCTAGGAGGGAGAGGGAGTGACAGCCACAGCTCCCAACAATGACCACGCTTCATCGCTTCTCCCGCGCCGACCTCGTGCCCACACCCTGGAAAAACGGCGGCGGCGCCACGCGCGAGATCGCGTGCTGGCCGCCCGGTGCGGGGCTCGATGACTTCGACTGGCGCGTCAGCATCGCGACCATCGCCGCCAGCGGCCCGTTCTCGAAGTTCGAGGGCGTGGACCGCACCATCATGCTGCTGGACGGCGATGGCGTCGCATTGCAAGGCGAGGGCGTGCAGCACCGCCTCGACGAGGCGCTGCAGCCATTCGCGTTCAGTGGCGATGTGGCGCTGAACTGCACGCTGCTCGGCGGCGCGTCGAGCGACTTCAACGTGATGAGCCGCCGCGAACGCTGCACCGCGCAGGTGGCGGTGATCGCGCAGGCGCAGGCACTCGACGCCGCACGCGAAGGCCTGCTGCTGAGCCTCCACGGCGATTGGCGCGCCGGTGATGAAACGCTTGCGAGCGGCGAAGGCCTCTGGTGGGCCGACACCCCGCGTCCGTGGACGCTGGAGCCGCTCACACCCAATGCCGCGCTCGTGGCGGTGCACTGGTCGCGGCGCACGACAACCGGAACACAGGAAACATGAAACCCTTCGATTCGCTTCCCTCGGCCGATGGCCTCTGGACCGGCCTGCGCGACAGGGACGGCAGGGACATCGCCATCGTCGTCGCGCAAGGCGTGATCCGCTGGATCGGCGAGCGCACTGCGCTGCCGGCCGCGGCAGCCGACCGGCCCTCGCGCGACGGCGGCGGCGCGCTCGTCACGCCGGGCCTCGTCGATTGCCACACGCACCTCGTCTACGGCGGCCAGCGCGCCAACGAGTTCGCGATGCGCCTCGCAGGCGCGACCTACGAAGAAGTGGCCAAGGCCGGCGGCGGCATCGTCTCCAGCGTGCGCGCCACGCGGGAGGCCAGCGAGGACGCTTTGTTCGACAGCGCATCGAAGCGCCTGCAGAGCTTGCTGGCCGAAGGCGTCTGCGCCATCGAGATCAAGTCCGGCTACGGCCTGGCTCTGGAACACGAACGCAAACAGTTGCGCGTCGCCCGGCGGCTCGGTGTGGCGCATGGCGTCACGGTGCGCACCACCTTCCTCGGCGCGCACGCGCTGCCGCCCGAATACGCGGGCCGCAGCAGCGACTACATCGACCTGGTATGCCACGAGATGCTCCCCGCGCTGGCCGCCGATGGCCTGGTCGATGCGGTCGACGTGTTCTGCGAGCGCATCGCCTTTTCGCTCGAAGAGACCGAGCGCGTGTTCAAGGCGGCTCAAGCGCTCGGCCTGCCGGTCAAGCTGCATGCGGAGCAACTCTCCGACATGGGCGGCGCGGCCCTGGCGGCACGTTACGGCGCGCTGTCGTGCGACCACATCGAGCACCTGTCGCAAGCCGGCATCGAGGCGATGCGCGCGGCCGGTACCGTGGCCGTGCTGCTGCCCGGCGCCTTCTACACCTTGCGCGACACCCAAGTCCCGCCGATCGCCGCACTGCGCGCCGCCGGCGTGCCCATGGCCGTCTCCACGGACCACAACCCCGGCACCTCGCCCGCGCTGAGCCTGCTGCTGATGGCGAACATGGCTTGCACGCTGTTCCGCCTCACGGTGCCGGAAGCCATCGACGGCATCACCGTGCATGCAGCACGCGCGCTCGGCCTGCAGGACACGCACGGCACGCTGGCCGTCGGGCGACCCGCCAACTTCGTGCTGTGGAACCTGAACGATGCCGCCGAGCTCGCCTACTGGTTCGGCCAGCGCCCGGTGCGGACGGTGGTGCGCCAGGGCTGCATCGCCGTGGGGGAGGGAGCATGACGACCTCGCTGTTCGCAGCCGATGCACTGCTGCCTGCTGGTTGGGCAAAGAACGTCCTGCTCGCATGGGACGACGCAGGCCGGCTGACGCGCGCGGAGCCCGGCGCGCAACCCTCGGCGGACATGCCGACCGCCAGCGGCCCGGTGATCCCCGGCATGCCCAACCTGCATTCACACGCCTTCCAGCGCGCCATTGCCGGCCTCACCGAATACCGCGGTGAAGCGCAGGACAGCTTCTGGAGCTGGCGCACGCTGATGTACCGCTTCGCATCGCGCCTCGACCCCGCGCAACTCGAAGCCATCGCGTTCGGCCTCTACGTCGAGATGATCGAGGCGGGCTACACCTCGGTCTGCGAGTTCCACTATGTCCACCACGATGCCGATGGCCAGCCCTACGCCGACGATGCCACCCTGTCGCTGGCGCTGCTGAGCGCGGCACGGCGCGCGGGCATCGGCCTCACGCTGTTGCCGGTGCTCTACCAGACCAGCGGCTTCGGCGGGCTGCCGCCCAACGACGGACAGAAGCGCTTCATTCGCTCGACTGATTCGATGCTGCGCCTGCTCGAACGGCTCAAACCGGCGTGCGATGCACAGGGAGTGCGACTCGGCCTCGCGCCGCATTCGCTGCGCGCCGTGCCGCCGGATGGCCTGCGCGAGGCGCTCGCCGGACTGAACGCGATCGACTCCACCGCGCCCATCCACATCCACATCGCCGAGCAAACCAAAGAGGTCGACGACTGCATCGCATGGAGCGGCCAACGCCCCGTCGCATGGCTGCTCGATCACGCCGACGTGAACGCACGCTGGTGCCTCGTGCACGCCACGCACATGGATGCTGGCGAGTACAGCCGCGCCGCGGCGACGGGCGCGGTGGCGGGACTGTGCCTGACGACCGAGGCCAACCTCGGCGACGGCATCTTCGACCTGCCGCAGTGGCATGGCGCCTGGGGCATCGGTTCCGACAGCCATGTCTGCGTCAATGCGGCAGAGGAACTGCTGATGCTCGAATACAGCCAGCGCCTGGCCACGCGCCAGCGAAATGTCGCGGCCGATACAACGCATCCGCAGGTTGCCACCGCAATGACGCTGGCAGCGGTGCGCGGCGGAGCGCAGGCGGCAGGCCGATCGGTCGCCGGCCTGGCCGTTGGCCAGCAAGCGGATTTCGTCATGCTCGACGCGACGCACACCGCGCTGGCCGGCCTGCCGGCGCCCGACATGCTCTCCTCGCATGTCTTCGCCAGCCACCGCACCAGTGCCATCGATGAAGTCTGGGTCGCAGGCCAGCCGCGCACGACGTCCGGCCGGCATATGCTTCGCGAAAGCGCCACGGCGGGCTTCGTCGCCGCGCGCAGTCAACTGCTGTCGAACACCCCATGAGCCTTTTCCAAACCACCGAACCCCCGTTCCGCTTTCGGCAGGGCACCCGCCCGCTGCTGATCTCGATGCCGCACGTCGGAACGCATGTGCCGCTGGCATTGGCAAGCCGCTTCACCGCCGAGGCGCGCCACGTGCCCGACACCGACTGGCACCTCGAGCGCCTCTACGACTTCGCCGACGAACTCGGCGCCTCGGTGCTCGTCGCCACGCACTCGCGCTACGTGATCGACGTCAACCGCCCGCCCGACGACCAGAACCTCTACCCCGGCCAGGACACCACCGGCCTGTGCCCGGTCGACACCTTCGACAAGACGCCCATCTACTCGGCCAGCGACCTGCCGGGCAAGATGGAAATCGCCGCGCGGCGCGACGCCATCTGGCGCCCGTATCACACGCAACTGCAGACCGAGCTGGCCCGCCTCAAGGCCGCGCACGGCACCGCTGCGCTGTGGGACGCGCACTCGATCCGCTCCGTGCTGCCACGCTTCTTCGACGGCAAGCTGCCCGATCTGAACCTTGGCACCGCCAATGGCGCGAGCTGCGATCCTGGCCTCGCATTGAAGCTGCAAGGCATCGCCACCTCGGCCGCTGGCTACACCGGCGTGCTCAACGGCCGCTTCAAGGGCGGCTACATCACGCGCCAATACGGCGACCCCTCGCGCGGCATCCACGCGGTGCAGCTGGAGATGACGCAGTCGAGCTACATGCAGGAAGCCTTGCCGTTCGACTACCTGCCGGAGGTGGCGGCGAAGGTGCAGCCGCATGTGCGGCGGATGGTGGAGGCGGTGCTGGGGTTCGTCGAGGCACGCTGAAATCGAGCAACGCTGCGCATGCGCGCACGCGTTTCCAACCCCATGTCTCTCGCGATGGCAATCGATGTAAGCGCGGTGTAGGCCCTCCGCCACGTTTGTTTCCAAGCGTTACCACCGCGGCTAACATCGCCGCGCGCAGCGGCCCGCATCGCTGCGATGCAAGGGCGCGCCGCGCGCTGAAGCACCACCTATCGGAGACATTGCCTTCATGGATCGACGTTCATTTGTCCTGGCGACTGGCGCAGGCGTTGCATTGGGATGTGGCTCGGTGGTTCACGCCAGCGAATCCGGCAAAGACATCGTGATCGGCCAGAGTGCCGTTCTCAGCGGCGCGCTGGGCCCCAGCGTCCTGCTCATGCAAAGCGGAGGGCGGCTGGTGTTCGACGAGGTGAACGCGCAAGGCGGCATCGGCGGGCGCACGCTGAACCTGATCGCGCTGGACGACGCCTTCAATCCCGCGACCGCGCAGGCCAACTACAAGACGCTGATCGAGAAGCACAACGCGCTGGCCTGCTACTGCGGCGTGGGCGCCGCGCCCACCTTGGCTGGCCTCCCCCTGCTGCGCGCCAGCGACACGCCACTGGTCGGCGCGACCGCCGTGGTCGACTCGGTGCGCGACAAGTCCGAGGGCGTCGCCTACTACACCCGTGCCAACCAGCAGCGCGAGGCCGCCACGCTCGTGGCGCACCTGGACACGCTGGGCATCGAGCGCATCGCCGTGGCCTACATCGGCACGCCGGGCGGCGAGGAAGTGCTGGCCCAGATCAAGCAGGCCACGGCGAAGACCAAGGTCGCGATCGTGGGTGCGGTCCCCGTGGAGCCCGACGCCAGCAATGCCGCCGCCGGTGGCAAGGCGCTGGCGCCGATGCAGGCGCAGGCCACCATCCTGTATCTCACCGCGGCGCCGGCCGTGAGCTTCATCCAGTCCGCCCGGGCCAACGGCGCCACGCCCACGTTCTATGGCATGTCGATCCTGGCCGGCGAGGTCGCGGCCAAGCTGCTGGGCGACCAGTCGCGTGGCATCGCGATCTCCCAGGTCACGCCCTATCCCTGGGATTCCTCCCAGGCAGACTCCGTCCGGTTCCGGGAGCTGGCGCAGAAGGCCAGCGTGCCGGTGGGCTATCACAGCTACGAGGGCTACATCTCCGCTCGGATCCTGGTCCAGGCGATGCGCGCGGCCGGCCGCGATCTCACCCGGGCCAGCCTGCACAGCAGCCTGCGCAAGCTGAAGACGCGCGTAGCGACGCTCAACGCCGACTTCACCGGCGGCCGCATCACGGGCTCGGAATTCGTCGAACTGGTGCAGGTGCGCCCGGACGGCAAGTTCCTGCGCTGAACGTGGCGCCGGCGAAGGCCGGGCGTGACGCGGAGGTCGATCGGGTGGCAGCCACGATTCGGTGATGTGCATCGCGGGCTGACCCTGCGCCGCGCCGGCTTTGCCGGGCTTTCTACAATTCCCGCCATGCAGCCCATCCCCTACACCCGCGCCCAGCAACTGCCCGGCATCCTCGCCGAGCGCATCGCCATCCTCGACGGCGCGATGGGCACCATGATCCAGCGCTTCAAGCTCAACGAGGCGCAGTACCGCGGCGAGCGCTTCAAGGACTTCGAACGCGACGTCAAGGGCAACAACGAACTGCTCTCGCTCACCCGGCCCGACGTAATCCGCGACATCCACGAGGCCTACCTCGCAGCCGGCGCCGACCTCATCGAGACCAACACCTTCGGCGCCACCACCATCGCGCAGGAGGACTACAAGATGGCCCACCTGGCGCGCGAGATGAACCTCGAAAGCGCGAGGCTCGCGCGCGCAGCCTGCGACAAGTTCAGCACGCCGGACAAGCCCCGCTTCGTCGCCGGCGCCCTTGGCCCGACACCCAAGACCGCCAGCATCAGCCCCGACGTGAACGACCCCGGCGCGCGCAACGTCGACTTCGAGACCCTGCGCGCCGCCTACTACGAGCAGACGGAAGCGCTGGTCGAAGGCGGCGCCGACGTGATCCTAGTCGAGACCATCTTCGACACGCTCAATGCCAAGGCCGCGCTGTTCGCTGTCGACGAGTACTTCGACAACTCGGGCCACCGGCTTCCGTTGATCATCAGCGGCACCGTGACCGACGCCTCGGGCCGCATCCTCAGCGGCCAGACCGTCACGGCCTTCTGGCACAGCGTGCGCCATGCCCGGCCGCTGGCCGTGGGCCTGAACTGCGCGCTCGGCGCGGCGCTGATGCGGCCCTACATCCAGGAACTGTCGAAGGTGGCGGGCGACACCTTCATCAGCTGCTATCCCAACGCCGGCCTGCCCAACCCGATGAGCGACACCGGCTTCGACGAGACGCCGGCCGACACTTCGCGCCTGCTGCATGAATTCGCGGCCGAAGGGCTGGTCAACATCGTGGGCGGCTGCTGCGGCACCACGCCGGACCACATCGCGGCGATCGGTCAGGCCGTGGCGCCATTGGCGCGCCGTGCACTCAAGCCGTTCTATCGCGAGCCTGCCGACGCAGACGCCTGAAGGCTTGATGTGAAGCGGGCGTAAAGCCCGGCGCCAACGCGCGCATCGGTGCACGGAGCGCGCTTTCGAGCCGTTGTCTGCCAAGGTGACCGCCGATTGACAACTGTTTCACGTGCGGCCTACCCTGACGCATAAAGGAAACAAACCCATGAGCAACACCTTCGGCATGCGATGGATCGGCATCGGGGCGCTTGCGCTGATGCTCCCGCTCGTGGCATCCGCCCAGGAGGCCTACACCCGTGGTTCGGTGAACCTCCGGGCCGGCCCCTCGAACGACTACCCCTTGATTACGCGGCTCGCGCCGGGCCAGGCGGTCTCCGTCGTCGGATGCACGGGCGGCTACGGCTGGTGCGATGTGGTCCTGCCAGACGGCTTGCGCGGCTGGGCCGCGGCGACGCGGCTCGCGTATCCCTACGGTGGCGCGACGGTGCCGCTGGCCAGCTACGGCGCGATCATCGGCGTGCCGATCGTCACTTTCAGCATCGGCAACTACTGGGGCAATTACTACCGCGACCGCCCGTGGTACGGCGAACCCCGCTGGTGGGGTGGCCGCCCGCCGCCGCCGCCCGTGCCCGGATGGCGGCCACCGCCGCCGCCGCACGCGGGCTGGCAACCCCGCCCGCCCGGTCCGGGCTACGTGCCGCCGCCGAGGCCGCCGGGCGGCCCCGGCTATGGGCACCCGGGCTACTACGACCCTCGACCGCGTTACGACGCGCATCCGGGTTATGCCCCGCATCCGGGACACGCCGCTCAGCCAGGATTCAACCCGGGTCGGCCTCCCCAGGCGCCGGGCGGCCCTCCGCCACGCGCCGGAGGCGTGCCGGGGCAGCCGGGGCAGTACACGGAACCGATGAAGGACTTTGCGCCGGGCGTGCCGGCGAACAAGTTCTGAACGGGATCAGCCTTTTGCCTTGAGCGCACCTTTGTCGGCGCGTTGAACAAGCTGGATGAAGCGCTGAGCACCCAGCCCCAGCGGCCGCTCGCGCGACCACACCACGTCGACCCACAGGTCGAGCCCGTTCGACAGGTTGTCGAAAACGATCTCGACCAGCGCGCCGGTCGCCACATGCGGCTGCACGAAGCTGCGCGGCAGCCAGCCCCAGCCGACGCCCGCCGTGATCAGGCTCAGCGCGGCCAGCGCGTTGTCGCTGCGCCAGGTGTGGCGCGCGAACACGAATCGCGGATCGCGCGATGCGAAGTCGCGGCCTGCCACCACCACCTGCCGCGTATTGATCAGGTGCTGCTCGCCCAGGCGGCTGCCGGCCGCGACGTAGACCGGATGCGTGGGTGCGATCACCGTGACCAGCACCTCGCTCGCGACTTCCTGGAAGCCCTCGCGCCCGTCGATGCTGGGGCGCTCGAACACCAGCGCGAGCTGGGCGCGGCCGGTGTGCAGCATCGCCAGCGCGTCGGCCTGCGGCGCGGCCAGCACCTCGACTTCGAGCAGCGGATGCTCCTGCGCCAGCGCGGCCAGGGGTGCGCTCCAGGGTGCCGAGAGCAGTTCCGGCGCAATCGCCAGCGTCAGCCGGTTCTCCAGGCCCTGGGTCAGGCCCAGCGCCTGAACCTGCAGCGCCTTGAGCTGCGCCGAAAGCAGCCGCGCCTGAGGCTCCAGCGAGCGCGCCGCCGAGGTCGGCTTGGGTTCGCGGCCGGTGCGGTCGAACAGCTGAAGGTCGAGCTCCGCCTCGAGTTGCGCCACGGCCATGCTGACGGCGGAAGGCACCCGGCCCAGCGAACGCGCAGCGGCTGAAAACGAGCCCTGGTCCAGCACGGCCAGGAAGAGTTCGACGGTTTCGCTGGTGAAGGCCACGACGTCTGATCTATCAATGAAACTGAAAGAAGATGACTTTTTATATCAGAAAGATGGCCATAAAGTCACCCCATCCCAACGAATCCAGTGGCAGTTCCATCATGCAAGGCATCCAGCGCAAAGTCGTCTACCTCAGCCTCTACGAGGGCATCGCGATCCTGTGCTCCAGCGTGGGCCTGTCGCTGATGTCGGGCCAGCAGCTGTCACATTCGGGTCCGCTGGCGGTCAGCATGTCGGCGGTGGCGCTGGCCTGGAATTTTTTCTACACCCTGGGCTTCGAGGCCTGGGAATCGCGCCAGACGACGCACGGCCGCAGCCTCAAGCGGCGCATCGTGCATGCCATCGGCTTCGAAGGCGGCCTGATCGCGTTGCTGGCGCCGCTGGTGGCCTGGTGGCTCGACGTGACGCTCTGGCAGGCGCTCGTGATGGACCTGGCGCTGTCGGCCTACTTCCTCGTCTACACCTTCGCCTTCAACTGGGGCTTCGACCGCGTCTTCGGCTTGCCGGCCTCGGCGATGGGCGGCAAGGCCCAGGCGGCCTGAGCCTTTCGTCTTGAGGGTGGCGCGACAGACGTGGGGGCATAGCGCTTAAAATCCCCGGCTCCCAAGGAGCGTTGCAACATCCCCGGCGTCATGCACGCCGGGCATGTCAGGCTTGGGGTTTCTCCAGGTCTTTCCGCAACGACGCTCACCTGCTGACCCGATTCACACAGGTGAGTGCCATGTCCCAGACAACCGATCACGTTCCTCCCATGCTGCTGTCCGGCCTCGAACCGGTCTCCATCGGCGAGGGCTCGCTTTTCGTCAACATCGGCGAGCGCACCAACGTCACCGGCTCCAAGGCCTTCGCGCGGATGATCCTGAACGGCCAGTTCGAGGATGCATTGGCCGTGGCGCGCCAGCAAGTCGAGAACGGCGCGCAGGTGATCGACATCAACATGGACGAGGCCATGCTCGACAGCAAGGCCGCGATGGTGCGCTTCCTCAACCTGATCGCCAGCGAGCCCGACATCGCGCGCGTGCCGATCATGGTGGACAGCTCCAAGTGGGAAGTGATCGAGGCCGGCCTGCGCTGCATCCAGGGCAAGGGCATCGTCAACTCGATCTCGATGAAGGAGGGGGTGGAGCAGTTCAAGCACCATGCGAAGCTCCTGCGCCGCTACGGTGCCGCGGCGGTCGTCATGGCCTTCGACGAGAAGGGCCAGGCCGACACCTACGAGCGCAAGACCGAGATCTGCGAGCGGGCCTACCGCATCCTCGTCGACGAGATCGGCTTTCCGCCTGAGGACATCATCTTCGACCCGAACATCTTCGCGGTGGCCACGGGCATCGAGGAGCACAACAACTACGCGGTCGATTTCATCGAGGCGACGCGCTGGATCAAGCAGAACCTGCCGGGGGCGAAGGTGTCGGGCGGCGTGTCGAACGTGAGCTTTTCATTCCGTGGCAACGACCCGGTGCGGGAAGCCATCCACACGGTGTTCCTGTACCACGCGATCAAGGCGGGCATGGACATGGGCATCGTCAACGCCGGCATGGTCGGCGTGTACGACGACCTGGAGCCGACGCTGCGCGAGCGCGTGGAAGACGTGATCCTGAATCGCCGCCCCGATGCCGGCGAGCGCCTGGTCGAAGTGGCCGAGACCGCCAGGAGCGGCGCCAAGGACGAGAGCAAGAAGCTCGAATGGCGCGGCACGCCGGAGGCGCCGCAGACGGTGGGCCAGCGCCTGAGCCACGCGCTGGTGCACGGCATCACCGACTTCATCGTCGAGGACACGGAAGAGGCGTACCAAGCCATCGTTGCCAGGGGCGGCCGACCGCTTCACGTCATCGAAGGCCCGCTGATGGACGGCATGAACATCGTGGGCGACCTGTTCGGCCAGGGCAAGATGTTCCTGCCGCAGGTCGTGAAGTCGGCCCGCGTGATGAAGCAGGCCGTGGCCCACCTCATCCCGTACATCGAGGAAGAGAAGAAGCGCGACGAAGCCGCAGGCCGCGACGTGCGCACCAAGGGCAAGATCATCATCGCCACGGTGAAGGGCGACGTGCACGACATCGGCAAGAACATCGTGACGGTCGTGCTCCAGTGCAACAACTTCGAAGTGGTGAACATGGGCGTGATGGTGCCGTGCCACGAGATCCTGGCGCGTGCCAAGGTCGAGGGCGCGGACATCGTGGGGCTCAGCGGCCTCATCACGCCAAGCCTCGAGGAGATGCAGTACGTTGCCGGCGAGATGCAGAAGGACGACCACTTCCGCATCAGGAAGATCCCGCTGATGATCGGCGGCGCGACCACCAGCCGCGTGCACACGGCGGTGAAGATCGCGCCGCACTATGAAGGCCCGGTGGTCTACGTGCCCGATGCCTCGCGCAGCGTGAGCGTGGCGCAATCGTTGCTCTCGGACCAGGCCGGCAAGTACATCGACGAGGTGAATGCCGACTACGACAAGGTGCGCCACCAGCATGCCAACAAGAAGCAGGTGCCGTTGTGGCCGCTGCCCAAGGCGCGCGCCAACAAGACGCCCGTCGACTGGTCCGCTTTCACGCCCACGGTGCCCAAGTTCATCGGCCGCCGCGTGTTCAAGAACTTCGACCTGACCGAGTTGGCCAAGTACATCGACTGGGGCCCGTTCTTCCAGACCTGGGACCTGGCCGGGCCGTTCCCCGCGATCCTCAAGGACGAAGTGGTCGGCACCGAGGCCGTGCGCGTCTACGCCGATGCCAAGCGCATGCTGCAACGCCTCATCGAAGGCCGCTGGCTCACGGCGAGCGGCGTGGTCGGCTTCTGGCCGGCCAACACGGTGAACGACGACGACATCGTGCTCTACACGGATGAATCACGCACCGAGGCCGCGCTCACCTGGTACGGCATGCGCCAGCAAACCGAGAAGCACATGATCGACGGCGTGATGCGCCCGAGCCGCTGCCTGGCCGACTTCGTCGCGCCGAAGGACAGCGGCATCAAGGACTATGTCGGCATGTTCGCCGTGACAGCGGGCCTGGGCGTCGAGAAGAAGGAGAAGTACTTCATCGACGACCTCGACGACTACTCCGCCATCATGCTCAAGGCATTGGCCGACCGCCTGGCCGAAGCCTTTGCCGAGGCCATGCACCACCGCGTGCGCACCGACCTCTGGGGCTATGCGCCGCAGGAGTCGCTGAGCAACGAAGACATGATCCACGAGAAGTACCGCGGCATCCGCCCCGCGCCCGGCTATCCGGCCTGCCCCGACCACAGCGTGAAGGGCCCGATGTTCGACCTGCTGCATTGCAACGACATCGGCATGAGCGTCACCGAAAGCCTGGCCATGCTGCCGGCTGCGAGCGTGAGCGGCTTCTACCTTGCGCACCCGGACGCAACCTATTTCAATGTCGGCAAGATCGGCCACGACCAGCTGGTGGACCAGGCGCAGCGGCGCCAGGCCAGCGAGGCCGATCTCGAGCGCCTGCTGGCGCCCAATCTCTGACGCGGGGGAACCGACATTCTGAAGCTGATATTCGCGGCGACGCACTACGCTGCGCTCGCCGTCATCGTCGCGGCCTGCTGGGGCCTGGGCCAGGCCGTCCTTGCACGCCTGGCTGAACCGGCGCAGCGTGATCGCTGGCTCGAATGGGGCATGGCGACCTCGCTGGGCCTGGGCCTCTTCGTGGTGGCGATGCAGGCGCTCGGGCTGGTGGGCGCATTGCAGCGGGCGCCGGTGCTGGGACTTGTCGCGGCCGGGGTGATCGCTGCCCTCTTGCAGTGGCGCGGATGGCGCAGGCAGACCTTTGCCGCGCCGCCCGTGGTCACGTGGGTGGACCGCTACGCACTGGTCGGGCTCCTCCTCGCGCTGGTGCCCACGCTGTCGGCGCCGCTCGCGCCGCCGGTGACCTACGACGAAATCATGTACCACCTGCCCTATGCGCGGCAGGTCGCGGAAAGCGGGCGGCTGGGCGTCTACGACTGGCTGCGCTATCCCTGGTTCCCGTACAACTACGACCTGCTCTACGCGGCCGTGTTGCAGGTCTATGACGACGTGTTCCCGCACCTGGTGCATGCGCTGGCGGGCTGGCTTTCGGTGCTGGTGATCTACCGGCTGGGGGTGATGTACGCGAGCCGGGTCGTCGCCTGCATGGGCGCCGCGATCTGGCTGTTCATGGGGCAGTACGACAACGCCTACATCGACATGGCCGTGTCGCTGTTCGTGCTGGTGGCCTTCGTCGCGCTGTGGTGGTGGTGGCGCAATTTCGACGATGCCGAGGCGCCGGACCGCGGGGTGCGCTGGCTCGCGCTCTGCGCCTTCTTCCTCGGTCTGGCGGCGGGTTCCAAGTACCAGGCGCTGACTTTCCTCCCGCTGGTGGGCCTGATCGTGCTGGTGCGCGAGCGCCGGCCGCAGGTGTGGCTGCTGGCCATAGGCTGCTTCCTGTTGCCGTGCATCTACTGGTACGCGCGCAACGCGCTGATGACGGGCGACCCCTTCAATCCCCTGGGCGCGCATCTCTTCGGCTTCACCAACTGGAACGAGGCCGACTACCAGCATCAGCTCGTCGACGTGCAGGAGAACCATTCGAACCCGCCCAACGGCGTGTTGTGGGCCGTGCTGCTCGCGCCCTTCGGCGAGGTGGTGCGGCGATCGCGCGCCGCGCGTGGCGCCATGCTGTTCTGCGGCTGGTCGCTGCTGGTGTGGGCCGTGACCTCGCGCTACCCGCGCTACCTCACGCCGGCGCTGCCGTTGATCGCGTTGATGGCGGCGGTCGGCTGGCATCAGCTTGGCCTGTGGATCCGCAATGCCTGGCGCAAGCGCGGCGCGGGCGCGGCGGACCTTGCCAGCCTGCCGCCTGGCGGGCGGGAGACCACGCTGGGCAAGGCGATCGGCGTCGTGGCCATCCTGCTGCTGGGCGCTGCCTGCGTCTATCACTCCGCGCGCAACATCCGCGAGATCTCGCCCACGCCTGAAAGCCGCGAGGAGTTCTTCAGGCGCCGCGTCGCCGGCTACGAGGTGCTGCACCATCTGCGCGAGCATCCGGTCGAAGGCAAGACCTACCAGGTCATGCTGAACGATTCGCTCTACTTCGGGCCGGACCTGATGTATGGCGACGTGTTCGGACCCTGGCGCTATGCCGACTTCATCATGCTGCCGCCGGCCCAACTGGCGCGCAAACTGCGTGCGCAGGATTTCGGCAGCATCGTCATCAAGACGGCGCTTGCGCCTTACATTCACACCCAACCCGATTTCGACCGCTACTTCCGCCTGATCCTCGAAAAGGACGGCGTCAGGGCCTACCGCATCCTTCCCATCGAGCCATGACCGAGTCTTCCGCCAGCAAGCCTGCTGCATTGCCTGCACTTCGTGTGGCCGCCGTCATCCCTTGCTACAACGAGGCGCTGGCGATCGGAAAGGTCGTGGCCGATTTCCGCGCGCTGCTTCCCGAGGCCGAGATCCACGTCTTCGACAACAACTCCAGCGACGACACGGCGACGGTTGCGACGGAGGCGGGCGCTCACGTCACGCACGTGGCCCTGCGCGGCAAGGGCAACGTGGCGCGGCGGATGTTCGCCGACGTCGAGGCAGACGTGTACGTGATGGTCGACGGCGACGCCACCTACGACCTGAGCAACGTGCGGCAGATGGTCGACATGTTGGTAGCCGGCAACCTCGACATGGTCGTGGGCACGCGCGTGGAGGACCCGCAGGAAGGGCAGACCTACCGCCGCGGCCATCGCTTCGGCAACCGGGTGCTGACCGGCTCGGTCGCGTGGCTCTTCGGCAGCGGCTTTACCGACATGCTCTCGGGCTACCGGGTGTTCTCGCGCCGCTATGCCAAATCGTTCCCGGCGCTCGCCAAGGGCTTCGAGATCGAGACCGAACTGACCGTGCACGCGCTGGAATTGCGCATGCCCTATGCCGAGATGCCCTGCCGCTACCTCGCGCGGCCGGAGGGGTCGGAAAGCAAGCTATCCACCTACCGCGACGGCTGGCGGATCATGCGCACCATCACGCGCCTTTTCATCAGCGAGCGGCCGCTGGATTTCTTCTCCCTGGTGGCCACGGCCTTGTTCCTGCTGTCGCTGGTGCTGGTCGAGCCGTTGGTGCTCACTTACCTGGAAACCGGCCTGGTGCCGCGGCTACCCACCGCCGTGCTGGTCACCGGCATCATGCTGGGCGCGATGCTGTCGCTGGTGTGCGGCATCGTGCTGAACACCGTGACTGTGGGCCGGCAGGAGGCCAAGCGGCTGCGCTACCTGGTCATCCCCGGGGTGCTGTCGGTCGCGCAAGGCAACGCACGCGACCCCGTCCGCCGTCCATGAAGAGGGCGCGCAGCTTTGCCTGGTTCGTCGTCGCGGGCGTGCTGGGGCTGGTGGTCGACGTGGTGGTGCTGTACGTGCTGGCGCCGCTGTTCGGCTGGTATGCGGCGCGCGTGCTGTCCTTCCTTGCGGCGGCCACGACGACATGGCTGGTGAACCGCAACTACGCCTTCGCGGATGCCGCGCGGCACGCGTCCCTGCTGCGTGAGTACTTGGGCTACCTCATGGCGATGCTGGGCGGCGCGGCGGTCAACTACACGGTGTATGTGCTGACCCTGCATTGGCTGGAGGGCGTGTGGGTGGCGGCGCTGGGTGTGGCGCTGGGCAGCTTGTCGGGGCTCACGGTCAACTTCCTGTCGGCACGGTATCTGGTGTTCAAGGCGCACCGGTAGCGCATTGAATGCGGAACCTTCGCGTCCTCTGCGTACGGATGTCCGTATTCAGTGAGCCCCTGAGACGACCACTGGGATCTCAGTGGCAGGCGGCGTATTGCGACTCCGCCCGCAGCGCACGATGCCATCGATCATCACCATGCCCACGCCCGGGATGTCGCCGAGCTGCACGCTCTCGAGCAGGCCGGCCGCGGGCGAATGCTGCGCGCGGTCCATGAAGACGAAATCGGCATCGCGGCCGACCTCGATCAGCCCGCAGTTGAGTTTGCGGATGCGCGCCGTGTTGCCGGTCGCGAAGCAGAACACCAGCTCCGCCGGGATGTTCGCAATCGACGACAGCATCGCCACCATGCGCAGGATGCCGAGCGGCTGAACGCCCGAGCCGGCCGGCCCGTCGGTGCCGAGGATCACGCGGTGCGGGCACTTGAGTTCCAGCGCCGCCTTGGCGGCGGCGATGGCCACCCTCTCATTGCCGTTGTGCACGATCTCGATCGCGCGTGACGACTTCTCGCAGAGCTCGCACACATGCGCCTCCGGCAGCGAGGTGTGGCCGCCGTTGATGTGGCCGATGATGTCGGCGTCGGCTTCGAGCACCACGTCCTTGTCGATCAGGCCCGAGCCCGGGATCGACGGGCCGCCCGTGTGGATCGTGCTCTGGATGCCGTACTTGCGCGCCCAGGCAACCATCTCCTTCGCCTCGTAGCCGGCCTTGACCGAGCCCAGGCCCACTTCGCCCAGCAGCCCCACGCCGGCCTCCGCCAGTTCCCTGAAGTCGCTCTCGACCATGCCTTTCTCGATCACCGGCGCGCCGGCCAGCACCTTCACGCCGCCGGGGCGGAAGTTGTCGAAGGCGCGTTGCGCGGTGATGGCCAGCGCCTTCAGGCCGACGATGTCCTTGGGCCGGCCGGGCAGGTGCACCTCGCCGGCCGAGATCATCGTGGTCACGCCGCCGTTCATCGTCGAATCGATCCAGCCGATCTGGCCCTGGCGCGGCGTCCAGTCGCCGAACACCGGGTGCACGTGGCTGTCGATGAGGCCGGGCGCGACGCAGGTCTTCTTGCAGTCGATGACGGTCTTCGCGCCCTCGACGTCGCAATCCTTGAGCTTGCCGACCGCGACGATGACGCCGTCGTTCACGACGATGGTGTCGGCGTCGAGGATGGGCTTGTCGATGTCGCCCGAGAGCAGCAGCCCGATGTTCTGGATGACGACCTTGCCGGATTTCGCGCCTGCAACTGCTTCTGCCATGGGACTGTCCTCGTGGGTTGTGAATCTCGTTCTTGTCTGTCGCCTACGCCGGCCGCTTCGCAAGCAGCGCCCAGATGCCCGCCCCGGAGAGCAGCGAGCCGCCCGCCAAGTTGAAGCGCCGTTGCGCCCGTGGCGAAGCGAGCAGCTTGCGCGCCGACGCCGCGAACACCGCATACAAGGTGGCGTTGAGCGTGGCCATCGCGACGAAGGTGATTGCCAGCACCCACATCTGTTGTCCCACAGGCCGCGCCGGGCTGATGAACTGCGGCAGGAAGGCGACGAAGAAGATGATGCCCTTCGGATTCAGCGCGGTGACCAGCCAGGTGTTGGCGAACAGGCGCCAGCGCGAATGCGGCGCGGCCGGCGCGACCATCTCGGCGGACGAGACACCTGCGCGCAGCATCTTGATGCCGAGGTACAGCAGGTACAGCCCGCCGGCCCACTTGATCACCGTGAACCAGAAGGCCGAGGCCGACAGCAGTGCGCCGAGGCCGAGCAGGGACAGCACCAACGCCGTCGAGTCGCCCAGCGCCACCGCCGCGACCAGCGGCACGTTGGCACGGCGGCCATGCGCCATCGAGTAGCTGATCACCGTGAGGATCGTCGGCCCCGGAATCACCAGCAGCACTGCCGATGCGGCGACGAAGGCAAGCCAGAGTTCGACGGGCATTTGGGGTTCCTCGGTGGTTGTCAGGCGTGTGCCATGGAAGCAATGGAGGTGCTCGCGCTGACCGCGCGCAACACCGTCTCGACCGCGAAGTCTTCCCAGCGCTTGACCGCTTCCGCCGTCTCCAGCGGCTCGCCGAGGAAGGCCGTCAGCGTGTGCCGGTTCGACATGTAGAAGTAACCGGTCGATGCGATCAGCAGGTACACCTCGCGTGCCGCGACGTCGCCGCGGAAGATGCCCTTCGCAATGCCGCTGGCCAGCACCTCGTGGATCACGGCGATCGCATGCGACGAGTATTCGCCGGCGCGCAACGACTTTGCGATGTGCCGGCCCTTGTGCAGGTTCTCGGTGTTGAGCAGCGTGACGAACTCGGGGTTCTTGCGGTAGTAGCCGTGCACGAAACGGATCACCTCGGTGAGCGTTTCGACGGGCCGGTCGGCGTCGAGCCGGATCGCCGACTCGGCCTCGTCCATCTCGCGGTAGATGCCTTCGAGCACCGCGATGAACAGGCCTTCCTTGCTGCCGAAGTAGTAGTAGATCATGCGGTCGTACGACTTGGCCGCCTTCGAGATCTTCTCGACGCTGCCGCCGTCGTAGCCGTACTTCGCGAACACCTTGGTGGCGGCCCTGAGGATGGCCTTGCGCGTGGCCTGGGCAGCAGCGTCACGCACGCCGGTGCCGCGGCGCGGGGCGCTGTTGACGGTGCTGGTGGCCTTGGTCATGGATGGGTCGATGAATGCGGGGTCCGGACGCAGAGGACGCGAAGGTTTCGCGAAGGACGCAAAAGAATTCAGAAAGAAATCTGCAAGTCCTTTTGCGACTTCTGCGAAGTTTTTGTCTTCCTTCTGCGTTCGGCAATCCGCTTTCTTTTATTTCTCCGCGAAGGCCCGCTCGACCACGAAGTCGCCCGGCGTCGAGGTGTTGCCTTCCTTGAACCCGCGCGATTCCAGCATGTGCTTCAGGTCCGTCAGCATGCCGGGGCTGCCGCAGAGCATCACGCGGTCTTCGGCGACGTTGATCGGTGGCAGGCCGAGGTCGTCGGTCATCTTGTTGCTCTCGATCAGCTCCGTGATGCGGCCCATGTTGCGGAAGTCCTCGCGCGTCACGGTGGGGTAGTAGAGCAGCTGTTTCTTGACCAGGTCGCCCAGGAATTCATGCGCCGGCAAGTGGTCGACCACCAAGTCGTGGTAGGCCAGTTCGTCGACCTCGCGCACGCCGTGCACCAGGATGACCTGCTCGAACTTCTCATACGTCTCCGGGTCGCGGATCACGCTCATGAACGGTGCGAGCCCGGTGCCGGTGCCCAGCAGGTAGAGCCGCTTGGCGGGCAGGCAGTAGTCGATCAGCAGCGTGCCGGTGGGCTTGCGGCCGACGATGATCTTGTCGCCGGGCTGGATGTGCTGGAGCTTGGAGGTGAGCGGGCCTTCCTCCACCTTGATGCTGAGGAACTCGAGGTGCTCCTCGTAGTTGGCGCTGACGATGCTGTAGGCGCGCAGCAGCGGCTTGTTGTTGACACGCAGGCCGATCATCGTGAAGTGGCCGTTCGAGAACCGCAGCGCCGGGTCGCGCGTGCAGGTGAACGTGAACAGGCGGTCGGTCCAGTGATGGACGGTGAGGACGGTTTCTTCGCTGAAGGCGCTCATGGCTGGCTTGAGGTTGGTTCGGTAAAAACGCCGTTGCACATTGGCGTCGCGTTTGCTACATTGGTTTGATGTAGCGTTCACAACATCAAATTGGAGTGAATGCTACACAAAGAGCAAGACGATCACAAGCACCACCCATCGCGGGCCGTGCCGGTGAAACCAGCGATTTTCCACGATGACCGAACACACAAAGACTGACGGGCTTCCCGGCATGGACATGCCGGTGATCGGCGCCGGCATCCCCGAGCGGGCACCCCTGCGCAACGAGAAGATGAGCACGGCCAAGGTCGAGTGCAACGCCTGTCCGGTGCTGTGCCAGATCTCCGAAGGCCGCACCGGGGCGTGCGACCGCTACGCCAACCGGGCGGGCACGCTGGTGCGGGTCGATCCGGTGGTGCTCTTGCGTCGCGCGGTGACCGGCGGAACGGGCGAACTGGTGCCCTTCGTGCGTCCTGCGGCCGAAGCGCCGGCCGATAGCGAGCCGGACTGGAACGGCGACCTCCTGCTGGCCGACGAGGTGTTCGTGACCGGCGTCGGCTCGTCGACCACCTACCCGGACTACAAGCCCGCGCCCTTCATCGTCGGCTCGAAGGCGAACGGCGTCGACATGGTCACCGTGGTCACCGAAGGCATCTTCAGCTATTGCAGTTTCAAGATCAAGATCGACACCGACCGCTTCCTCGGCGCGGAGCAGGCCAACGTTCGCTACAAGGGCGAAGTGGTGGGGCATGTGACCACGGCGGAATACGGCTCGCAGATGCTGTCGCTCGGCGGCGTGCATCACCTTACCGGTGGCAGCAAGAAGGAAGGCCGGATGACGGCAGAGCTGATGCAACTGCTCGGCAACAAGAAGCCGGTGGACATCACCATCGACGGCGGTGCCACTCTCATCGTGCAGGCGGGCAAGGCGCCGATCGTCAACGGCGTGGAAGAGCACCGCATGCGCGTCGGCTGTGGCTCGGCGGCGGTCGGCATCTTCGCGCGGCAGTTCGCGGGGGTGGCCGACGAGGTAGTGGTGGTGGACGACCACATCACCGGCGTGCTGACCGAGCACCAGGCCGGCCGTTGCCTCGACATGCCGAAGTCGGGCATCGAGATGCGCGGGCGCAAGTCCACGCCGGGGCGCTATTTCCAGGTGGCGAATCCGGGCGATGGATGGGGCGGCACCGACATCGCCGATCCGCTGTCGATCATCGAAGGCTGGGAAGAGGGCGTCGCGAAGCCCGGCCTGCGCCTGCTGATGACGTCGACGACCGGCGAGCATGCGCAGTGGTATGTGCTCGACGGCGAGCTCAAGCCGGTCGAGCAACCGATGCCGCCCGAGGTGCGCCGCATCGTCGAGCGCATTGGCGAGAACTGCGAGCCCTCGCTGTGCACCGTGCTGTTCCTCGGCGGCGCTGGCGGCAGCCTGCGTGCGGGCGTCAGCGAGAACCCGGTGCTGCTGACACGAGCGATCAAGAAGGCGCTGGTCAACGTGACCTGCGGCGGCGCGCCGGCCTATGTGTGGCCGGGCGGTGGCATCACCGTGATGGTGGATGTGATGCGCATGCCGGACAACAGCTTCGGCGCCGTCCCCACGCCGGCCATCGTCGCGCCGATCGAGTTCAGCATGCGGCTGGATGACTATGCGGCGCTGGGCGGGCATACCGGTCATGTGTTCCCGCTGGAGCAGGCGCTGGCGCGCGGCGCGTGGCAGGACGATGGTGCGCCGCTCTCGCGCCAATGGCTGGCCGTCGACGAGGCCAACCCTTGGCCGCTCGGGCAGCCGCCGATGCTGGGTTAGGCCGCTCGCCATGAACGCACTGCGCGTCGCGCTCGACAACCATCGCTTGCACTGGAGCCACGGCCCGATCGACATCGTGGCGGAGGCGCATGGCGCCCCTGACGTCGTCGCCGAGGCGCACGAGGCGGCATGGCAGCGCTTCGGCACGGTGCTGGGCGAACTCGTGGGCGAGTTGCCGGCATTGCGTCAGCCTGTTGGTGCGCACTGCGCGGTGAAGGGCGTCGCGGCATGCCGGATGTGGCGTGCGTGCGAACCGTTTCGTGCAGGCTTCATCACGCCGATGGCGGCCGTGGCCGGCTCGGTTGCGCAGGAGCTGATTTCCTTCTATCAACGCCCCGGCATCGAGCGCGCATGGCTCAACAACGGAGGCGACATTGCATTGCATCTCGCGTCAGGACAGTCGGCGCGTGTCGGGCTGTTCGCCGACATCGCGCGCTTCGATCCGCGCGACGCGGGCCGCATCGACGTCGACGGCCACTTCGACATCACGGCCGACATGCCGGTTCGTGGCGTGGCCACCAGCGGCTGGCGTGGGCGCAGCTTTTCCCTTGGCATCGCCGACAGCGCGACGGTGCTCGCCGCGACCGCCGCACAGGCCGATGCAGCGGCCACCATCATCGGCAACGCCGTGAACGTCGACGATGCCGGCATCCATCGCCGGCCGGCCAGCGAATGCAAGGACGACAGCGATCTCGGCGACATCCCGGTGACGGTCGGCGTGGACACCCTGCCGCCCGCGCAGGTGCGCCGCGCACTCGATGCGGGCGTGGCACGTGCACGCGAGCTGCAACGCGCCGGCCTCATCTTCTCGGCCGTGCTGGTTTGCCAGAACCAGCACCGTGTCGTCGAGCCCTTATGCTCCATTGCCGCAGCGCCTGAATCGGCGCCGGCGATGGCAGTTGGTTCAGTATTTGCTTAATGAAATCCGCATGATCGAAATCCGCCGCGTCTTCACCCAGGTCGAGCAGATCCACCACGAGTTCGGCCCGCGCGCCGACACGCCTTTGGTGCGTGGCGCCATCGGTGCCGTGCTGACCAATCCGTTCGCCGGCCGCTACGAGCCCGACATCCTGCCGATGATGACCCTGCTCGACCCGGTGGGCGTCGAGATGGCGCACAAGCTGCTGGCCGCAATGGACGTGAGCGTCGAGCAGATCGCCACCTACGGCAAGGGCGCGATCGTCGGCGCCGCCGGCGAACTGGAACACGGCGCGCTGTGGCATGTGCCGGGCGGCTACGCGATGCGCGAACTGCTCGGATGGAAGGGCGATCGCGCCGCCTACCGTGCGGGCAAGGTCGAGGAGAAGACTGGGCAGCCCGGCAACGCGCTGTCGATCGTGCCCTCGACCAAGAAGGTCGGGGCGCCCGGCGCCACGCTCGACGTGCCGCTCACCAACATCAATGCAAGCTATGTGCGCGGCCAGTTCGACGCGATCGAAGTGCGCGTGCCCGGCGCGCCGGCGGCCGACGAGATCGTGTTCATCCTCGCGATGACGACGGGCTATCGCGTCCACGCGCGTGTCGGTGGGCTGCTGGCGGAGAACATCAGCAAGTGGGATGGATTGCGTTGAACCTCCGAATCCGGGCAGCCGAACGCAGAAGTCGCAAAGGTTTCGCAGAAGTCGCAAAAGAAGACATGAAAGAGTAAGGACAGACATGCCAGCCAATATTCGCAAGCTCGTCGTTCAGGTGGACGAGACCCGCATCGAGATGGGCAAGGCCATCGAGCCGCCGACGCGCCGTGCCGTTGCCATCGCCGTGATCGACAACCCCTACGCGGGACGCTATTCCGAAAACCTCGACGAGCTGATTGCCATCGGCGAGGAGCTGGGTGCGCTGCTTGGCGAGAAGTGCGTGAAGGCGCTCGGCATCGCGCCGGGCGAGGCGCAGAGCTACGGCAAGGCCGCGATCGTCGGCGAGGCCGGCGAGCTGGAACACGCCGCCGCCATCCTGCACCCCAAGCTCGGCGCACCGTTGCGCGTGGCCGTCGAGAAGGGCGCCGCACTCGTGCCGTCGAGCAAGAAGCGCGGCACGCTGGGCACCGCCATCGACGTACCGCTCGGCCACAAGGACGCTGCGTTCGTGCGCAGCCACTTCGATGCGGTCGAGGCCCGCGTGTCCGATGCGCCGCGCGCCAACGAGATCGTCGTCGCCGTCGCCGTCACCGACAGCGGCCGCCCGCTGCCGCGCATCGGCGGATTGCAGGTGTCTGAGATCAAGGGCCAGGATGGCTTGCGCTGAGGCGCGTCAAATGCTGCAAATACAGATGCGGACATCCGGACGCAGAGGACGCGAAGGTTTCGCGAAGGACGCGAAAGAAAACCGAAAAGATCTTCAGGGTTTTCTTTGTCTTCTTTCGCGTCCTTTGCGTATCTTCGCGACCTTCGCGTACGGTCAAGTCCGAATTCAAGATCTTTCCATTCCCTAAGGAGCTTTCCATGAACCCCCTGCGCCACACCTTCACCGCCGCGGCGATCGCGACGCTGGCCACCGCCCTCGTTCCCGCGCATGCGCAGGGCGTCATCAAGATCGGCGAGGTCAATAGCTACAAGGCGCAGCCCGCCTTCCTCGATCCCTACAAGAAGGGCATGGAACTGGCGGTCGAGGAAATCAATGCCAAGGGCGGCATCGACGGCAAGAAGGTCGAGCTCATCACGCGCGACGACAACGCCAACCCCGGCGACGCCGTGCGCGTGGCCGAGGAACTGGTGGCGCGCGAGAAGATCGACGTGCTGACCGGCACCTTCCTGTCGAACACCGGCCTGGCCGTGGCCGACTTCGCCAAGCAGAAGAAGATCTTCTTCCTGGCCGGCGAACCGCTCACCGACAAGATGACCTGGCAGGGCGGCAACGACTACACCTACCGCCTGCGCCCCGGCACCTACATGCAGGCCGCGATGCTGGTGCCCGAGGCGGTCAAGCTGAAGAAGAAGCGCTGGGCCATCGTGTACCCCAACTACGAATACGGCCAGTCGGCCGTGGCCGCGTTCAAGAACCTGCTGAAGGCCGCGCAGCCCGACGTCGAGTTCGTCGCCGAACAGGCGCCGCCGCTGGGCAAGGTCGATGCGGGCGCGGTGGCGCAGGCGCTGGCCGATGCCAAGCCCGATGCGATCTTCAACGTGCTGTTCGGCGCGGACCTGTCGAAGTTCGTGCGCGAGGGCAACACGCGCGGCCTGTTCAAGGACCGCGCCGTCGTCAGCGTGCTCACCGGCGAGCCCGAGTACCTCGACCCGCTGAAGGACGATTCGCCCAACGGCTGGATCGTGACCGGCTACCCGTGGTACGGCATCCAGACGCCCGAGCACAAGGCCTTCTTCCTGGCCTATCACGAGAAGTACAAGGACTATCCGCGCCTCGGCTCGGTCGTCGGCTACAGCATGATCAAGTCGGTCGCGGCCGGCATCGCGAAGGCGAAGAGCACCGATTCGGCCAAGCTGGTCGAAGCCTTCAAGGGGCTGCCTGTCGACACGCCGTTCGGCCGAATCACCTACCGCGCCGAAGACCACCAGTCGACCATGGGCGCCTTCGTCGGAAAGACGAAGAACGACAACGGCAAGGGTGTGATGGTGGACTACGTGTACCTCGACGGTGCCAAGTTCCAGCCGCCGGCGGCCGAGATCAAGAAGGCTCGCGCCGCCAACTAAGCCGAGGCCGCACGCCTCGCGTCTGACCTGATCGTTTGCTGTCTCAAGGGAAGTCCGGATGAGTCTCTCGTCGCTGCTGCTGCAATTCCTCACCGGGCTGTCCTCGGCTTCCTCGCTGTTCCTCGTGGGCGCGGGACTGTCGCTGATCTTCGGCGTCACGCGCATCGTCAACTTCGCGCACGGTTCGTTCTTCATGCTCGGCGTGTACCTGGCGTACACCATCGTCGACCGGTTCGGCGGCGGCGTCGGCTACTGGCCCGGCGTGGTGCTGGCGGCACTGGCGGTCGGCGTGCTGGGCGCGCTGATCGAGATGGTGCTGCTGCGCCGCATCTACAAGTCGCCGGAGTTGTTCCAGTTGCTCGCGACCTTCGCGCTGGTGCTGGTCATCAAGGACGCGGTGCTGTACCTCTGGGGGCCTGACGAACTGCTCGGGCCGCGCGCACCGGGCTTCAAGGGCTCGGTCGAGATCCTGGGGCGGCAGTTCCCGAGCTATGACCTGTTCCTGATCGTGGTCGGGCCGGTGGTGCTGGGCCTGCTGTGGCTGCTGCTGACCCGCACGCGCTGGGGCACGCTGGTGCGCGCGGCCACGCAGGACCGCGAGATGGTGAGCGCGCTGGGCATCAATCAGGCGTGGTTGTTCACGGCGGTGTTCGCATTGGGCGCGACGCTCGCGGGGCTCGGCGGCGCGCTGCAATTGCCGCGCGAGCCGGCGACGCTGGTGCTGGACCTCAACACCATCGGCGCGGCCTTCGTGGTCGTGGTGGTGGGCGGCATGGGCTCGATCCCGGGCGCTTATGCGGCGGCATTGCTGCTGTCGGAAATCAAGGCGGTCTGCATCTGGCTCGGGGTGGTCAACATCCTGGGTTACGACGTGTCCTTCTCCAAGCTCACGCTGGTGGCCGACTTCGTCGTGATGGCGATCGTGCTCGTGTGGCGACCGTGGGGCCTGTTCGGCCGGCCGCAGGCGCCGAGCCGCTATGTGGGCATGGCGGAGGAGCCGTTGCGCCGCGCGAGCAAGGGCTATGCGTGGGCGATGGCCGCCTTCGGCATCGCGCTGATGGCGCTGCCGCTGGTCACGGCCGACTCGCCCTACACCACGGTGCTGATGATCGACCTGCTGGTGGCCGCGCTCTTCGCCGCCAGCCTGCACTTCATCATGGGCCCGGCCGGCATGCATTCGTTCGGCCATGCGGCGTACTTCGGCCTCGGTGCTTATGGCGCGGCGCTGCTCGTGAAGTCGAGCGGCATGCCGATGGAACTCGCGCTGGTCGTCGCGCCGCTGGTCGCGGCCATCGGCGCCTTCGTCTATGGCTGGTTCGCGGTGCGGCTGTCGGGCGTGTACCTCGCGATGCTCACGCTGGCCTTCGCGCAGATCACCTGGGCCATCGTCTACCAGTGGGATGCGTTCACCGGCGGCAGCAACGGCCTCACGGGCGTGTGGCCATCGGAATGGCTGTCGGACAAGCGTGCCTACTACTGGCTCACGCTGGTGCTGGTGGCGGCCGGCATCCTGCTGCTGCGCCGCGTGCTGTTCTCGCCCTTCGGCTATGCGCTGCGCGCGGGGCGCGACTCGGTGCTGCGCGCCGACGCCATCGGCATCGACGTGAAGCGCATGCAGTGGACGGCCTTCGTCATCGCGGGCACGGCGGCGGGCCTGGCGGGCGCGCTGTATGCATTCTCCAAGGGCAGCATTTCGCCCGAGACGCTGAGCGTGGACAAGTCGGTCGACGGCCTGGTGATGGTGCTGCTCGGCGGCGTGCAGACGCTGGCCGGGCCGGTGGTGGGCGCAGTGACGTTCAGCTGGTTGCATGACACGGTGGCGCGCAACACGGACTACTGGCGCGCGATGCTGGGCGCGATCATCCTGATCCTGGTGCTGCTGTTCCCGCAGGGCATCGCGGGCTTCGCGAAGCAGTTGTTCGAACGGGCCACCGGAGGGCGCAAGGCTGTGGCGCCACCGTCCACGGCGGGCGCGAGCGGGAGCCAATCCACATGACGCTTCTTCAAGTCAACAACCTCGGCAAGTCCTTCGGCGGCGTGAAGGCCGTGGACGGCATCAGCTTCGACCTCGCGGCGGGCGAACTGCTCGCGCTGATCGGCCCGAACGGTGCGGGCAAGTCGACGACCTTCAACATGGTCAATGGGCAGCTCCGTGCGGACCAGGGCTCGATCACGTTCGACGGGCACGAACTGGTCGGGCAGAAGCCGCGCGCGATCTGGAAGCTCGGCGTGGGCCGCACCTTCCAGATTGCGGAGACCTTCGCCTCGCTCACCGTGGCAGAGAACGTGCAGATGGCCTTGCTGTCGCACGACGGCAAGCTCTATGCGATGTGGCGCCGCGCGTCGGACCACAAGCGCGACGAGGCGCTGGCGCTGCTCGACCAGGTCGGCATGAAGGCGCAGGCCGACCGGCCTTGCAGCGAACTCGCGTATGGCGACGTGAAGCGCGTCGAACTCGCGATCGCGATGGCCAACTCCCCCAAGCTGCTGCTCATGGACGAGCCCACGGCCGGCATGGCGCCGAAGGAGCGCAATTCGCTGATGGCGCTGACCAAGGAACTCGTGATCCAGCGCGGCCTGGCGGTGCTGTTCACCGAGCACAGCATGGACGTCGTGTTCGCCTACGCCGATCGCATGATCGTGCTGGCGCGCGGCCGTCTCATCGCGCAGGGCAAGCCGCTGGAGATCCGCGACCATCCGAAGGTGCAGGAGGTGTACTTCGGCACTGGAAAGACCTTTGAGAAGGTGGAGGCGGTATGAATACGGGATCGGGAACCGTACGCAGAGGACGCGAAGGTTTCGCGAAGGACGCGAAAGAAAACCAAAGAGGAAAAGAAGTCGAAGGAAGAAGAGAAAACCGCAAAGAATTTTTTTGTCTTCTTTCGCGTCCTTCGCGTATCTTCGCGCCCTTCGCGTACGGTCAAGTCCGCATTCAGGAGACCTCATGAGCACCCCGGAAACCCTGCTCACCACCAAGGCGCTGTGCGCCTGGTACGGCGCCGCGCAGATCCTCTACGACGTGGACCTCGAAGTGCGGCGCGGCGAGGTGGTCGCGCTCATGGGGCGCAACGGCGCGGGCAAGTCGACCACGCTCAAGGCCATCATCGGCATGCTGCCCAAGCGGCGCGGCGCGGTGAGCTTCCTGGGCCATGACATCTCCAAGCGCGAGCCGCACGTCGCGGCACGGCTGGGCCTTGGCTTCGTGCCGGAAGACCGGCGCGTGTTCACCGATCTCACGGTGATGGAGAACCTCGAAGTCGGCAAGCAGCCCGAGCGCCGCTGGGCCGACGGCTCCGTCGCGCCGGTGTGGACGCCGGAGCGGCTGTTCAAGCTGTTCCCCAATCTCGGCGAGATGCCGAACCGCCCCGGCGGACGCATGAGCGGCGGCGAGCAGCAAATGCTCACGGTGGCGCGCACGCTGATGGGCAATCCGTATCTCGTGCTGCTCGATGAACCGTCGGAAGGCGTGGCGCCTGTGATCGTCGAGCAGATGGCGCACATGATCCTGGAACTCAAGGCGCAGGGCGTGAGCATCCTGCTGTCGGAGCAGAACATGCACTTCGCGGAACTGGTGTCGGACCGTGCCTATGTGCTCGAGAAAGGCCAGATCCGCTACCAGGCCTCGATGGACGAACTTGCGGCGAACGACGAAGTGCGCCGCGCTTACCTCAGCGTTTGACATCAGCGTTTGACATCAGCGTTTGACCGAAGAAGTTTCCTCAACCGTCACAGGAGCGACCACCATGCAACGCAGAACCATCCTCCACGCCGGCGCCGCACTCGGGCTGGCCGCGATCGCGCCGCAACTCGTCTGGGCGGCCGCCAAGGTCAAGCCCGCCGGCAATTCCGCATTGATCGTGGTCGACGTGCAGAACTGTTTTCTCGACGGCGGCACGCTCGCGGTGAAGGGCGGCAACGAGGTGATCCCGGTCATCAACAAGCTCGCGCCGGCCTTCGACAACATCGTCGTCACGCAGGACTGGCACACGGCAGGCCATGCATCCTTCGCCAGCACCTATCCGGGCAAGAAGCCGTTCGAGACCACGAAGCTCAAGTACGGCACGCAGGTGCTGTGGCCCGACCACTGCGTGCAGGGCACGGACGACGCCGGCCTTGGCAAGGAGCTCGCGCTGCCCACCGCGCAGCTCATCATCCGCAAGGGCTTCCACAAGGACATGGACAGCTACTCGGCCTTCGAGGAAGCCGACCACAAGACCGCGACCGGGCTGGCGGGCTACCTCAAGGGACGCGGCATCAAGACGATCTTCGTGACCGGGCTGGCGACCGACTTCTGCGTGGCCTGGACCGCGATGGACGCGCGCAAGGCCGGCTTCGAGGTCTACGTGATCGAGGACGCGACGCGCGGCATCGACCTCAACGGCTCGCTGGCCGCAGCGTGGAAGCAGATGACGGCCAAGGGCGTCAAGCGCATCCAGTCCTCCGACATCGCCTGACGACGGACGCATGAGAAGCAGCGGGCTCGCATGCACGGTCAATGGACGCGAAGTCGAGCTGCCCGGCGTGTCGCGCGAGGCGTCGTTGCTGCACATGCTGCGCAACGACCTCGGGCTCAACGGGCCCAAGTACGGCTGCGGCCTCGGCCAGTGCGGTGCCTGCACCGTCTGGGTCGATGGCGTGGCGGCGCGCGCCTGCGTGATCCCGGCGCATGGCGTGGCCGGGCGCGCCATCACCACGCTCGAAGGATTGGGCTCACGCGGAGACTGGCATCCGGTCCAGCAGGCCTTTGAGGATGCGCAGGCCGCGCAGTGCGGCTACTGCCTCAACGGGATGGTGATGCAGGCGGCAGCCCTGCTGGCACGCGATCCGCAGCCGAGCGAGGAACGCATCCGCGCCGAGCTGTCGGGCAACCTGTGCCGTTGCGGCACGCACATCGAGATCCTCGATGCCGTGCGGCGCGCCGCCGTGCTGATGAGCGCCAAATCATGAGCGCCGGATTTATCCCTTCTCCCCTCGGGGAGAGGGCCAGGGGGAGGGCCGCAGCGGTCGAAGAAGCGCGGCCCATGCCACCGCCGCAAACCCTCACCCCAGCCCTCTCCCGAAGGGAGAGGGAGTGACACGCCGCGCCGACCAGCCCCGCACCCGCGCGGATTTCCTCCAGGTCGATGGCGCACTCGTCATCGTGCGCGACACCCCGCCTCCGCCCGCACCCGCGCCGGGCCAGCCCCCCGGCGTACCCGGCAATCCAGCCGAAGGCCCCGATATCCTGCTCGCACTCTGGGACGACGGCAGCGCCACCGCGCTCAACGGCCACGTCGACCTCGGCACCGGCTTGCAGACCTCGCTCGCGCAGATCGTGTGCGAGGAACTCGACCTGCCGCTGGCGCGCTTGAAGATGGTGCTCGGCGACACCTCGCGCGCTCCCAATCAGGGCGCCACCATTGCCAGCGCCTCCATCCAGATCCATGCCGCGCCGCTGCGCATGGCGGCTGCGCAGGCACGCCACTGGCTCATCGCGCAGGCCTCGGAATGGCTCGGCATCCAGGAGGCCGAACTCACCGTGACCGAAGGCCGAGTGCATGCGCGCGCCGATGCCACGGTGGGCCGCAGCTTCGCCGAGTTGCTGCAAGGCCAGCGCAGCGTGCTGATGCTCGAAGGCGACATCCGCCTCAAGCCGGTGGGCGACTACCGCCTCGTCGGCACCCGCGTGCCCCGAGTCGACATCCCGGCCAAGCTCGCGGGCGACACCGTGTTCGTGCACGACATGCGGGTGCCCGGCATGCTGCACGGTCGCGTCGTGCGGCCGCCGTATGCCGGCGCGGACCACGGCGACTTCATCGGCAATACGCTGGAATCGGTCGACGAGTCGTCGATCGCGCACATCCCCGGCATTCGCGCCGTCGTCGTCATCCGCGATTTCGTCGGCGTCGTGGCTGAGCGCGAGGAACATGCAGAGCAGGCGCTGCGCGAACTGCGCGTGACATGGAAGGCGTGGCCGGGCCTGCCTTCGCTGGATGACCTCGAAGGCGCCCTGCGTGCGAATCCGTCGACGCAGCGCCTGCTGGTCGACGAGGGCGATGTCGAAGGCGCGCTCGCCGGCGCGGCCCAGCCGATGCCGCGCACCTACGTGTGGCCGTACCAGATGCATGCGTCGATCGGCCCGTCGTGCGCGTTGGCGGATTGGCGCGGTGACGCTTCGACGCATGCGCATGGCGGCCCGATGCTGACCGTGTGGGCCGGCACGCAGAACCCGCACGTGCTGCGCGCCGACCTCGCGCGCCTCACTGGTCAGCCCGATGTCGCCATCGAGGTTATCCGCATGGAAGCGGCCGGCTGCTACGGCCGCAACGGCGCCGACGACGTTGCGGCCGATGCCACGCTCCTCTCTCGCGCGGTTCATGCGCCAGTGCGCGTGCAGCTCACGCGCGAGCAGGAGCACGTGTGGGAGCCCAAGGGCGCCGCGCAACTCATGCAGGTCAATGGCGGGCTGGCGGCGGACGGCAGCGTGGCTGCCTACGACTTCGAGACCTCGTACCCCTCGAACGGCGCGCCCACGCTCGCGCTGCTGCTGACGCGCACCATCGAGCCTGTCGCGCAGGCCTTCGAGATGGGCGACCGCACTGCGCGCCCGCCGTATGCGTACGAGAACCTGCGCGTCAAGGTCAACGACATGCCGCCGATCGTGCGCGCATCGTGGCTGCGCGGCGTGTCGGCGCTGCCGAGTTCGTTCGCGCACGAGTCCTACGTCGACGAACTGGCGACCGCATCGGGCATCGACCCGGTCGAATTCCGGCTGCGGCACCTGCCCGATCCGCGCGCGGCCGAACTGCTGCGCGCCACCGCGCAAAAGGCCGGCTGGCGCATGCGCACCGGGCCGCGGGAGAACGCCGATGGCGGGCTTGGGGCCGGTGGCGACATCCTCTTCGGACAGGGCGTGGCCTATGCCCGCTACATGCACAGCAAGTGGCCGGGCTTCGGCGCCGCATGGGCCGCTTGGGTGGCCGATGTCGAGGTCAACCAGAAGACCGGCGAGGTGCATGTGCGCCGCGTGGTTGTCGGGCATGACGCCGGGCTGGTCATCAATCCGGCCGGCGTCGAACACCAGATCCACGGCAACGTGATCCAGACCACCAGCCGTGCGCTCAAGGAGAAGGTGCGGTTCACGCCGCAGGGCACGCCGAACGCCGGTACGGTGGCGAGTCGCGAATGGGGCAGCTACCCGATCATCAACTTCCGCGAAGTGCCGGTGATCGATGTCGTCCACATGCCGCGCCCCGGAGAGCCGGCGTTGGGGGCAGGCGAGTCGTCGTCAGTGCCGGGGACGGCGGCCATTGCCAATGCGATCTTCGACGCTACTGGCGTGCGCTTCCGCTCGCCGCCGTTCACGCCGGAGGTGGTGCTGGCGGCGTTGAATCCGCTCCCTCCAGGACAAGGTGCACCGGACTTACTCCCTCTCCCTCCGGGAGAGGGCAGGGGTGAGGGCGAGCGGTCGCCAAGCGCTGACTCAGCCGCACCCTCATCCCAGCCTTCTCCCGGAGGGAGAAGGAGCAAGGCCGCCTGGGTGACGGCTTTTGTCCTCGGCAGCATCGGCGCCATCGCCGGCCTGTTCGGCTGGCGCTCCACCATCGCGCCAGTGGCCTTGAGCGCCCCGGTCTACACCGAAGCCACCATCGAGCGCGGCCGCATCCTCGCGTCCATCGGAGACTGCGCCGTATGCCACACCGCGCCCGGCGGGCAACCCAACACCGGCGGCCGCGCGATGGAAACGCCCTTCGGCACGCTCTACAGCACCAACCTCACGCCGGACGCCGGCACGGGCATCGGCCAATGGTCGTTCAGCGCCTTCCAGCGCGCCATGCGCGAAGGCATCTCGCGCGACGGCCATCGCCTGTACCCGGCCTTCCCCTACACCGCCTTCGCGAAGACCAGCGACGACGACCTCACCGCGCTTTATGCGTACTTCATGTCGCAGCCCGCGGTGCGCAACGAAACGCCGGCATCCGAACTCAAGTTCCCGTTCAGCGTGCGCCCGCTCATGGGCTTCTGGAACGCGATGTTCCATGACCCCACGCCGTATCAACCCGTGACCACGCAGAGCGCCGAATGGAACCGTGGCGCCTACCTGGTCAACGGACTCGGCCACTGCGGCGCCTGCCACACGCCGCGCAACGCGCTCGGCGCGGAGCAGGGCGGCAACGCCTACCTTGCCGGCACGATGGTCGACGGCTGGGAGGCCCCCGCGCTCACCGCGCGTGCTACATCGGCGGTGCCGTGGAACGCCGATGCGCTCTACAGCTACCTGCGCAACGGGCACAGCGCGCAGCACGGCATCGCCGGCGGCCCGATGGCCGAGGTGGTGCGCGAACTCGGCGCCGTGGCGGATGCCGACATCCGCGCCATGGCCACCTACCTCGCGTCGTTCAACCCGGCATCGACCGAAGCGGCCGCCGCCATGAAGGCAAGGCAGGTCGTTGCCAATGCAGCCAGCCGCCAGGGCCTGCTGCTGGGCCCCGCGCAACGCATGTTCGACAGCGCCTGCGCCAGTTGCCACCATGACGGCAACGGCCCGACCCTGCTCGGCGTCAACACGCCGCTCGCGCTCAACAGCAACCTCACGAGCGCCTCGCCTGACAACCTGCTGCAAACGATTCTCGACGGCGTGCGCGAGCCGGCATCGCGCGACATCGGCTTCATGCCTGCGTTCCGCGACGCGCTCGACGACCGGCAGATTGCGGAACTGGCCGCCTACATGCGGGCGCGCTTTGCGCCGCAGGAACCGGTGTGGGCCGATCTGCCGGCGCAGGTTGCGCGGGTGCGTGCCGCACAAGCGCATGCCGCGCAGACCGCTGCACGTTGAGTCCGTGGGCCGAACGGGCCGTCGCGGTCAAGTGGCTGCCCACCACGTCTACGGCGTCTACCGCGCAGATTGCACCGAGCCGGATGGATCGGCGGTGATTCGCAAGTAGCGAAGCGCCTCATGGGGCCGTGTCCAGAGTCTCCGCAAGCGAGCCGATGACTGCCCGATGCCACACCGCGACCGCAGCCTGGCCGCTCGCACCTCGATGCGTGCGCAATGCGCCTCAGCGTGGTTGAATCGGCAGCTCGCACAACGCTGCCGAAACGCAGCACGCGCGCCGGCCCTGCATGCCGGCGTCGCAGACCGCCTTCCCGAAACCACCGCCTCCGGAGACCTCCATGCCCACAGCCACGTTCAATTCCCAGCAAGCCTTGCCAGCCGATGCCGACCGCGCCACGCTGGTCGGGCGCATGTGGCAGCCGGATGTCGGGCCGGTGCTGGTGGCGGTGCATCAGGGGCAATTGCATGACCTGTCGCACATCGCGCCCACCGCCAGCCAGCTGCTCGAACTCGACGTGCCGGTCGCGAAGATCCGTGCGGCCCTGAAAGACGGCTCCGCCCCGTCCCTGGCCGCGCTCGACGACGTGCTGGCCAACAGCGACGAAGGCTTGCGAGACACGGAAAAGCCGTGGCTGCTCGCGCCGTGCGACCTGCAAGCCATCAAGGCGAGCGGCGTCACCTTCGTCGCAAGCCTGCTGGAGCGCGTCATCGAGGAACAGGCGCGCGGTGATGCGGCCAAGGCCGAGTCGATCCGCACCGGGCTGAGCAGCGTGCTCGGTGACAACCTGGCCGGCATCGTGCCGGGCTCGCCGGAAGCCGCGAAGGTCAAGGAGGTGCTGATCGCGCAGGGCGTGTGGTCGCAGTACCTCGAGGTCGGCATCGGCCCCGACGCCGAGATCTTCACCAAGGCGCCCGTGCTGTCCGCGGTCGGCACCGGCGCCGATGCGGGCATCCACGAAGGCTCGGTCTGGAACAACCCCGAGCCCGAGGTCGTGCTGGCCGTCAACAGCCAGGGCCACGTGCGCGGCGCGGCGCTGGGCAACGACGTCAACCTGCGCGACTTCGAAGGCCGCAGCGCGCTGCTGCTCGGCAAGGCCAAGGACAACAACGCCTCCTGCGCGATCGGGCCGTTCATTCGCCTGTTCGACGAGCACTTCGGCATCGCGGACGTGCGCCGCATCACGGTCGGCCTGCAGGTCACCGGGCCGGACGGCTTCGAGATGGAAGGCGCGAGTTCGCTCTCGAAGATCAGCCGCGATCCGCTCAACCTGGTGAGCCAGGCCATCGGCCGGCATCACGACTACCCCGATGGCCTGATGCTGTTCCTCGGCACCATGTTCGCGCCGACGCAGGACCGGCACGGCCCGGGCCAGGGCTTCACGCACATGGTGGGCGACTGGGTAACGGTCTCGGCCCCCGAACTGGGCGCGCTGACCAACCGGGTCGTGCATTCGCAGCAGGCCGAGCGCTGGACTTTCGGCATCGGGGCGTTGATGCGCAACCTGGCGAAGCGCGGGCTGCTCGGGCAGCAGTCGTAGTCGGCCTTCGGCCCAGGGGTTCACGCGCCCAGCCGGCGCGAGCGCCTGCAGGCGCAGCGCATGTTGCCGCGCCGGGCGGTTCAGGCCTCAAGGCATGAAACCGCGGCGGTCGCTACGGCCGCGCAGACGGCCCAGGAATCGCGCGAACCTGCCCCGTGGTCGACCCGGGCGCTGGATTCCTGCGCCGTCCGGTGCGGAGCCCGGCGCATGCGAACCGGGCGCGCGAAGCGACTGGCTGGGTGCCGGATGTCCCTGCAATTGAGCGGGCGCGGTCGTCACATGCCACAGGCCGTCGTCGTGCTGGCGGGGTTCGAAGCCGGCGAGCTGCGCGAAGCGTATCCAGTGCGCATCCCGGAAGCTGCAGAAGAATTGAAAGTCTGCATACCGGGCGCGCAACCTTGCGATCAAGGCGCGGCCTGCACCACGCTTGCGGTGGCCGGGCATGACGAACAGGTATCGAAGCTCAAGGCCCACCTGCGGCCCGTGGTCGACGACGAAGGCCAGCGCCGATCGGCTTGCCACCAACTCGCCGCGGCCCTCGTGGATCATCTGCAGGACATCTTCCGCAAGCAGCGGCGCCTTGCAGCCCGCGTGCTGTTGCTCCAGGAACCGCGCGAGCTCTTGAGGTGTCCGTCGATGGAATGGCTGCCTCTTGCCGGCAATTGCACGCATCAACTTGCGCCACGGCAATTCATCGCGCGCCCGCCGGGCACTCGGCGTGGATGTGGAGGTCGAGCCCTCAGGCAGCCATGCCGAGTCGACATGATCGTGCGAAGTTTGATTCGAGGTCGCGTGGGAATGCCGCGGGGCGCGAGGCCTGTGGTGCATGGTCGTGGTTCATCCGCGTGGCGGCCCGACCGACGCTTGACCTGTGCACCGCACGATTGCGGCGCTACACCCTAGAACTTTATTATAACAATTGATCAACAATTGTGGCCAGCGATATGTTGGATTGCGTAAATTCAAGGTCTCACGCGCGTGTGCAACTCAAAGGCCTTCCTCCTGCGTTGCATGCACGAATCCCAACCCAAGGAGCATTCATGACTGGTCATCTCGTTTCCCGTATCGTCGCTGTGGCCTTGACCGTGGCGCTTGCAGCCTGCGCGGCGCCTGGCGCGCAACCCGGCGCGATGGAGGTCCGCCAGGCCACGATCGAACAGATCACCCCGACGCAGTTGCAGAGCAACCATCACGCAGGCCTCGGCGCCGTCGCTGGCGGGCTCGCGGGCGTGGGCATCGGCAGCCTGATCGGTGGCGGCACCGGGCGCGACGTGGCCATGGTCCTGGGCGCCGTGGGTGGCGCCGTGGCCGGCAACGAGGTGCAGAAGAGATACGACCAGCCCGCGCCGGGGCAGCAGGTCGTCGTGCGCACCGGCAGCGGCGTGCTGTTGTCCATCTCGCAGCCTGTCAACCCGGGCCTGCGCGTGGGGCAACGCGTCTACATCGAAGGCAGCGGCGAAGGCGCGCGCGTCGTCCCGCGGCAGTAGTCATGCATCCTCGGCGGTAGGTGAGGGCGCCGATCCGCGCGCCACTTCGATCGCGGCGAGCAGGTCGCTGCCAAGGAAGGGCTTGGCCAGGTAGGCACACGCACCGCGCCGCATCGCCTCCTGCCGCAGCGCTGGCGCGTCGTGCGCGGTGACCACGATCACCGGCGTCTGGTTGCCCCGTGACCGCAATTCCGTGAGCAGTTCCAGACCGGACATCGCCGGCAACTGGAAGTCGGTGACGATGCAGGCGGCGCCTTCGACAGGGCTCTCGGCCAGCAGCGCTTCCGCCGACGGATACGTTCGCGGGTTCGATCCGGCTGCGTGCAGCAACCGCTCGATGGCCTGCCGCATGCTGTCGTCATCGTCCACCACAAGAACTGCGCCGCTGGGGATCGGGTTCATCGAGCGGACCGGTGGCGACCGCAACGCGTCAGGGGTTGCCGGGTCGGCCGACGCCTCGGGTGAGCAGGGTCATGGCTTGCCGTCCTTTTCTGATGGATGCGTTCATCGCGTCTCATCATTGCGCGCGCGCCGGCCCGGCGAAAGCGGGTCGTTGGGCAATCCGGCTGCCCGAAAGGGAAGCTCGCCTGCCCTTCGACCCGATGGTTCTGCGGCTCGCGACATCGCACCATGGCGGGCACATCACCCGCAGTCACTCCCTTGAACCACATACCGGTCTTCTGGGTCCTCGTCGCATCGGTGCTGGCGCCGCTGCTCGGCGAGATCCCGATCGGATCCAGGGTGCCGGTCGTGGTGTTCGAGGTCTCGCTGGGCATCGTCATCGGTCCGCACGTGCTCGGCTTCGCGACCTTCGATGGCTTCATCCTGCACATGTTCACCTTCGGCATGGCGGCCACGCTGCTGATGGCCGGCATCGAACTGGACTTCGGCGAGATCAAGGGAAGGCCGCTGCTGCTCGGGGTCGGCGGCTGGGTCCTGTCGGTGGGGGTGGGCCTCGCCGTGGTGGGGGCGATGCACCTCATTCCGAACGTCGATGCGCCGCTGATGACGGTGCTCGCACTCTGCACGACCGGGCTCGGCATGCTGGTGCCCGCGCTGCGCGACGACGGACGGATGGACTCGCGCTTCGGCCGGCTCCTCATGGCGGCCGGCACCATGGGCGAGGTGGCGCCGATCGTCGCGATGTCGGTGCTGTTGTCCACCCAGTACAGCAGCCTGAAGGAGGCCGGCTTCCTGCTCGTCTTCCTCGTCATCGTCGGCGCTGCGATCGTCACGGGCCTGCGCGCGCGGCCGCCGCGGTTGCAGGCCATGCTGGACCGGCACATCAACAGCAGCACGCAGATGCCGGTGCGCTTCTCGTTGCTGCTGCTGGGTGTGATGTTGCTGATCGCGCAGTCCTTCGGCTTCGAGAACATCTTGGGTGCGTTCGCCGCCGGCATGGTGGTGGGGCAGGCCACGCGCGGGCCGGTCGGTAAACCCTTGCGCCACAAGCTCGAGACCCTGTCGTTCGCCTGGTTCTATCCCTTCTTCTTCGTCGGCACCGGCATCAAGTTCGACATCACCGCGCTCGCTCGCGACACCAGGACGATGCTGCTGGTGCCGGCGTTCGCGCTGCTTTTCCTGCTGGTGCGTGGCGTGCCGGTGCTTCTCTATCGCGGGCAGCTGGCCAAGGGGGAGTCGCTGCCCTTCGCGTTGTCCTCTGCGGTGCCGTCGTTGTCGATCGTCGTCGTGATCAGCGAGATCGGCTCGCACACCGGCTCGATGAGGCCGGACGCCTCGGCGGCGCTGCTCGGCGCCGCGCTGCTGAGCGTGCTGCTGTTCCCCACGCTGGCGGGCGTGCTGCAGCCGCGGCCCAAGATCTTGAGTTGATGTGGCTTTGCCATCTCGACTTGGTCCCCGCGCGGGGTATGCGCTCAGCCTGTCCGGCGAAGCCGCTCGGCGAGCGCGCCCAGATCCGTTGCGGACTCGGCGCCGAGCTTCAGCATCAACTGCGCGCGATGCGTCTTGACCGTGCGCTCGCTGGTCTTGAGCTGGTCCGCGATCTGCTTGTTGAGCTTGCCCGCGATCACGAGGTCGAACACTTCGCGCTCGCGCGGGGTCAGGCTGGCAAACAAGGCATGCAGCTCCCGGGACTCGTCGCGCAGTGCATGTTGGGCGGCATCCTTGGCAAGCGCGCGCTCGAGCGCGGCGAGCAGGGTCTCGCGCTGCACCGGCTTCTGCAGGAAGTCCACCGCGCCGGCCTTCATCGCTCGCACGCCGGAGGCGACATCGGCGCGGCCGGTGAGAAAGACCACGGGCAAGGTGCAGCCATGCTGCTCCAGCACTTCCTGCAGTTCCAGGCCGGACGGGCCGGGCAGGTTGACGTCGAGCAACAGGCAGCCGGCGTGCTCGGGCGGCATCGTATGGAGGAGGAATTCTCCAGTCGATGCATAGCCGCGCGCTTCATGGCCGGCCGCGTCGAGCAGTCGCAGCAGCGCGACGCGCAGGGCGTCGTCGTCGTCGATGACGTGGACAACAGGGTTCTGGCGCATGCGCAGCGGGAGTGGCGGGGAGTGGGCATTCTCCCGAGGCATCGCATCGCCGCCAATTGCACGTTGGGGCAGCGCAGGCGCAGTCCCTACTTTCGCGACCGCAGCACGCGATGCACCAGGCCCCGCACCACGAGGTAGGGAAGCACCGCGAGCAGCGTCGCGATCATCAAGGCCTCGCCGATGTAGATCCAGCGCAGCTCGATGAGCTGGTAGACGCAGTCCATGACGATCGCGAGGCTGAAGACCTTGCCAATGTGCTTCCAGCCCTCCCGCAGCGCGTCGGGCCGGTGGGCGGAGTCCGTGAGCAGGCCCCAGAAGTACAGCGGACGGCCTTCGCGCGCGTCCTGCCGGCCGGCACGCCAGGCGAAGAAGGCCGCGACGCAGGGCTGCAGGATGAAGCGGAAAGCCAGCGGCACATGCCGATGGCTGCCGTTGGTGATGTCCGCCCAGGTGCGGACGAAGGGTTCGAGCAGCTCATGCATCAGAGCACGCGCGAGACGATGCCGAGGAACATGAGCACGCCCGCAACCGACATGACGAGCGCCATCACGAGCGAGGGCTGCAGGATCCGCAGGTTCGGGCGGTCGCGGCGCAGGCCCTTGAGCCGATACCAGTATTCGACGGTGCCCATCACGACGGCCACCGTGCCGAGGCCCGTGAGGAAGAGACCGACGTTGCGCGCCATGCTGGCGCTGTGCACCTGGCCGCCTTGCTGCGTGAAGCCTTCGATGATCTTGTAGATCGTGAAACCGAAGCTGATCATCGACAGGCCGGTGCGCACCCAGGCCATCAGCGAGCGGTCCGCTGCCATCACCGTGCGATCGATGGCGAGGTCGGTGCGCTCCTGCGCGAGGTCGTTCGCGGACCTTGGGGCGGGCGATGGTGTAGGCGATGGTGCGGATGGATCGTTCATGGCGCGTTCGGACGCGACTATGCATGCAGCGAAGGCACGCGTCTACAGCCTGGCGAGCGATTGCCCTTCGAGGCAAATCGGCTGCCCGTCGTTCTGATTTCCAAAGGCCGCATGCCCTGCCACGATGCTGCGCCGAAGGTCTGCAACCAATGGAGAGATGAATGGCAACCAAGCCCCCATCTTCGCCAGGACCCAGCACGAGCACGCAGGCCGCTGCAGGACTTCATGCCCGGGCAGGATCGCCAGCGGCGTGGCCCGCATGAGGCTCTCCCGGATGGCTCGCCTCGGGGCCCGTGTGCTGCATCGGCGCGCCGCTTGCCTGGACGTACTTCGGCAACTGGATGTGGAACGTGGTGCCCACGCCGAGCGTGCTCACGGCCCAGATTCTTCCGCCGTGCGCTTCGACGATGCTGCGCGTGATCGACAGTCCAAGACCCATGCCGCGGCTCTTGGTGCTGAAGAAGGAATCGAACAACCTGGCCAGGTTCTCCGGGGTCACGCCCTCGCCGCGATCGCTCACCCTGATCTCGACATGTTCGGTTTGCTCGACGGTCGCCACCCGGATCGAGCGGCGGTTCTCCGGTCGGTCGCCGATGGCATCCATCGCGTTCATGACGAGGTTGATGAGAACCTGCTGGAGCTGCACCGCGTCGCCGACGACCTGCACCGGATCTGCGCAAGGACGCACCGCGAGCCGCATGTCGCGCCGTCGCACTTCCGCAGCCAGCAACTCGCAACCATCCGCGATCGCGGCGTTGAGCTCGAAGGGCTCGCGCTTGCCGACCTCCCGGGCCAGCAGCGTGCGCAATCGCGAGATCACCTCGCTGGCGCGGATGTCGTCGCGCCGGATGTCGGCCAGGATGGCATCGAGCATCTCGGGGCTGCCGCGGCCCGACTTGAGCAGCAGGTCGGCCGCTTCGGCGTTGGACAGGATGGCGGCCAGCGGCTGGTTGATCTCATGCGCGATCGATGCGGTGAGTTCGCCGGCGACCGCCAGCCGCGAGGCGTGCGCCAGCTCGGTGCCCCGCTGGGCGAGCGCGGTCTCCGCGTTGAGTCGGCGATGGTGCTCGAACAGGAGCAGCGCGATCAGGCCGGTCTCCAGAAGAATGGCCGCACCGCCCAGCAGGCCGGCCGTCCGGTAGGTCTCCCAGAACGAAGGCCGCTTGAACTGGACCACGGCGTCGAGCGGGATGTCCTCGTCGGCGATGCCCCAGCGATTCGCCTGCCGCCAGTCGACCATCAGCGTATTGGCCATCACCGCGGGGAGCTTGAGCGAGGCGGGCGGCTCACCGTCGAGCAGCCGGTTCACGATCTCGCCGGCCTGGTCGCCGGCGTTCTGGAAGCGCGGCACCCGGCCGCCGACCACTCCCGTGCCGATGAAGGTGCTGATCGGCCCGTAGACGGGCACGGCGGATGCCTGCGCGATGAACTCGGCCGCGTCACGCGGCGTGGACCACAGGCTGTTGCCGCTCTGGTAGAAGCCGCCTGTCAGCACCAGCCAGTCTCTATCCAGGTTGCCGAGGCGCCGCTCGAGCTGGTCGGTGGGCACGCCGGCTGCGAACTCGATCTGCACGCGATCGCGCAACGGCGCGGTGCGTTCGCGCAGCATGGATTCCCACTCGCGGTCGCGCTTCGTCGATCCGGTGACGACGAGCAAGTGCGTCGCCGCGGGATGCCAGCGCAAGGCCTGCAGCACCGTGCCCTGGATGTCGTAGTCGATCGGAACGCCGACCACGTCGTCGGGCAGCGGGCCGAGGCGTGGCGGCATCGCGGCGATGACCGCGGCATGCACCACGGGCACGCCCGGAAAGAGCTGCGAACGCTGGCGCAGCAGGAAGTCCAGCGCATCGCGGCCGACCGCCACGACCACCTGCGGCGGATGCTCCACGTACTTGTCGCGCAGGTACGCAAGCATCACCTGCTCGTAGCCATCTCCCACGAACTCGGGCCGGTCGAGGAATTCGCTGTTGATGTGCACCGGCCTGTCGATGGTGCTGACGATCGATGCTCGCAGTCCGGCCTCGACATCGACGTTGCCGGGCACCAGCCTGCCGTTGGAATACAGGACGAGGACATTACGGCTGGCTTGCGCCGTGGCGCTGCCACACGCGAGGAGCAAGCAGAGTGCGACCAGATGCAGCCAAAGCCCCGAACGCGGTTGGCGCGACGGCAGCCGCTGCGGGAGCGCCGCAAGCGACATGGGCAAGGGATGAGCCGGCAAGGGGAGGTGGGACCTCAGGCGGGCGCGCGTGACATCAGGGTCGGCGCGGCGGGGCGGGCCTGCGTGGTCCCGCGATGGGCAGTCTCGGGCACAGCGAACTCCTTTGGATGGTGTCTGCTCCCCGCCGCCGGACGTTAACCAAATTCCAGCGGATTGGCTTGCCCTGATTCGGCCTGGTCGGGACAGTCGAGATCCAGCGATCCGCCGTGACCGGCCCACTTCGTGGGCCCCAATGGTGCCGCCCGTCATTGCGATGTCGGGTATCTTCGCCGTTGCCTGGACGGCGAGCGTGCTGGTCAACTTCGTGGCGCGCTGCGACTCGCTTCGGACGGGCGTCCCTCGCCCGCCCACTCCGCGCGATCGCGCGCAACCCTGAATGGAAAAAATCGATGACCACAAGTAGACGCATGTCCCGACGGGTTGGGGCAACGGCACGCCTCTCGCGCCTCGCGCTCCTTGCCTTGGCCGCGGCATGCCTGGCCGGATGCCAAGCCTACAACGCGGCGCTCGGCAGCGGCACCGCGGTGACAGCCAGCGACGCCACGCGCATGACGCGAAGCGGATTCCTGAGCGACTACGCAAGGCTCAAGCCGGCGGCCGGGCTCGACGGCATCGAATGCTGGCGCGACGCGGCCCTCGACCCAAAGCGCTACGACAAGGCCATGGTCTCGCGCATCGTGGTGTCGCTCGCGCCCGCGAAGAACGCAGCGCCGTCGACCGTCGACCCCAGCGACCTGAAGACGCTGACCGACTATTTCTACCGTTCGTTGCAGACGGCCCTCCAGGCCAATATGCAGGTCGTCGAACAGGCCGGCCCGGGCGTCGTGGTGATCCGGGTCGCGCTCACGGACCTGGTGCCCACGGGTGTCGCCGAGAGCGTGACCGGCACCCTCGTGCCCTATGCGTTCATTGCGGAAGCGGGTTCCGGCGTCGCCACGGGCCGGCCCGCAGGCTCGACGCCGTACCTTGGCCAGACCGGCATGGAGATGCAGTTCCGCGATGGCGCCGCAGGCAAGGTCCTTGCGGAATGCCGCGACACGGAGATCGGCCGGAAGTACGCGGCCGACGTCGACAACGGCACAGCAGGCGCCGCACAGACCTGGGCGAACGGCTACATGAGCTCGTTCCAGAGCTGGGCGTACGCCAGGAATGCGTTCGACAAGTGGTCGCTGCTCGTGGCCCGGCGACTGGCCGAGCTGCGCGGCGCTGGTGGCGCGCCATAGCGGCCTCCCGGCACGGGCGTCGGACATCCGGCACGGGGCCGCTCACGCGAACCGTGCGGCCCGCCGCGCTGCCGTGTTGACCGTGCCGGGGCTACGGTACGGCATAACCGCGCTCGCGCAGCAGCTTCACCTAGCGTCTGATGCGCGCCCGCATGTTCCGCTTGTCCGTATCGTCGAGATCGGACCCAGGATGGATCGGTTGCCAGCGACGATGAACTCGTACTCGTTGGTCACATCGGCAGCGGCTCGGATGGTGTGCTCGAGATCTTCCCGGTTCATCCAACCCCCTTCTGTGTCGCGCGTGGCTTCGACCCGAGCTGTACGCCCTTTTTCAGCGCGCCGACCTGTTCAAGGACGGCAGCACGGACGAGCGGCGGCAGGATCGTCGGCACCGGCGAGGCTTGCCGCAACTCCTTCCCTCGGCGAGAGGTGCTGAGGGTGCGACGCCATTCGCGCCGGTGCAGGATGACCGACCATTCGTCCCACAGAAAGCGTGAGTGCGTGCTTCCCGAGTCGCGCCAGTTTTCCAGGGTCGCGAGGGCTTGCGCGATCAATGCCGGATCGCTGCGCATCAACTTGATCGCCTCCTCGTGCAGCATCGGGCTTTGAAGATCCTGTGCGTCGTGACTGCCTCCGCCTTGACCAGCACCGAAACAGCGGGCACCCGGCGCTCGCGCGGCCCTTCGGCGATACGCGGGGTGACTTGCATGGCGTCGCTTGACAACAGGGCCAGGTCTGCCGAGACGCCAAGCGCTGACATCACGCGCACGTAGTTCCCCATGGAGGGCGACGGGTCGCCGGATTCGATGGCGGCGAGTGTGGTGCGCGAGATGCCGACGCGCTGAGCCAGGGCGGCGCCTGACAGGCCTTGCTGCCGACGAACGCGCTTGAGCCGCTCGCCCAACTGGAGGAGCAGTTGTCGATCCAGAACCGAACTTGAGTCGCTGGGAGCAGTCATCTGTCCAGAATTCCAGACATTCACGCCATAAATGACCAGTTTGCCGGTCATTTCATCGAAATTGCCGATGACCCCTGTGCAAGCACAAGCGAGTTGCAGCCGCCTTGCCCCCGCCGCGCCCGCGTCGCCGAGGGCAGTTCGCCGAAGTGCCGCCGGTACTCGGTCGCAAAGCGCGACGGATGCCAGAAGCCCCAGCGCGCCGCGATGTCGCCGACGGTCGCATGGGCTTGCGCGACCAGTTCGCTGCGCACGCGGTTGAGGCGCATCACGCGCAGGTAGGTCACGGGGCTCAGCTGCAGGGTCTCCTCGAAGGCGTACTGCAGCGCACGGCGCGAGGCGCCCGTGGCCGCGCAGAGGTCGGGCACGGTGATCGGCTCGTCGACGTGGGCACGCATGTACTCGCGCGCGCCGTGGAGGATGCGCCGGCGCGTCGCCGCGCCGGGCCGCACCGATGCCGACCTCGGGCCGGGCGCGATGCAGTCGAGCGCGGCTTCGGTCAATGTCTGCGCGAGCGAGTGTTGCACCGTCGGCTGCTGCATCAGGGCCGGCTGCTGCCGGGCCAGCGACAGGGCCGACGCGATCAGCGCCTTCAGTCCCTCGCGCACCGGCGGTGGCATGTCGACGGCACGGGGCCCGAGGCGCGATGGCGGCCCGTCGTCCCCGGCATGCAGGCGCGCGGCAGTGCGCCGCAGGTGCGCGGTGTCGATCGAGACGCCCGTGATGCGCATGCCCGCGCCGGCGATCAACTCGAACGCGTGGTCCGAGGAAACCGCCAGCAGGCGGTCCGCCTCGATCGGGTGGCCGCAGAACCAGCCGGCGTCCCCCGCCGGCTGCACCAGGCCGAGCGTGTGCGTGCCGGGGCGCGAGCTGCCGCACTGGAGCACCGCGCGGTTGGCCGATTCGTGGAACAGCTGCACCGGGCCCAGGCGCAGCTCCTCGGTGCGGCCCTCGAAGGGGCCGGGCGTGAGTTGCTCGTACTGCTGGTCCCAGGCGCTCACGCTGGTGGCGTGTTCGTCCACATCGCGCGAAGTCCGGGTGGCGAAGGAAATGTCATTCATTGGTTGCTCTTGGTCCGGAATTTGCATCAACCGCGGGGAAACCATGAATTTGAATTGATTCATACCTAAATATCATTCCACATCACACGCCACTGGCCAAGAGAAACACGATGACGCACGCAGCCTCCGTCATGTCGCCGACCGAAGTGAACCCGGTCATTTGGGCCGCCGAGGTCCGGCGCAATTTCTTTCCACTGGAGCTTTCGGTGGACCGCAGCCAGCCGTTCGAAGCGTCCGTGCAGCTCGGCAACTTCTCGCGCTGCAAGGTCGCCCAGGTGCGCGCCGGCGCGCACTCGGCCTCGATGAGCGGCGAAGACTGCCGGCATCTGGGGCAGCGCTACATCAAGGTGCTGTGGCAGGAACGCGGGCACGGGCACCTGGACATGGGCGCGCGCGCGGTCGACCTGCCGGCCGGCCACTGGACCGTCTACGAGGCCAGCCGCTCCTACGCGCTGCGCATGGAAGGCGACACGACCTTCACGGCGATGGTCTGCGACACCGGCGGCCACGATGGCCTGGCCTCGCTGGCGCAGCGCGTCGCCGGCCGGGCGATGCCGACGGAGGGCGGCGCCGCGGTGGCATTGGCCGCCTTGGCCGCGATGCGCGGGGAGGGCAGTCGCGTGGCGCCGCAGAGCCAGGCTGGCGTGGCCGACTTCGTCACCTCGCTGCTGGCCCAGGAAATCCAGCACGTCGACAGCAGCAATGGCGCGGCCCGCAAGCGCGCGCAGGATGCGCTGCTGCGCGAGGCGCAGGACTATGTGCGCCAGAACCTGGACCGCAACGACCTCTCGCCCGACCAGATCGCCGCGGCCATCCACGTGTCCCGTCGCACGCTCTATCACGCCTTCGAACTGGCGGGCGAAACGCCGCAGGCCATGGTGCAGCGCCTGCGCCTGGAGCGCTGCCGGGACGTGCTCTCGCATGCCGGAGGTCAGGGCCCGAGCATCACGCAACTGGCGCTCGAATTCGGCTTCTCCGACCCGGCCTACTTCACGCGCGTGTTCCGCCAGCGCTTTGGCAGCACGCCGTCGAAGTACCGCGCGCAAGCGCTCGCACATTGAGCCTCGGGCGCGCACTGCCGGCGCGCCGCTCTTCCCGCAGGACTCGCAACTGTTCGGCTCTCTTCCCGCGAGTCTGCACGCAAGTCCCATAGTCCCTGCACGCCAGTGCAAGCTGCTGCGCATCGATCTTCCTAAGCTTCGGAAACGCAGGGGCCGGCCTTCCGCCGGCCTCGTTCAACGCCATTCCCAAGACAGGAGACTCCGTGTCCGCCACCGCAACGTCGACCGCCACCTATTCCACCCGGCACTTCATCGCCGGCCAGCAACGCGACGCTTCCGACGGTGCCTGCTTCGACAAGTTAGAGCCCGCCAGCGGCCGGGTCCTCGCGCGCGTCGCGGCCGGCACCACGCAGGACGTCGATGCCGCCGTCGCCGCAGCGCGTGCGCAGTTCGATGGCGGCGCGTGGAGCAGGATGCCCGGCGCCCAGCGCGGCAAGCTGCTGAACAAGCTGGCCGACCTGCTCGAACGCGATGCCGAGAAGATGGTCGAGGTGCTGGCCCGCGAGCAGGGCCGGCCGCTGATGGAAATGCGCATGCTCGACCTGCCCGTGTCGATCGACACGCTGCGCTACTTCGCCGGCTGGGCCGACAAGCTCGAAGGCCGCCAGATCCCGACCGGCGGCTTCATGGGCCGCCCGACACTCAACTACACCGTGCGCGAAGCCGTCGGCGTGGCCGCGCTGATCGTGCCGTGGAACGCACCGCTGATGATCGCCTGCTGGAAGCTCGCACCCGCACTGGCCGCAGGCTGCGCCGTGGTGCTCAAGCCTTCGGAGGATGCACCATTGGCGGTCGCGGCGCTGGTCGAACTGGCCCATGAAGCGGGCTTTCCGGAAGGCGTGGTCAACCTCGTGCACGGCATCGGGGCGACGGTCGGCAGCGCGCTGGTCAACCATCCCGGGGTGGACAAGGTCAGCTTCACCGGCAGCACCGAGGTCGGCCGCAGCATCGCCCGCGAGGCCGGTCCCAGGTTCAAGCGCCTCACGCTGGAACTCGGCGGCAAGGCGCCGCAGATCGTGCTGGAAGACGCGGACATCGGGCAGGCGATCGGCGGCGTGGCGATGGGCCTGTTCGTCGACCAGGGCCAGACCTGCGCGGCCGGCACGCGCGTGCTGGTGCACCGCTCGCGCTACGAGGAATTCGTCGGCGCCATCGGCGGCGCGGCCCGCTCGATCCAGCTTGGCTGCCCCTTCGATGCCAAAACGCAGATGGGCGCGCTCATCAGCGCGAAGCACCAGGCCCGCGTGAAGGCCCACATCGACAACGCGGTGCGCCAGGGCGCGCGCATGGTGGCCGGCGAAGAGGCGCTGCCGGAGAACGGCTTCTTCGTGCGCCCGACCATCTTCGCTGACGTGGATCCGTCGATGTGCATCGCACGCGACGAAGTGTTCGGCCCGGTCGGCACCATCATGCCCTTCGACACCGAGGAACAAGCCATCGCGATGGCCAACGACACGGTCTATGGCCTGTCCGCTTCGCTGTGGACGCAGAACGTGGCCAAGGCGCATCAGATCGCGGGGCGGTTGCGCGTGGGCGCAGTGGCGGTCAACGGCTGGAGCCCGCTCGATGCGCGCCTGCCATGGGGCGGCCGCGGCGACAGCGGCATCGGGCGTGACCTGTCGCAGAGCGCGCTGGATGGCTACCTGGAAGAGAAGGTCGTGACCGTGGTGATGTGACCGTTAGCGGGCGGGGCGCACGCGGCTCGCTGCGCCCCGGATCGTCGCGCCCGGCGCTCAGCCATCCTGCGCCAACACCTGCAGCGGGGCCGCATCTCGAAAGCCTCCGCGCAGCCACGCTCCGCGCGACAATGCCGGCGAGGAACCCTCGTGTTCATCCTCGGTGGAGTGGCCATGGCTGTCTTGCTGAACGAAATCCAGTGGAGTGACCCGGTCCTGCCGGTGGCGCACGACGCGGAGTGGGAAGCCGAACTCAAGCGTCGGGGCGTCCGGATCATGGACGTGGACCGCCGCGTCGCGCCCATTCCCTGGCTGCGCGAGGCGGCCTACGAAGCGCTCAGCTACGTGCCCGTCAACCTGCCGGAGCGGCTGTACCGCATCGGCAACATGGTAACCGCGCAGGAGAACGCATGCCGCTACTGCTATGGCGCGACGCGCGCCTACATGAAGGTCCTGGGCTATCCGGAATCCTTCATCCAGCAGGTCGAGCGCGACACGCAGATGGCCGAACTGGACGACAAGGAGCGCGCGTACATCGCCTTTTGCCGCAGCCTGGCCCGATCGAGGCCGCGCCCGGCCGCCGCCGAGCGTGCCGCGCTGCTGAAGGGCGGCTACACGCAGGCGCAAATAGGAGAGATCGCCTTTGCGATCTCTCTAGGCTGCCTCTTCAACCGCATCACCACCCTGCTGGCCTGCCCGCCGGAGAAGGACTTCGAACGCATGGCCAGCGGGCCCTTGCGGGGGCTACTCGGCTTCGCGTTGCCCTTGATGAAGAAGTTCGCGAAGGGCAAGCCGGCGGAAGCGCCGCTCGATGATGCGGCGCTGGCCGCCGGCCCCTTCGGCGTGGTGGTGGCGCCGCTGGCCGGCCTGCGGGCAGGGAACGTCATGAAGGCCGCGCTCGACGGTGCGTTCCAGACCGGGGCGCTGAGCCGCAGCGCGAAGGCGCTGATGTTCGCGGTGGTCTCGCGCACGATGGGATGCCCGCACTGCGATGCCGCGGCGACCCGGATGCTGCTCGACGAAGGCCTGGACCAGGCCGAGATCGAGAGCGCCCTGGCAACGCTGCGCTGCCCCCGCCTGGCGGCGGGCGAAAGCGGCTTGCTGGCGTGGGCGCGCGACACGGTGTACTACGAACCGTCCGCGATCCAGCAGCGGACACGGGCCCTCGGCGCCGAAATAGGCGAAGCCAAGCTGCTGGAAGCCATCGGCATCGCCTCGCTGGCGAACGCGACCGTCCGGCTTGCCATGCTGCTGGCGTGATGGCCCTGGCCTGGTCGGTCCTGGCCGCGTTCGGCACCCTTGCCTTCGTCGGCCTGGCGGCGCTGGTCCTGCGCGGGCGCCGCCAGAACCGGCAACTCGAGCGGCTGTTGCTGGCGGCCGACGACAAGCTGGAGCAACTGCAAGGCCAGTTCGAGCGCTTCGTCCCGGCCGACGTGGTCGAGCGGCTCACCCATTTCGGTGACGCCTTCACGCCGGAGCGGCGCGAGGTGACGATGCTGTTCGCCGACCTGCGCGGCTTCACGGCCCTGTGCGACCGGCTCGACCCCACCGTCACGGTGAGCATCCTGAACGGTTATTTCCGCCACATGACGGCCGCCATCCTTCGCCACCACGGACATGTGACCGAGTTCGTGGGCGATGGCTTGCTGGCCCTGTTCGGCGCCATGGAGCCCAATCCCTGGCAGGCGCGCGACGCCGTCATGGCCGCGCTGGACATGCGCGCGGAACTGGCGCGCTACAACGCGGGCCTGCGCGAGAAGGGCCTGCCGGAACTGCGCTTCGGCATCGGCATCCATGGCGGGGAAGTGGTGGCGGGCGTGATCGGCACCGCGGGCCTGTCGAAGTTCAGCGTGACGGGTGATCCGATCAATGTCGCCTCGCGCGTCGAGGGACTGACCAGCAAGTTCGAAGTCGACCTGTTGGTCACGGAGGACATCCGGCGCGCCGTCCACGATCAATTCCGGCTGCGGCCCATGCCACCGGCCATCGTCAAGGGGAAGGCGGAGCCGGTGCAGACCTATTGCGTCGAAGGCGAAGCCTGAGCGGCGTTGCGCGGGCGCGGCGGCGCCGACGCGCGTGGCATTGTCCAGGCTGGTTTGCACCGGGAATATCGGCTGGTCTTTCGGCCGTCCCGGCCAATCCGACTGCCCGCAACAACCTGGAGGAATCGAGATGAATCCCAACCAAGCCCTGTGGGAAGATGAGGATGCCACCTGCGGACAAATTCGAGGACTCCTCAATGCGTCGATCTCTCGTCCCCCGCATCGCCATCTTTGCGCTGATGGCGACTTCCTCCGCAAGCCAGGCGCAACCACCGACGCCCGCCCAGCTGACCGAGCGCACTGTCCATCGCCGCGCCGTCGAGGCGGTGAGCTGGGGCATGCCGGCTGTCAACTACGACCTGATGCTGCAGGAGATGCTCAACAAGACCTCGGGCAAGGTCAACCAGATCATCTACTGGTCGCGCCCGCTCGACTGGCACAACCAGTCGCTCACGCCAAACCCCGATGCGATCTACGTGATGGCCTTCTTCAACACGAAGGAGGTCGGCCCGGTCGTGCTCGAGGTGCCGCCGGCGGATGAAGAAGGCTCGCTCAACATCAACATCGACGACGTCTGGCAGATGCCGCTCGAAGATGCCGGCCCCGCCGGCGCCGATGCCGGCAAGGGCGGCAAGTACCTCCTGCTGCCCCCAGGCTACAAGGATGCGGTGCCCGAGGGCTACTTCGTGCTGCGCCCGCTCACCTTCGGCAGCTACGCGCTCCTGCGCTCCAACCTCAAGAGCCACGGCGACGCTGACGTGGCCAGGTCGGTGGCCTACGCCAAGAAGCTCAAGGTCTACCCGCTGTCGCAGGCCGCGGCACCTTCGGCCACCGTGTTCACCGACGCGATCGGCGTTGTGTTCGACTCGACCATCCGCTACGACTCGAGCTTCTTCGATTCGCTCAACCGCATCGTGCAGACTGAGCCCTGGCTGGAGCGCGATCGGGCGATGATCGACCCGCTCAGGTCGCTCGGTATTGAAAAGGGCAAGCCCTTCAATCCCGATGCCAAGACAAAGGCTACGCTGAATTCAGCCGCCAAGGAGGCGCATGCGTGGCTGGCAGCCAAATACGATTCCGACCTGCAGGCGTTCTACCCCGGTAGCCGATGGCTGACGCCGGCCTTCCCCGAACTGGTCCATGCCGCCCAGACCTCCTACACCGATGCCGACAAATACCCCATCGACCTTCGGGGCGTGACCTACTCTTACGTCTTCATCGGCCTCAAGCGCCTGGGGACGGCCCAGTTCTATCTGATCAGCCTCAAGGACAGCAGGGGGCAATCGCTTAGCGGCGGCAAGACCTATCGACTGCGGGTGCCGGCCAACGCACCCGTGGATCAGTACTGGTCCACGACGGCCTACGACCGCGAGACGCATGCGCTCATCCGCAACATGTCGCGCGCCAGCCGCTCGTCGCGGATCCCGGAGATGGCGAAGAACCCCGACGGCTCGGTCGACGTGTATTTCGGCCCGAAGGCGCCCACCGGCAAGGTGAGCAACTGGGTGCCCACCGACCCCAAGCGCGGCTTCGAGGTGATGTTCCGGGCCTACGGGCCGACCAAGGTGTTCTTCGACAAGACGTGGAAGTTGCCGGACATCGAGCCAGTGAAGTAGGCAAGGAACGGCGACCGAGAAGGGCCGCTTTGCTGCGTTGATTCTCCAATGACAGGCAGGAACAGTCTGTCGCCGACCTTCGGTTGGCGCAGGCCGAGCACCGCTCATGGCCATTCATATGAGCGGCGTATCGCGGGCGCTGCGACGCCGACGCGCGCGGCATCGTCCTGGCTGGTTTCGGCCGGGAATATCGGCTAGTCTTTCGGCCGGCCCGGCCACACCCGACTTCCGCAACAACTTGGAGGAATCGAGATGAACCCCAATCAAGTCCTGTGGGAGAAAGGCGATTTCACGCGCCTGGCATCGACCATGCGGTCCAGCGGAGAAGCACTGGTCAGCACGCTGGGTATTCGACCCGGCATGCGGGTCATGGACCTCGGGTGCGGCGACGGGACGACCGCGATTCCGGAGGCCAGGCTGGGCGCCGAAGTGCTGGGCGTCGACATCGCACGCAACCTGGTCGAAGCCGGGCAGCGCCGCGCCGTGGAGATGGGGCTCTCGAACATCACCTTCAGGCAGGGCGATGCCTGCGACCTGAAAGGCATAGGCGACGGCCTCTTCGACCTGGTCGTGACGATCTTCGGCGCCATGTTCGCGCCGCGACCCGTGGACGTCGCGAAAGCGATGGTTCGCGTCACCCGATCCGGTGGACGCATCGTCATGGGGAACTGGATCCCGAACGACCCGACGCTGGTCGCGCAGCTCCTGAAGATCAGCGCCGCCTACGCGCCGCCGCCGCCAGAGGGCTTTGTCAGCCCGATGCTGTGGGGTGTGGAGAGCCATGTGCTCGAGCGATTCTCGGCGGCGGGCGTGCCGGCCGACGCGATCAGTTTTTCGCGCGACACCTTCGTCTTTCGGTTCGAGGGTTCGCCAGCTGGATTCGTCGACGAGTTCCGGCAGTGGTACGGCCCCACGATGAACGCCTTCGATGCGGCCGCGAAGAACGGCAAGGAGGCGCTGTTGCAGGGCGAGCTGGAGACCCTGTTCGCAGCGCAGAACCAGAGCGGCCGCAGCGGCCACACGGAGGTTCCGGCCACCTTCCTGCGGGTGACCGTCACGAAGCCCTGACCGGCGGATCGATCGCGCTTCCTGCAGGAGTTGCCATGAACTTGAGGCCGTCAAAGTCCCCGCGGGCCCTGCCAGCTGCCGCAACGGGCGCGCACGCCATCGGCACGGCCGCGTTGGGCTCCATCGTGATTGGCGCCGCGGCCCTTGGCGCCTTGGCCATCGGTGCCTTGGCGATCGGCCGGCTCTTTGTGGGCCAGGCACGAATACGGCGGCTGGAGATCGACGAGCTTGTCGTTCGGCGCATTCGCGTCATTGATCGGCGCACGATCCCGCTGACGTCGAAGCCCGGTGGTGCCGTCGACGAATCGAAGCCGGTTGTGGCGGCGGTGGAAATTCGAGCTGGCAGGTAGATCTTGCCGCGAGGGGGCGATCGGCCAGACCCGGTCGTTCGCCGCCCAGCGGGAACAGTCCCCTTTGCAACGAATTGCAGACCCTCAGAGAAGATTGATCAGTCCTCACGGACTCACGCTATTCGACCTTCGCGAGTGGGGGCCTCTGCCACTTGCCGCTCACGACTTCAGGCTTCGGCATATAAATCCGCATGATCGCGTAGAAAGGTCCGCTGGGTGCCGGCAGCCAGTTGCTTTCCTTGTCCGCGCCCGGAGAGTCATGTTGCACGTAGAGCGTCAAGCTGCCGTCCGGGTCGCGCTTCAGTGCATCGACCATGCGCGAGTTGATCAGGTAACGGTTGATCGGGTTGTCCACCAGCAGTTTGGATTTGCCGTCGTACATGGTCACCGACCAGAAGGCCTCTGCAGGTGGTAATTCGCCCTTGGCAAAGTGCATCGTGTAGCGGGAGGCAGCCGCGTTGAGTGGCTCGCCGTGGTTGTCTGTGAAGTAGGCGGGATAACTCGCCTCCTCGGCCGAGTTGCCGAAGATGCCCAGAGCAGCGCCCGTATACCGGTAAAGGTAGTTGTTCTTCAGAAAGGCGCGCGTCCCGAAGAAGTCGCCGCTTGCGACCTCCCGCGAGTCCACCTTCGTCTTCTTGAACTGCGCGAACTGCGCCTTGCCGTCTGCGATGCCGCCCGCGAGCACCTCTTGCATGGTGGGGTCGAGTTTGGCGTCGTCGAAAGGACGGCCAGCGCCCACACCTATGCTCGCGAAGCGCTTCATCAGCGCGGTTTCGCTCGGATCGGTCGGCGCGAACTGCAGCATGAAGTTGAGGTATCGAAACAGCGCGGGTGAGTCGGTCATGCCGTCCTGGGGGCGCGGCCACTCGATGGCCACTGCGGGCGCCGGCGGCTGCTTGCCGAGGAAGGCACTCAGCGTTTGGACCTTGTAACCTTCCTGGATCTTGCGCACGTTGGCCAGATCGTCGGCATCGAAGGCCTGTGTCCGGTAGATCGCGTACGCGATGCTCGATTCACTGCGGATGAGCTTCGTGGCCTTTGCCGGCTTCGAACCTTTCCAGCCGGGTCCTGCTATGACGAAGACGCCGCCCTTGTTGCCGGTTGAGCGTGTCCCGAGGTAGGCGAAGTTGTGCGTGTACAGGTCGATGAGCTGCACGGAGTAGTAGCGCTTCGCGTCGATCGGCGGCAGTGTCAGCACGATGGGCTCCGCACGCAGGTCCATCCAGACGAAGGAATAGGGCGTGTCGGAGTTGGGCGTGATGATCGCCGTGTCCTTGGGCGTGAACACGTTAGCTGAGTTGCCGATTTCATTGAAGGGGGCCTTGAAGTTCGGGCCGCCCTTATCAACGGCCTGCGCGTAGAGCGTCTTGTAGGCCTCTACGATCGGGTAGCCGTAGATGTAGGCTTCCTGGGCAATCGAGCGAGCTTGCGCTGGCGCCGGACCTGCAAGCACGGGGTGCTGCACGCCGACACCGGCCGCGATGACACCGAAGACGAGAGCGAGTTGATGAATGCTGCGCATGCGCCACTCCAGCAAAAAACTTGATGCCAGCATAGCAGCGCAGCATCATCGGCCTGCGACAACGCTCAGGTAGAGTGTGGCGTTTTCAGGAGCCTGGAATGCCCCCCAAGAGCAACGCCCAGCAGGACCATGCCTGGTTCGAGAACACCCGCGTGAAGACGCGCTTCGGAGAGTTCTCCTTCAAGAATGGCTTCCCCGACAGCGACTCCGCCGATCGGCTTGCGCAGATGATGACCTTCAACCGCGCCGTCGAGATCTACCAGCACCATCTGGCTGCCGTGTCGATGTTCCAGTTCCGCCGCGGCCTGGCTGAATTTGGCGCCCAGAGCAGCCATCAAGTCGTGGTCTGGGAGAGCCTGCTCGATGCCCACACCTTGCTCCTGACCGGCAATTCCGAAACCGTCTACCTCATCGGTTTCCTCGACCTCAAGCAGGACGGGCCGACCGTCGTCGAGGCACCGGCCGGCATGCTCGGCGTGCTCGACGACATGTGGATGCGCTTTGTCGGCGATGTCGGTCCGACCGGCCAGGACAAGGGACAAGGTGGCAAGTACCTGGTGCTGCCTCCGGGCTATGACGGCGAGGTGCCGTCGGACCACTTCGTCTTGCGCTCGCCGACCTTCGGCGTGTGGATGCTGCTGCGGGCCATCGATCCGAAGCCAGCGGATGCCGCGGCGCGGTCGAAGCGTCTTCGCGTCTACCCGCTGGCCCGCGCATCCAACCCGCCGCCGATGCAGTTTCTCGATGGCTCCGGGCAAGCGATCGACACGATCGCGCCCGACGACTATCGCTTCTTCGAGCAATTGGGAGCGCTCGTCGAGCAGGAGCCGCCCGACGCGGTCTTACCGATGGAGCGGTTCTATCTGACGCAGATCGGAATGCAGTTCGGCCAGCCGTTCGAGCCTGACGCCAAGCTCAGGGAGCTGCTGTCCGAGGCCGCTGTCGTCGGCCAGGCGGCAGCGAGGGCCAACGGCTTCGCCTACCGTGCGCCCGGGGCCCTGATCTACGAGAGCCGGCAATGGCAATGGGCCTTCGTGGGCGGCAGCTACACGTTCTCTCCGCTCGGCTATCCGAACCCGGACCTGCGTTCAGGCTTCGCCTACTCGGCGACCGGCAACACGCCAGCCATGGCCATGAAGATCGTGGGTGCCGGCTCTCAGTACATCTGGACCTGCCGCGACGCCACTGGCGACTACCTCGACGGCGCTCGCCGCTATCGGTTGCGGATTCCGGCGGGCGTGCCCGTCAAGGACTTCTGGTCGGTGGTGGTCTACGACGCCGCCAGCCGCTCGATGCTGCAGAACGGGCAGGCCTTTCCGACGGTCAGCCAATACACCGGTCCCGAGGTCAACGCGGACGGCTCGGTGGACATCGACTTCGGCCCCGAGGCCCCTGCAGGCAGGGAGAAAAACTGGATTCGCACGCTGGAGGGCAAGGGGTGGTTTCCGATCCTGCGCTTCTACGGTCCCACCGAAGCCTTCTTCGACAAGACCTGGATTCCTGCGGACATCGAGCGCCAAGCCTGATGTGCTCTCTCCTCTTTAAAACCACAAGACAACCCTCCAAACATGCGTCACCATGAAAAGGCACTCACGGCCGCGCTGGGTGCGTGCGCTTTGTTCTTGTCATCCTTTGCAGGAGCGCAAACCATGGATACACGATTCGGTCCCATCCTTATGCAGCTCGGCCTTCCGGCGGACAGCGCCACGGTCGGGAAGATCTACGACGAGATGGACTTCCAGCGAGCCAGCCAGGCCTATCTGTGGGCCTTGCCGATCGTCGGCTTCGCGTCGTGGCAGGACGCGCATCGCCGCGTGTTCGGGGCGGGTGAGACGGACATGGTCATATACGAGAGCGTCAAGGACAAGCTCGGCATCCTGACGCCAAACGCCACCACGCCCTACATCATCGGTTTGCCGGATCTGTCGAAGACCGGCCCGCTCGTCGTCGACTACCCATCGGGCGCGACCGCGGGTGGCATCGGCGACTTCTGGCAGCGTCCGGTCACGGACATGGGCGAGTCGGGACCTGACAAGGGCAAGGGTGGCAAGTACCTGGTGGTCGGCCCCGGGCAGGAGGTGCCGGCCGGCGCGACGGGCTACCGCATCGTCAAGTCGCCGACGACCAACGTGTTCGTCGCTTTTCGGGCTCTCGATCCGGATCCCGTGAAGGCCAAGGAGGCGATCTCGCGCTTTCGAATGTATTCGTATGCCGATCGTGCCAAGCCCGCGCCGACCCATCTCCTGAAGCCCGATGGCAGGGCGTGGACCCAAATTCCGCCGAAGGGCGTGGCCTATTGGGAGCGACTGAACGACATCTTGCAGCGTGAACCGGTGCTTGAGCGCGACCGCTTCTACATGGCCATGCTTAAACCACTCGGCATCGAGAAGGGCAAGACGTTCGCACCGGACGATCGCCAGAAGAAGCTGCTGGTGGACGGCGCTGCGGCAGGTGAACTGATGGGCCAGTCGCTGGCATTCTCGAACCGGGATCCGGCGGCACGCTATCGGCCCGACGCGCGCTGGGAATACCTCTTCACCTTCGATCCCGGCCAAGACGTCGGCACCTTCGCGCCACTGGACGAGCGGACTTCGTATTTCTACCAGGCTGTCACGACCAGCCACGGCATGGTCAGTCGCACGCCCGGCGTGGGCCAGGCATACATCGGGACCGCGCACGACAAGGATGGCGCCTGGTTGGATGGCAGCCAGAACTATCGGCTGCACGTTCCTGCGAATGCACCGGCCAAGCTCTTCTGGTCCCTGACTGTCTACGACACCGGGACGCGATCCTTCCTCGACGACACGCCGGGCGGGATCGTCGATCGATCCTCGCGCGCGGACATCGTCAAGAACCCGGACGGTTCTGTGGATCTCTACATGGGGCCAACGAAACCTGCTGGCTTGGAAAAGAATTGGATCCCAACCATTCCGGGCAAGGCGTGGTTTGGGTTGTTCAGGTTCTATGGCCCGCTGGGGCCGTACTTCGATCGGACTTGGGCGCTGCCGGACATAGAGAAGGCCGTCTGAACGAGTGCTCCGGGTCGAGGAGCGGCCCTTCAAAGAGTTCGGAGGGACGTCGCTTAAGGGCCCATCAGCGTCGTCCCAGCCCCTCGTGCGCAGCCAATGGAATCCGCTCCAGACGAAAATACCACCTGCCGTTAAAGCAAGCCCATCACCCCCGATAAAACGCATCCAGCACGATCGGACTCTCAGGCAGCGTCGACCCGCCATCCACCACGATCGTCTGCCCCGTGATGTATGACGCCTCGTCCGACGCCAGGAACAGCATCGCATTCGCGATGTCCGCAGCCTTGCCGATCTTCCCGATCGGAATGCACGCGGCCATCTGCTTCAACTCGTCGCCATCGCCCAGCGCCGACATGGCAGGCGTCATGATGTAGCCCGGCTCCACGCCGTTCACCGTGATGTTCTCGCGCGCGAACTCCAGCGCCGCGGTGCGGATCAATCCGTTCATGCCCGACTTCGACGCCGCGTAGTGCGCGGTGCCCGGCATCGCGACGCGCGGGCCGGTCACGGACGAAGTGAACAGCACACGCCCGCCACCTTGCTTGCGCAATTCGGGCAGCGATTCCTGGATCAGCCAGAAGGCGGCCTTGAGGTTCACCGCCAGTGTGCGTTCGAGGTCGTCGTCGCTCAGCTGTTCGATCGCGATCACCGGGTACACCGCCGCGTTGTGCACGACGATGTCGAGCCGGCCGTATGCCTGCGTGGCAGCGGCGACGGCCTTGCGGATCTCCTCGCGCCGGCCGACGTCCGCCTGCACCAGCAGCGCTTCGCCGCCATCGTCGTGGATGGCCTGCGCCACGGCCTGGCCGTTCTGCGCGGTGCGCGTGGCAATCACGACCTTCGCGCCCGCCGCGGCAAACCCGCGCGCGATGCCTTCCCCGATGCCTTGCCCCGCGCCTGTGACCAGCGCGACCTTGCCCTTCAAATCTCCAATCATGGTGTTCCTTGATGCCGTGTGCGTGCGAGGCGCAGGCGCTGGTGCGGCGCACCGGCCCGCCTCGGCGTCGAGCGTAGGCAGCACGCCTCGATGCGGCTGGCATTTGCGTGCACGTCATGCCGGACACGCGTGCAACACGCGCGCAGCGCTTGCACGCTAGTCCGGCAGGTTGTGCACGCCAGTCCAAGCGGCCGCGAGGGTGCGCACGTACCTTTGACATGTCCGCTCCAGCGGCCACACACCCGTCTGATTCAGACGCTTGCGCACCACTCAAAGCGAGGCTTTTTCATGAGATCCAGATCCGCCCCCACCGGCATCGCAGTCGCGATCGCCATGGCCTTTTCGTTGTCGGCAGCGACTTCGTCCTTCGCTGCCGACGCTTCCCGCCTGGGTGCGGAGCTGACGGCCACCGGCGCCGAGAAAGCCGCCAGCAAGGACGGCACGATCCCCGCCTTCGCCGCGGCCGATCCGTCCACGGGCGGCTGGTCGCAAGGCAAGAAGCGCGAGGACTTCTTCAAGTTCAAGGGCGACAAGCCGCTGTTCTCCATCGACGCGGGCAACGTCGACAAGTACGCCGACAAGCTCTCGCCCGGCCAGGTCGCGCTGATCAAGCAGACCAAGGGCTACCGCATGGACGTGTACCCCACGCGCCGTACCTGCAGCGTGCCCGACTTCGTGCAGGAGAACACGAAGAAGAACGTCGGCGTCGCCAGGCTCGGCGACGACGGCTGGAGCCTGAAGGAGGCGGTCGTGCCCGGCGTGCCCTTCCCGATGCCATCCAACGGCGCCGAGGCGATGTGGAACTACAAGATGAAGTACGCGGGCGTGGGCTTCGAATGGCCCCTCAACTACGTGTCGCTGTCGCCGCGCAAGGGCAGCACCGAATGGGTCCAGGCCGGCGCGACCGAAAGCTACTACTTCCCGTGGGGCAAGAAGGGCTCGACGCTGCTGTCCACCCTGCCGCCGGTCGAGTACTACACCTACTTCGCCTACGAGTCGCCAGCCGCACTCGCGGGCCAGGGCCTGGTGTACGTGCTCTACACCGACAAGCCGAGCGAAGCCTTCTACTACTTCCCCGGCCAGCGCCGCGTGCGCCGCATGCCGACCTACGCCTACGACGCGCCGCAGGTCGGCTTCGAGAACCAGTACACCGTGGACGAGCCGCGCGTGTTCAACGGCACCATGGACCGCTTCGACTGGAAGCTGGTCGGCAAGAAGGAAATCTACGTCGGCTACAACGCCTTCGGCATGTACGACCCGTCGGTGAAGTTCGAGCAGGTGGCGAAGCAGGATTCCATCGACCCGGCCAGCCGCCGCTACGAGCTGCACCGCGTGTGGGTGGTCGAGGCCACGGTCAAGGCCGGCGTGCGCCACTCCGCGCCCAAGCGCACCTTCTACCTCGACGAGGACAGCTGGTCCGCCGTGGTGGCCGACGACTACGACGCGCAGGGAAAGATCGCCAAGGTGCGCGAGTCCTTCGTGATCCCCGTGTACGAGACGGGCAGCTGCGACAACCCGGCCTTCGTCCAATACAACCTGCCCGAAGGCCGCTACCTGTTCGACCAGACGCCGCTGGCCGCCGGCAAGGACATCCGCTGGGTCGTCGAGTCGAAGGAGCCGAAGTTCAAGGAGAACTTCTACACCTCCGAGAACCTGCGCGCGATCAGCGAGCGTTGAGGCAGCGGCACCGTGCAACACACCATGCTTCATCGCCTCGCTCCCACCTGCATCGCCGCCGCCTGTGCGCTCTTCGCCATGTCGGGCGCGCACGCCGTCACCTTCCAGACCGAGAGCCTCTCGGGCAGCTTCGACTCCACCGTCAGCGCGGGGACAGGCGTCCGCCTGAAGGACCCGAGCACCACGCTCATCAACGCCGGCAACACAGGCGGCCCGGCGGGCGAGCTCTCGCCGCTGTCGGGCATGGGCGACCAGGGCAACCTGAACTATGCCAAGGGCGATGCCTTCACGACCTACCTCAAGGGCAGCCATGAACTGGTGCTGAAGATGCCCGAGGGCGTCACGGTCATGGGCCGGTTTACCTGGCTGAGGGACCTCACGGCCACGAACACCACTGGCTTCATCAGCTCCACGCCGCCGATCAATTCCGCCGACGGGCTCGCCCCGGACGCGCGCAGCGACCTGAACTTCAAGGCCCGCCTGCTCGACCTGTGGGTGAGCAAGTCCTTCTCTGTCGGCGACGAGCAGGTGCGCGTGCGCGTCGGCAACCAGGTGATCAGCTGGGGCGAAAGCCTGTTCCTGCCGGGCGGCATCAATGCCACCAACGCCATGGACATCATGCGGTTGTCGCAGCCGGGCACGCAACTGAAGGAAGCGGTGCTGCCCGCGCCGATGATCAGCGTTGCCTCCGGCCTGGGCCACGGCTTCGCGGCCGAAGCCTATGTGCAGACCGACTGGAACAAGAGCTACTTCCCGCCGAGCGGCAGCTACTGGTCCGTCACCAACGGCCTGGGCAAGGGCGCCAACACCTACGGCATCCAGGACAGCCAGCCCAAGCAGACCGGGCAGGGCGGCGTGGCCTTGCGCTACCAGCCCGACGGCACGGCACTGAACCTCGGCCTGTACGCGATGAGCTACACCGACAAGACACCGAACCTCGCGCTGACCCAATACGGCCCGCAGTGGAAGTACCTGGAAGACCGCAAGATGTTCGGCGTCAGCATGAACTTGCCGGTGGGTGACTGGGCCATCGGCAGCGAGCTGTCATACCGGCCGAAGGACGCGGTCTTCATCTCGCCCAACGTCTCGGGCTGTTCCAGCCAGGGCGGCAACTGCTGGGTCGACTCGAGCCGCTTCCAGTGGGCGCTGACGGGCATGCTGAGCCTCACGCCATCGAACGCCGAGCCGGTGCTCAAGTTCCTCGGCGCGCAGACCGCGACGCTGCTGGCCGAAGCCGTCGTCATCGGCTATCCGAACCTGAAGCAGACCTATGGCGGCGACCCGGTGGCGGCGGGCGGCTGGGGCTGGGGCAACGAGCTGGCCATCAATGCGGCGACCAACGCGCAATACCCGGTCGGCAGCAAGTACTCCAGCGGCTTCAACTTCGACTTCAGCTGGACCTACGACGGCAACCTGATCCCGGGTTGGCAGGTGGTGCCGGAGGTCTACTACTTCCAGGCACTGAGCGGCCGGACGCCCAACCTCGCTGCCACCTTCATGAAGGGCGCGAAGTCGGTCAACCTGACGGTCAGCTTCATCAAGAACCCGGCGACCTGGCAGTTCGGCGTCAACTACGCCAAGTTCTGGGGTGGCGAATCGGTGTTCGACCAGCCGCTGCGTGACCGCGACTTCGTGGGCGTCTACGCCTCGCGCAACTTCTAGGCGCCCTGCCGCTCCTGCCGGGCGAAGGGGCCGCGTGCCTCTCGCCCGGCGCTCACCGGATTCCACGCCGTGTCATCTTCATCCCTCGCCACTTCCTTCGCGGTGCGCCTGCTGGCCCGCCTCGAGGACTTCTTCTTCACGCGGCGCAAGCCGCTCCTGATCGCGCTCGCGCTCCTGACCGCGGTGATGGGCGTGCTCGCATCGCAGTTGCGCATGGACGCCGGCTTCGAAAAGCAGATGCCGATCGGCCACGAGTACATCCGCACCTTCCAGCAGTACCGCAACGACGTGCTTGGCGCCAACCGGCTCAACATCGTCGTCAAGGCGCGCAACGGCAGCATCTGGACGCCGGCCGGGCTCAAGCGCCTCTACGAGGTGACGCAGGCCGTGACCTTCCTGCCGAGCGTGGAACGCCTGGGCGTGCAGTCGCTGTGGACGCCCAACAGCTTCGTCAACCAGATCACCGAGGAAGGCTTCCGCGCCGATCCGCTGATCGACGGCACCATCGCGCCCGACCAGCTCACACCCGAGCGCATCGCCGACATCCGCCAGGCCACGGCGCAGGGCGGCTTCGTCGGCTCGCTGGTCTCGCGCGACCAGACCAGCGCGATGGTCACCGCCGAGCTGATCGAGTTCGACAAGGACGGCAAGAAGCTCGACTACGTCGCCTACAACCGCGTCCTCGAGGAACAGATCCGCCAGAAGTTCGAGGACGCGGGCTTCGAGGTGCAGATCATCGGCTTCGCCAAGCAGATCGGCGACATCGCCGACGGCGCCTCGGCCGTGATCGAGTTCTGCGCGCTGGCGTTGCTGCTGACCGCGGGCGCGGTGTACTGGTACAGCCATTCGGTGCGCTTCACGGTGCTGCCGATCCTGTGCTCGCTGACCTCGCTGGTGTGGCAGTTCGGCGCGCTGCGGCTGCTGGGCTTCGGGCTCGATCCGCTGGCGGTGCTGGTGCCCTTCCTGGTGTTCGCCATCGGCGTGTCGCATGGCGTGCAGCAGATCAACTTCATCGTGCGCGAGATCTCGCTCGGCAAGAGCTGCTACGACGCCTGCCGCGCCAGCTTCACCGGCTTGCTGATCCCCGGCACGCTGGCGCTGGTCACGGCCTTCGTCTCCTTCGTCACGCTGCTCTTGATCCCGATTCCGATGGTGCGCGAGCTGGCCATCACCGCCTCGCTCGGCGTGGCCTTCAAGATCGTCACCAACCTGGTGATGCTGCCCGTGGCCGCATCCTTCTTCGACGTGCCGAAGTCCTATGCCGACCGCGCGATGGTGCAGCAGGAGCAGCGCGCGCGCTGGCTGCGCGTGCTCGTCAAGGTGGCCCAGCCGCGCAATGCGGCGATCACGCTGCTGGTGGTGGGCGCGATCTTCGCGACCGCGGTGTGGCAGAGCAGCGACCGCGTGGTCGGCACGCTGCAGCCGGGCGCGCCGGAGCTGCGGCCCGAGTCGCGCTTCAACCGCGACGCGGTGGCCATCTCCACCAACTACGACACCGGCCTCGACTGGCTCACGGTGGTGTTCGAGGCCCCGGCCGACAGTTGCAGCAACATCGACATCGGCCTCTACCAGGACCGCTTCACCTGGGCGCTGCAGCCAGTGGAAGGCGTGCTCTCGGTGTCGTCGTTCTCGCAGCAACTGCGCCTCTACAACGAGGGCTACAACGAAGGCAATCCGAAGATGAGCGTGGTGCCGACCGACGCCGGCAACTATGCCGCGCTGGCCGCCGAGATCGCGCGCATCCGCGGCACCATGCGCAAGGACTGCAGCATGACGGCCGTGCACCTGTTCCTCACCGACCACAAGGCCACGACGATCCAGCGCGTGGTGGAAGCGGTGAAGGCCTTCCGCGACACCCATCCGCAGCCGGGCGTGACCATCCGCCTCGCCACCGGCAACGCCGGCGTGCTGGCCGCGGTGGACGAGGAAGTCGAGCGCAGCGAACTGCCGATGATGCTGTACGTCTACGCGGCCATCGTGATCCTCGTGTTCGCCGTGTACCGCGACTTCCGCGCCGTGCTGGCCTGCTGCCTGCCGCTCACGGTCGGCACCTTCATCGGCTACTGGTTCATGAAGGAATTGCAGATCGGCCTGACCGTCGCGACGCTGCCGGTGATGGTGCTGGCGGTGGGCATCGGCGTGGACTATGCGTTCTACATCTACAACCGCTTGCAACTGCACCTGAGCCAGGGCGAGCCGATCGAGAAGGCGATCGAGCACGCGATGCTGGAGGTGGGCACCGCGACGATCTTCACCGCCATCACGCTGGCGGTGGGTGTGGCGACCTGGTCGTTCTCGGACCTCAAGTTCCAGGCCGACATGGGCAAGCTGCTGGCCTTCATGTTCATGGTCAACATGATCATGGCGATGACTGCGCTGCCGGCCTTTGCCGTGTGGCTGGAGCGGATCTTCCCGCGCAAGGTGCCGATGCGCGCGCCCGGCCTGCTGAGCCATTGAGATGCGGAGCAAGACCATGAACAACGCATTCATCACGCGCACCCTGCGTGCCTCGCTCGTCGCACTGGGCTGCGGCCTGGCGAGCCTCGCAGCCATCGCGCAGGCTTCCGCGGACGGCGCCCCGCCCGTGGCGGTCCCGGCGCAACGTGTGGCGCATGCCCTGCAGGCCGAGATGCTGGGCATCGCCGGCGCCGGCCCGCGCTTCGTCGCCGTCGGCGACCACGGCGTCGTGCTGCTCAGCGATGACGCAGGCAAGGCATGGCGGCAGGCGAAGTCGGTGCCGGTCGACGTCAAGCTGAACAGCACCAGCTTCGTCGACGCGAAGCAGGGCTGGGCCGTAGGCCATCGCGGCGTGATCCTGCACACGCAGGACGGCGGCGAGACCTGGGCGCTGCAGCGCATGGCCGCGCAGGAAGACCGGCCGCTGTTCGCCGTTCACTTCTTCGACGCCAGCCACGGCGTGGCGGTCGGCCTGTGGTCGCTGGTGCTCGTCACCGACGACGGCGGCAAGAGCTGGAAGGAACAGAAGCTCACGCCGCCTCCCGGCAGCAAGACCGCGGACCTGAACCTGCTCGCGCTGTTCGCGGATGGCAAGGGTCGGCTCCTCGCGACCGCGGAGAAGGGCATGTTGCTGGTCTCCGACGACCAGGGCCACGCGTGGCGCTACATCGAGACGGGCTACAAGGGCTCGTTCTGGACCGGTGTGGCCGTCGACAACGCCTGGGTCGTGGCCGGCCTGCGCGGCTCGCTCTATCGCAGCACCGACGACGGCGCGCATTGGGACCGCATCGACACCCACAGCACCTCATCGATCACCGGTTTGGCCGCGCGCGGCAGCCGCGTGCTGGCCGTGGGCCTGGACGGTCTCGTGCTGGACAGCCAGGACGGCGGCGCGCACTTCAAACCCGCCCTGCGCGAGGACCGCCTCAGCCTCACGGCAGCCACGCTGTTGCCCGACGACAAGGCCATCCTGCTCTCGCGCAGCGGCCCTGTCGATGCCGCCAGCCGCTGACCCCGACACACACATCACACGCCAAGGACATCGCATGTCATCCACCGAACTCCTCCAGCGCCGCTTCGACATCCTCGGCAAGCGCGCACCGCTCTTCTACGAGAAGCCGCTGCACATCGTGCGCGGCGAAGGCGTGTGGCTGCACGACGCCGACGGCAGGAAGTACCTCGACGCCTACAACAACGTCGCGCACGTCGGCCATTGCCACCCGCGCGTGGTCGATGCGATCTGCGCCCAGGCGCGCACGCTCAACACCAGCACGCGCTATCTGCACGAGACCATCGTGCGCTACGCCGAACGCCTCGCCGCCACCTTCGCGCAGCCCGACATGATGGTGATGTTCTGCTGCAGCGGCAGCGAGGCCAATGAACTCGCGCTGCGCATGGTGCGCGAATGCAGCGGTGGCACGGGCGTGATCTCTACGGCGCACTCGTACCACGGCAACACGGCAGCGGTGTCGCAGGTGAGCGCCATCCTCAGCACGCCCGACCAGCGCGGCCCGGACGTGCGCATGATCCCGGTCATCGACCCGTACCGTGACCGCGTGCAGCAAGACGACGCCCCGCTCGTCGATGGGTACTGCGCCGAGGTCGACAGCGCCATCGCCAGCTTCCAGAACAACGGCAGGAAGTTCGCCGGCATGATCCTCTGCACCGGCCTGTCGTCCGAGGGCCTGCCGACCCAGCCCGCGGGCTACATGCGCCGCGTCGCCGAGCAGGTGCGCGCGGCCGGCGGCTACTTCATCGCCGACGAGGTGCAGGGCGGCTTCGGCCGCTTCGGCAGCCACTTCTGGGGCCACCAGGTGCAGGGCGTGGTGCCCGACATCGTGACGCTGGGCAAGCCCATGGGCAACGGTCATCCGATGGCCGCGGTGATCGCGCGCCGTCACATCGTCGAGCGGTTCACCGAGCTGAACCCGATGTACTTCAACACCTTCGCCGGCAACCCGGTGTCGTGCGCAGCGGGCATGGCCGTGATGGACGTGCTGGAAGACGAAGGCCTCGTGGCCAACGCGAAGACCACCGGCGACTACGTGCTGGCGCAACTGCGCGACTTGGCGCAAAGGCATGAGCTGATCGGCGACGTGCGCGGGAGGGGACTCTTCTTCGCGGTGGAGCTGGTGCAGGACCGCGAGAGCAAGCGCCCGGCCACCGATGCCGCCAAGGAAATCATCAACGCGATGAGCCGCGCCGGCGTACTGATCAGCCGCATCGGCCCCTTCGACAACATCCTCAAGATCCGCCCGCCGATGCCCTTCACCAGCGCCAACGCGGACCAGCTGATCGACACGCTCGACCGCGTGATGTCCACGCTGCGCGTCACGGCTTGACGCACCGGAACACACGGAACCGCACGACGTGAACGACGCCATGCCTTCGTCGCCGGACGAACACGCCTTCCGGCAGATCGCGCTGCAGGCCCTGATCCACTGGAACCTGCGGTCGACCGGCATCAGCCTCATCAAGGTGCGCGAGAACGCGGTGTTCCGCGTCGACTGCGCGGATGGCCGCAAGGCGGTGCTGCGCGTGCATCGCCAGGGCTATCACTCCGACGATGCCTTGCGCTCCGAATCCGAATGGCTGGCCGCGCTGGAACGCGATGGCTTGCAAGTGCCACGGGTCATCCCATCGCGACATGGCCGGCCCTTCGAACTCATCGGCGCGACCAGCAGCGCGATCGGCCACCAGGTCGACATCATCGAGTGGATCGACGGCCGCCAACTCGGCTCGGTCGAGGCCGGCGTCAGCGGCGGCGACGCCGAGATCGCGCGCAAGTACCGCATCGTCGGCGAGACCATGGCGCGCATGCACAACCAGTCGAGCCGCTGGCAGCCGGCGAAGGGCTTCGAGCGGCATAGCTGGTGCGAGGAAGGACTGGCCGGGTTGCGTCCGTTGTGGGGGCGCTTCTGGGAACTCGATGCGCTGCTGCCGTCGCAGCGCAGCCTGCTCGGCTCCGCGCGCATGGCGATCCGCGAAGACCTGCTCGCCATCGGCAAGTCCGCGCAGGTGTACGGCCTCATCCATGCGGACCTGGTGCCGGAGAACTTCCTCGTCGATGGCGATGACGTGCGCGTGATCGACTTCGACGATGCGGGCTTCGGCTGGCACCTGTTCGACGTGGCGACTTCGCTCTATTTCCTCAAGCTGGAGCCGTACTTCGATGTTGCGCAAGCCGCGTTGATCGAAGGCTATCGGCGCCACCGTGACCTGGGCGACCAGGCCCTGGCCAGCCTGCCGATGTTCCTCGCCGCGCGCAGCACCACGTACCTCGGCTGGGTGCACGAGCGCAAGGGCACGGCCACGGCGATCGAGCTGACGCCGATGCTCATCGAACTGGCCTGCAGCGTGGTCGAGGACTACCTGGCGCAACGCGCTCGCCGTCGTGTCGAAGCACTCGGCACGCCGACATCCGGCGCCGCATCGAACGGCCCTTCTATTTCTTCAGCGCAACGTCCATCCCTGGAGTCCACATGAGCCAAGCCCACGGCAAGCTGCGACCGGTCCTGCGTTTCTCCGACCTGCTGATCTACGGCATGACCTACATGGTGCCGGTGGCGCCGTGGGTCATCTTCGGCTTCCTGCACGTCACGTCGGGCGGTACGCCGGCGCTGGCCTACCTGCTCGGCATGGGCTGCATGGTCTTCACCGCGGCCAGCTACGCGACGATGGTGGAACGCGTGCCGCGCGCGGGCTCGGTGTACGCCTATGCACGCGAAGCCCTCGGGCCGTTCGCGGGCTTCATGGCCGGCTGGCTGATGCTGCTGGACTACATCCTCTTTCCGGCGCTGACCTGCGTGTTCGCGGCGATCGGGCTCAACAGCCAGATCCCGGCGATCCCGCGCGAGGCCTGGGTGGTGGGGCTGGTGCTCGTGACCCTGGCGGTCAACTGGTTCGGCATCGGTGTCAGCGCGCGCATCAGCGCGGTGCTGTTCTGGGTGTCGGTGGCGGCGGTCGGGGCTTTCGTCATCGCGGCGGTGATCGCGCTCAACGGTGGCAAGGGTGCGGGCCACGTGGGCATGCAATCGCTCTGGCCGTCGCACATCGTCTGGCAGTCGTTGCTTCCGGGCGTGGCGCTGGGCGTGATGTCGTACCTGGGCTTCGACGGCATCTCGACGCTGAGCGAAGAGGTGCGGCCGGAGCATCGCCACCTGATCGGGCGCGCCATCATGCTGAGCCTGCTGCTGACCGGCGTGCTGTTCGTGGTGCAGGCCTCGTTGCTGAGTGACCTGATGGTGGGCTTCGACATCCGCGATCCGGCATCGCTGGCCTACGACGTCGCCAATGCCACGCTGGGCCCGACGCTGGGTGCGGTCATGACGTGGACCGTGGTGGTCGCAGCGATCGTCGCGATGGTGCCGATCTGCGCGGGCGTGGCGCGCCTCATGTACGCGATGGGGCTCGACGGCCAGCTGCCGCGCGTGCTCGGCCGCGTCCATGCGAAGCACGGCACGCCGCATGTGGCGATGCTGCTGACCTCGGTGATCGCGCTGGTCGTGGCGCTGGTGGGCGTGGACCATGCGGATGAGTTGTCGACCATGATCAACTTCGGCGCGCTCGGGGGCTTCCTGCTGCTGCATCTGTCGGTGCTGCGCTTCTTTGGCAAGCGCGAGAAGAGCGTGCGATTCGTGCGCCATCGGCTGGTGCCGTGCATCGGCTTGCTGGTGAGCGTGGGGCTGATGCTGAGCTTGAGTCCGCTGGCGCTGGAAGTGGGTGCGGGATGGCTGGTGGCGGGGTTGCTGTTGTGGGCGGTGGCGCTGCGCGGGCGGCCGGCTTCGGATGGGTTGCCTGTGGATGAAGTGATGGACTCGCGCGTCGGCGTGTGAGGCGTCCGGGCGCTGCAGGGCAACGCTCGGCATGCTGCACTTCACTGCGCCGCCACTGGCGGCAGCACCGCCACCACGCTTGCCTTTCGATGCGCAACCCGGCCGTGCGCGGCCTGCTGTCGCCCCTCATGCTCACGAAACCTGCGGGCGCCTTCCTACATCTCGTAACGATGTGGCGCAGCACGATGTGATCCGTCTTTCACAAACCACATCGCAGGCCACATGAATACCAAGCGCATCGTCCTCTCCGTCGCCATCCTCCTCGGCGGCTTCGCCACCTTCATTCCGGGCCTCGCCTCTGCGGCGTCCTATGACCATCATCATCACGTTCACGAGGTTTGCCACTACGACCATCACCACCATCGCAGCTGCCACTGGGTGCACTGAGCGTCGCCCAGGCGCTCGATCGGCTCAGTGCGTGCGAGCGCGTTGCGCCGCGACCAGCGCCAGCACGGCGACCACGCTGGCGACGAGCAGCATCCACAGCCCGGCGGCATAGCCGTTCGCGGGTGACCACAGCACGCCGAGCATCAGGGGTGCGAGGGCGCGTGCAATCGCCATCGGCAAGCCAAGCGCGCCATTCAGCGTGGCCACATGCTCGCGGCTCACATACTGCGCAATGGCCGTGCCCTTGACGATGGTCAGCATGCCGTTGCCCATGCCATACAGCGCGACGAACAACAGCGCCGCGCCCGCGTGCCCGCTGCCCGCGAGCAGCGCCATCAAGCCCAGCGGTATCAGGCAGGGGATCAGCCGGTTCGCCAGATGCAGGTCAAAGCGGTGCTCGAAGAAATACAGCAGCGCCCGCCCGAACACCTGCACGATGCCGATGCTGGCCGGCACCGCGATGGCCCACGCCTCCGGCAGGCCGCTGCCGCGCAGCAGGCTCACCATGTGCGGTGGCAGCGCGGCCGTGACGGCCATCAGCAGCACCGAGAACACGCCGATCAGCAGGAAGGGCTTGCTGCGCAGGAAGTGCGAGGCGGATCGCTGTGCCGTCGGCGCGGCGCCGGCCTCGTGGCGCGCCTGCGGCCGTGGTGCGCCAAGCAAGATGGTGGCATGCAAGGGCACGCAGATGCAGAGGTGGATCGCAGCCAGCACCCACAGCGCGTGCCGCCAGCCCAGCGCGTTCACGAGCCACGCAACCAGCGGGATGAACACCGTGCTGGCCAGTCCGCCAAGGAAGGTGAGCGTGATGATCGCGCGCCGGAAGTCGCTGGGAAAGCGTCGCGTCACGATGGCGAAGGCCGGCGTGTAGAGCGTGGCCGCCAGCGCCGCGCCGAGGACGATCCACACGGCGTAGAAGCCGGCGGCGTCCTGCACCACGCTGTGGGCCAGCAATGCGCCCGCCATCACCAGCGACCCGCCCGTCATCACTGCGCGCTCATGGCCGCGATCGATCCAGCGTCCCACCGGCCAGGCCATCACGCCCTCCGCCAGCAAGCCGAGGCTGAAGGCCAATGACGATTCGGCCCGCGTCAGGGCCAGCGATTGCTCGACCGGCTCCATCAACAGCGCGAACGCGTAGAACACGCTGCCCCAGGTGATCAGCTGCCCGACCGACAGCCAGCCCACCATGCGGCGATCGTAGGCGGGGCGTTCGGGCGGCGAGTTCAAGTCGCCGGGATTCTATGGACTCCTACAGCGCCGAGCTTGCGGACTTGCCCATCGCCAAGTAGTCGAGCGTCAACTGCGACAGCGTGCGCGTGCCGATCGCCAGGCTGGCCTCGTCGACGAAGAAGCGCGGCGAGTGGTTGGCCTCGGCCTTGCTCGCATCCTGGCCCACTGGCGTGTTGCCGATCACCACGTACAGGCCCGGCACCTTCTGCGCGAAGAACGAGAAGTCCTCGCCGCCGGTGCCCTTCTGCACGACCATGGCCTTGCCGCCCGGCACGCGGGCCAGGCTAGGCGCCATCTTCTCGGTCAGCGCCGCGTCGTTGATGGTGGCGGCGTAGCCGTCCTCCTCGATGTGCACATGGGCGCTGCCGCCGCCGCTCCTGGCGATGAGTTCGGCGGTTTCGCCCATGCGCTGGATGATGAACTTGCGCATCGGCTCGTCGTAGGTGCGCAGCGTGCCGCTCATCTCCGCAGAATCGGGAATGATGTTGTAGCGCGTGCCGGCCTGGAAGGTGCCCACGGTGAGCACGGAGGGCTCCTTGGTCACGTTGACCTGGCGGCTCGCGATGGTCTGGAAGCCCAGCACGATCTGCGACCCGAGCACGATCGGGTCGATGCCGCTCCACGGCGCGGAGCCGTGCGTCTGGCGGCCGTTGACGCTGACGCGGAAGGCATCGGATGCCGCGGTGATCGGGCCGGCCTTGTAGCCGATCTCGCCGGTGTTGAGGTTCGACACCAGGTGCGCCGCGAACACCACGTCGGGCCTGGGCGCGTCGAAGGCGCCCTCGGCCAGCATGCGGCGCGCGCCGCCGATCTCGGCGTTGGGCAGCTTCTCCTCCGCCGGCTGGAAGATCAGCTTGATGGTGCCGGGCAACTGGTCCTTCATCGATGCCATCACCTCCGCGACGCCCATGAGCATCGCGACGTGGCCGTCATGGCCGCAGGCGTGCATCACGTCGACTTCCTTGCCGGCCCATGTTGCGCGCGCCTTCGAGGCAAAGGGCAGGTCGACCTGCTCCTTGACCGGCAGCGCGTCCATGTCGGCGCGCAGCGCCACCACGGGGCCGGGCTTGCCGCCCTTGAGGATGCCGACGACGCCGGTCACGGCCACGCCTTCGCGCACCTCGAAGCCCAGGGCCTTCAGGTGGGCCGCGACCAGCGCCGCGGTGCGCTTCTCCTGGTTGCCGAGCTCGGGATGCTGGTGGATGTCGCGGCGCCAGGCGATGACCTTCGGCTCCACGGCCTTGAGGCGCTCGGCCATCTGCGGATACAGCGCCTGCGCGGCGGCGGGTGCGGTCGCGGACGGTGCGGCGGACTTGTCCTGGGCACTCGCGCACAGCGCGGCAGTGGCGAGGGCGACGGGCAGGCACAGCCGTGCGGTGGAGCGGAAGCGTGTGGACATGGTGGTGATGCGAAAGAAGGGTTGAGAGGAGGGCGAAGCCTTGGAGCGTAGGGGCAGCGTGCGCGCCAGGCCAATCGGATTTCCATCGCTCGATAATCCGGCCTTATCGCTTCGATGAACTCGCCCGACGTCACCGCCGCCGAACTGCTGCTCGAACGCCTGCTCGCGCGACTGCGCCTGCGCCACCTGAAGCTGGTCGATGCGCTCGCGACACAGGCCAACCTGCGCCGCGCGGCAACGGCGGTGCACATGACGCAACCCGCCGCGACGCAGATGCTGCGCGAGCTCGAGGCCACGCTGGGCATGGCATTGTTCGAGCGCCACGCGCGCGGCATGCGCATCACCGAGGCTGGCCGGCTCGTGGCACGGCATGCGCGCATGTCGATCGACGCATTGCGCGTGGCGACCGAGGAACTCACCGCGCTCGCCTCGCAGCAGGTGCAGCCGCTGCGGATCGGCGCCATCGATGCTGCCATCGCCAGCGTGCTGGAACCCGTGTTGTTGCCCCTGCTCGCCGCCCATCCCGAACTGCGCCTGGAGATCGAGGAAAGCAACATCGAGCGCCTGAGCGCGGGCCTGCGCAACGGCGCATTCGACATGGTGCTGGTGCGCGAGCCGGTGCAACTCGAACCCGGGCATCGCTTCGTCGCGCTGCGCAGCGACCGCGTGGTGGTGGTCGCCAGCACCGCGCACCCGGCGGCGCGCCGACGCCGCTTGCGGCTGGCGGACCTCGCGCAGTCGCGCTGGATCCTGCCGCCCGCGCACTATGCGGTGCGACGTGCGCTCGATGCGCTGTGGGCGCAGGAGGCGCATCCGCCGAGCGCGCACAACGTGCAGACGCTGGCGCCGCACCTGCTGCGCAGCATGCTGGCGCAGCCCGACGTGGTGGTGCCGGTGCCGCACTCGCTGCTCGACCGGCTTGGGCGTCATGGGATCGTGGAACTGCCACTTGAACTGCATGCGCCGATCGAGCCGCTGGGCATGCTTTTTCGAGGCAGCGAGGCCGAGGGCTCACTGGCCGTGCTGATCGATTTCCTCGTTGCGTCGATCCATACCTGATCGGTTGCAAATAAATCGGGGCCGCTCGCGCCAGGAAGCGAAAGAATGCGGCTTGCTGTCCCTCCCGGAGATCCCATGTCCCGCAACTTCTCTCCCCTGCTTGCCTCCCTGGTCCCGGCCGTCGCATTGCTGGCCGCCAGTGCTGCACAGGCCCAGAGCTTCAACGCGGTCGCGCCGACGCCGGCGCAAGTCAAGCCGGCGGTCGACCTGGCCTACACGCGACTCATGCAAGCGCCGGCCATTGCCACGCTGCTCGACGCCGTCAAGGCCGACCATGCGCGCTCGATCGAAGACCTGAAGATGCTGACCGAGATCGAGGCGCCGCCGTTCAAGGAGCAAAAGCGCGCCGAGGCCTACGTTGCGCGCATGAAGGCGCTGGGCCTCGCCGATGCACGCATCGACAGCGAAGGCAACGCGGTCGGCTTGCGCAAGGGCACGGGCAACGGGCCCAAGCTGTTGATCTCGGCGCATCTGGACACGGTGTTTCCGGCCGGCACCGACGTCAAGGTGAAGGAACGCGACGGCAAGCTCTATGCGCCCGGGATTTCCGACGACGTGCGCGGCTTGTCGGTGCTGCTGTCATGGCTCAAGGTTCTCAATGACAACAAGATCGAGACGGTGGGCGACCTGCTGTTCGTGGGCAACGTGGGCGAAGAGGAGCTGGGCAACCTGCGAGGCATGAAGCACATCTTTGCCGAGCACCGCGACATCGACGGCATGGTGGGGCTCGAGCCGGCCCCTGACGGCAGCGTACTGGTCCTGGGCACAGGCAGTCGTCGCTACGAGTTCACCTTCAAGGCCCCCGGCGGCCACAGCTACGCGGCGTTCGGGCAGGTCCCGAGCGCGATCCACGGCATGGGTCGCGCCATTGCCAGGATTGCCGACATCAAGACCCCCGAGGTTCCCAAGACGACCTTCACCGTCGGGACGGTCGGCGGCGGTACCTCCGTCAACACCATCTCGCCGGACGCACGCATGGCGGTCGACATCCGCTCGGATGCCAACGAGCCACTCATGGCGACCGAGAAGAAGGTCCTGGCCGCCGTGGACGAGGGCGTCGTCGAGGAGAACAAGCGTTGGGGCGTGAACACGCTGACGGTCACGAACAAGCTCATCGGGGATCGTCCCGGTGGGCAGACCGCAGCCGACTCGGTGATCGTGGAGGCCGCGGTTCGGGCGAACAGCGCGTTCGGCAACAAGACGCTGCTCGCAGGCGCCAGCACCGACGCCAACGTACCGATGTCGCTCGGCATTCCGGCCATCATCGTCGGCGGTGGCGGCAAGACGGGTGGCTTCCATGCCCTGACCGAATGGATCGACGTGACGGACGGATGGAAAGGCGCGCAAGCCTCGCTGCTGACGGTGCTGGGCTTGGTCGGCGTGCAAGGAATCAGCGAGCCCTTGTTGCAAAAGCGCCCGATACGGACGCGTTGATCAAAAGTCCCGTCATCCGGCGTCACGCAGCGCCCGCCGGTATTGCACGGCCTCGGCCACATGGGCGGACTGCACCTGCCCGGCGCCGGCCAGGTCCGCGATGGTGCGTGCGACCTTGAGCGCGCGGTGCGTCGAGCGCGCACTCCAGCCCAGCTTGGTGGCCGCCGTCTGCATGAAACGCATGCCGGCGTCGTCGAGCCCTGCATGCACGTCGATCTGCGCGCCGCGCAGCGCCTGGTTGGGCACGCCCTGCCGCGCGATGGCGCGTTCGCGCGCGGTGGCCGCGCGGTCGCGGATGCCGGTCGTCGCTTCGCCTGGCGGCGCGGTCAGCAGTTCCTGCGCCGACACGGCCGGCACCTCGATGTGCAGGTCGATGCGGTCCAGCAAGGGGCCGCTGAGCTTGCCCTGGTAGCGCGCGATCTGGTCCGGCGTGCAGCGGCAGGCCTTGAGCGGCGAGCCCGAGAAGCCGCAAGGGCAGGGGTTCATCGCCGCGATGAGTTGGAATCGCGCGGGGAATTCGGAGCGTCGGGCTGCCCGGGCGATGGTGATCGTGCCGGTCTCCAGCGGTTCGCGCAGGGCCTCCAGCGCGGCCCGCTGGAATTCCGGGAATTCGTCCAAAAACAGGATGCCGTGATGTGCGAGCGAGATTTCGCCGGGCCGCGGCGGTGATCCTCCGCCGACCAGGGCCACCGCGCTGGCGGAATGGTGGGGCGCACAGGTCGGCCGCACGGCCCATTTCTCGATCCCGAATCGCCCCGACAGGCTCGACACCGCCGCGCTCTCCAGCGCTTCGTCCACCGTCATCGCCGGCAGCAATCCGGCAAAGCGCTGCGCCAGCATCGATTTGCCGGACCCCGGAGGCCCGACCATCAGCAGGCTGTGCCCGCCGGCAGCGGCGATCTCCAATGCGCGCTTGGCGGCGGCCTGGCCCTTCACCTCGGACAAGTCCGGATAGCTTGGAATGTAAGTGCCGGCTTCCGAGTGAATGCGCGCCCAGCCGTCGACCTCAGGCTCGGGCAAAACGGAAGCATCCGCTCCCGCAGGCAGGAAGTGCCGCACCACGTCGATCAGGTGACGCGCGCCATACACCTCCGATCCCGGCACCAGCGCCGCCTCCTGCGCGCTGTCGGCCGGCAGCACCAACCGGGTCGCGATGCCCCGGCTGTGCAGCGCCAGCGCCATCGCAAGCGCCCCGCGCACCGGCCGCAGGTGACCCGACAAGGACAGTTCGCCGGCAAACTCGTGCCCCGCCAGTTGGGCCGCGTCCACCTGCCCGCTCGCCGCCAGGATGCCCAGCGCGATCGGCAAATCGAAACGCCCGGAGTCCTTCGGCAAATCCGCCGGCGCCAGGTTCACGACGATTTTTTTGTTGTTCGGAAACTCCAGCCCCGCGTTCTGAATGGCCGATCGCACGCGTTCGCGCGCTTCCTTCACCTCCACATCGGCCAGCCCGACCAGCGTAAAGCTGGGCAAACCATTGGCCAGATGCACTTCGACCGTGACGCTGGCCGCTTCCAGGCCCAGCAAAGCACGGCTTTGCACCAAAGACAAACTCATTTCCACTCCCTCACCAAAACGGTGCACCCACCTCGGTGGTGCGCTCTTGTTTTCTTTTCGATTCAACCGTTGTTCAAGAAGACACTTGTGTGACTATTTATCCGACCTTTTGTGTACGTTTGTGAATGAGCCTCCGGGTTTTCCAGCACCCTCCGCAACCATTTGGCACGCTCCCTGCTTTGAACGGGTTCCCACCCTTTCAAATACACGTAGGAGTTTCTCGATGATGCACCGTAACACTGCCACGGCGTTGGTTGCACTGGCCACCACGCTCGCGACGTCGGGCGCCGCTTTTGCCCAGAGCACCCCCGCGGCAGATCCGGCTGCTGCCACCCCCGCGCCTGTCGTCTCGCCGCTCACGGCCAATGTCTCCTTCACCACCAACTACAAGTTCCGTGGCCAGGACCAGGACATGATCAGCAACAGCTTCACCAGCCCGGTGAAGACCAGCGGATTCAAGCCCGCCATCCAGGGCGGCTTCGACTACGCGCATGAGAGCGGCTTCTACGTCGGCAACTGGAACTCCAGCGTCAACTGGCTGCCGGGCAACAGCATCGAGAGCGACTTCTACGGCGGCTACAAGTTCAAGGCCGGCCCGGTCGACCTCGACTTCGGCGTGCTGCAGTACTACTACTCGGGCAATACCGCCGGCAACACGACCGAACTCTACGGCGCGGGCACCTGGGCCGACGAAGTCCTCGGCAGCTTCACCGCCAAGTACTCGTGGACCGTGTCGAAGGACTACTTCAACTACGCCGGCAACAAGGCGGGCTCGGGCCAGAAGGGTCAGAACACCAGCTACCTGAACCTGTCGTACAGCAAGACCGTGCTGACCAGCCTCACGCTGAAGGCCGCCGTCGGCTACACCTTCATGTCGTCGGACATCAAGAGCCTCGGCTACCGCAACTACCTGGACTACAACGTCGGCGCCAGCTGGGACTTCGGCGGTGGCCTGTCGCTGGCCGGCTCGGTCCAGGGCGCCAACCACGAGGATGCCTATGCCGTGGCGAACCACCCCGGCTTCGACCTCGGCTTCGGCCCGATCGGCGCGACGACCTACTCGCCGAACAAGGCACGCTTCATCGCGACGCTGACCAAGACGTTCTAAGAAAAACGAAAAGCAGGCCCGGCCCTTGCAGGGGTCGAGCCATCCATATCTTCCTCAGGAGTAGCAAAACCATGAAGCTGGTCACAGCCATCATCAAACCCTTCAAGCTGGACGAGGTGCGCGAGGCGCTCTCCACCATCGGCGTGCAGGGCATCACCGTGACGGAGGTCAAGGGCTTCGGCCGGCAGAAGGGCCACACCGAGCTGTACCGCGGCGCGGAGTACGTGGTGGACTTCCTCCCCAAGGTCAAGATCGAGGCCGCCGTGGCGGACGACCTGGTCGAGCGCGTGATCGAAGCCGTCGAGGGCGCAGCCCGCACCGGCAAGATCGGCGACGGCAAGATCTTCGTGTACGACCTGGAGCAGGTCGTGCGAATCCGCACCGGCGAAACCGGCCGCGAAGCCCTCTGATTTCACGCATTTCATGGCACGAAAGAACACCCCAATGAAAAAGTTCCTCCTCTCCCTCGCGCTGGGCGTGGGCCTGTTGACGGCCAGCGTCTCGGGCTTCGCGCAGTCGCCGGCGCCAGCCGCCGAAGCCAAGGCGCCCGCCGCGGCCGCTGCCCCCGCAGCCACGCCCGCGGCGCCTGCCGCTGCAGCTCCGGCTGCCGCAGCCCCCGCCGCGGCCGCACCTGCCGCTGACGCCGCCGCGGCCCCCGCCGCAGCACCGAGCTTCAACAAGGGCGACACCGCCTGGATGATGGTCTCCACGCTGCTGGTGATCATGATGACCGTGCCTGGCCTGGCGCTGTTCTATGGCGGCCTGGTCCGCAGCAAGAACATGCTGTCGATCCTGATGCAGGTCATGGTCACGTTCTCGATGATCGTGGTGATCTGGATGATCTACGGCTACAGCCTTGCCTTCACGGAAGGCAATGCCTTCATAGGCGGGTTCGACCGGCTCTTCATGAAGGGGATGTTCGATCCGGCCACCGGCGTGTTCGCGCCGGGCGCAACCTTCAGCAAGGGCGTCTACATCCCCGAGCTGCTGTTCGCCGCCTTTCAGGCTACGTTCGCCGGCATCACCTGCACGCTGATCGTCGGTGCCTTCGCGGAGCGCGCCAAGTTCTCGGCCGTGCTGCTATTCATGGTCCTGTGGTTCACCTTCAGCTATGCGCCGATCGCGCACATGGTCTGGTTCTGGATGGGCCCGGACGCCTACACCGGCAAGGAAGTGGTCGATGCGGTGAACGCCAAGGCCGGCCTGATCTGGCAATGGGGCGCGCTGGACTTCGCAGGCGGCACCGTGGTGCACATCAACGCGGCCGTCGCCGGCCTGGTCGGTGCGTTCCTGATCGGCAAGCGCGTCGGCTACGGCAAGGAAGCCTTCACGCCGCACTCGCTGACGCTGACCATGGTCGGTGCCTCGCTGCTGTGGGTGGGCTGGTTCGGCTTCAACGCAGGTTCGGCCCTCGAAGCCGGCACCAGCGCCGTGCTCGCCTTCATGAACACCTTCTCGGCGACCGCCGCGGCCGTGCTCGCATGGTCCATTGGCGAAGCACTGATGAAGGGCAAGGCCTCGATGTTGGGCGCCGCTTCTGGTGCAGTCGCCGGCCTGGTGGCCATCACCCCGGCCGCCGGCAACGTCGGCCTGATGGGCGCGATCGTGATCGGCTTCGTCGCCGGCTTCGCCTGCCTCTGGGGCGTGCATGGCCTGAAGAAGATCCTGAAGGCGGACGACTCGCTGGACGTGTTCGGCGTGCACGGTGTCGGCGGTATCGTCGGCGCGCTGCTGACCGGCGTGTTCAACACCCAGGCCTTGGGCGGCCCCGGCGCCGTGAGCGACTGGGTCACGGCCACCGTGGCCACCACCGAGATCGGCCCGCAAGTGTGGACCCAGCTCAAGGCCGTGGTGCTGACGATCGTGTGGTCGGGCGTGGTCTCGTTCATCGCCTACAAGATCGCCGACCTGACGATCGGCCTGCGCGTGACGGAAGAAGAAGAGCGCGAAGGCCTGGACATCTCGTCGCACGGCGAAACGGCATATAACCGGTAACCCCCCGAAGTGGCGCGTGCCGCGCCACCTCCCCCCTGCTGGGGGCGATACCAGCGGCCCGGCAAAGCCGGTTCCGCAAGGATGTTGCTCCGCCCCAGGTTGGCCTCACTTCGTGTAGGCCGCCCACCCCCCACCGGGGGCAACACCAGCGGCCCGGCAAAGCCGGATCCGCGGTGTTTCACGAACGAGCATCGAGCCACCTTCGGGTGGCTCTTGCTTTTGGAGGGGAGTGAACTGGTTCATAGGCACTGGGGCGGGCGGGGCATAGAGTGCGCGCATGGATGCTGCCGTGCTGGAAACCGACTACCTGGTGATTGGCGCCGGCGCCAATGCCATGTCCTTCGTCGACACGCTGCTCGACGAGACCGGTGCCGACATCGTCATGGTGGACCGGCACCACGGGCCGGGCGGGCACTGGAATGATGCATATCCGTTCGTGCGGCTGCATTCACCGTCCGCTTTCTACGGCGTCAACTCGCGCGAACTGGGCAGGGGCGGAAAGGACCTGGTGGGGCTCAACCAGGGGCTGTCGGAACTGGCTTCCGGCGCCGAGGTGGTGGATTACTTCGACCAGTTGATGAACCAGCGCTTCCTGCCCTCGGGGCGGGTGCGCTACTTCCCGATGTGCGAGGTCGATGCAGGCGGCGGGCGTTCCGGCTTCAGCTCGCTGCTGACGGGCGCGAGGCAAGAGGTGACGGTGCGCCGCAAGATCGTGGATGCGACCCACGCGCGCACCGAAGTGCCTTCCACCCGCCCACCGCCTTATCCGGTCGCGCCGGGCGTGCGCTGCGTGCCGCCGAACGAACTGCCGAAGATCGGCCGGCCGCACCCGGCCTACGTGGTGGTCGGCTCGGGCAAGACCGGCATCGACACCTGCCAGTGGCTGCTGCAGAGCGGCGTGGCGCCCGGCGCGATTCGCTGGATCGTGCCGCGCGACGCGTGGTTCCTGGATCGCGCCGCGGTGCAGCCCGGCATGGACAGCTTCGACCCAACCTTTCTCGGCTTGGCCCGGCAGATGGAGGCGGTCGCCGATGCCACCTCGATTTCCGACCTGTTCCTTCGACTCGAGGCGGCGAATCAGGTGTTGCGCCTGTCGCCGGCCATCGAGCCGACGATGTACCGCTGCGCCACCGTCGCGGCCGCCGAGATGCGGGAGGTGAGGCGTATCGAGCACATCGTGCGCCTCGGACACGTCCGGTCCATCGAGCCGACGCGGATCGTGCTAGTGCACGGCGCCGTGCCGGCCGCATCGGACTGGCTCTACATCGATTGCACCGCCAACGGCATACCCGCGCCGCGAGTCACGCGCGTGTTCGACGGCGACACGGTCAACCTGCTGATCGTGCGCACCTGCCTGCCGGCCTTCAGTTCGGCGCTGATCGGGTTCGTGGAAAGCCTGGACATCGACGACACGGAGAAGAACGCTCTTTGCGCCAGCATCCCGCCGCCCAGCGTGCCGGCCGACTGGCTCCGCATGCTGGCCATCGGTCTGGCGAACGGGCAGCGCTGGGCCAGGCATCCGGCCGTTTCTGAGTGGCTGGGCCGCGCGCGGCTCAACACGCTCGGCAACATGGTGCGCGGCATCGATGAAAGCGATGCGAACCGGCAGGCGCTGCTGCGCCGCTATCGCACGGCGACGAAGCAGGCGGCCGCGCGGCTGCCGGAGCTGCTCATGACATGAGCCCACCCCCGATGCGCCTGGGGCGCTTGGGGCGACCGCCAGCGCCGGCTGCTCTTGCGGGTCGACGAATGCGCGCTACTCGGCGCGAATGTCGTTGTTCTTGACCACGTCGCCAAGCAGCTTGTAGTAGTCCTTCGTGAGCTTGGCCAGGTGCTCGGGCGTGCCGCCGCCGGCCTCATCGCCGCGGTCGGCGATGGTCTGCTGGACCTTGGGGTCCTTGAAGGCGTTGTTCATCGCGTCGTTGGTCTTCTTCACGATGTCCGCCGGCAGGCCGCCCGGGCCGTAGAGGCCGATGAAGGAGATGATCTCGAAGTCCTTGATGCCGCTTTCCTTCGCGGTCGGCACGTTGGGAAAGGCCGGTACGCGCTTGGCGCCGGTGGACATCAGCGCCTTGAGCTGCCCGGACTTGAGCATGGGCGCGACCACCGACGAGGCGTCGAACATGCACGGGATGCGGCCGGCGATCAGGTCGATCATGGCAGGGCTGCTGCCCTTGTACGGCACATGGCTCATCTTCGGCTTGCCGATGCGCTCGCGGAACAGTTCCATCGCGGTCTGCACCAGGCTGCCCGGGCCGCCCGAGGCGTAGTCGACGGTCTTGCCGGCCTTGTCCTCCACCTTGATCCAGGCGATGAATTCCTCGACGTTCTTCACCGGCAGGCTGGCCGGCACCACCAGCATCAGCGACGAGGTCAGCAGCAGGCCGATGGGCGTCATCTTGAGCGGGTCAGCCACCGGCGTGTTGCGGTAGGTGTGCGGGTTCAGCACCATGTTGCTGCCGTTGCCCACGAGCAGCCTGTAGCCGTCCGGCGGCGACTTGGCGACGTAGTCGGTCGCGATGTTGCCGTTGACGCCGGGCTTGTTGTCGATCACGACGCCCTGGCCCAGGCTGGTCTGCATGCCCGCCGTGAGCACGCGGCCGGCGAAGTCGGTCTGCCCGCCGGGCGGATAACCCACCACCAGCGTCACCGCCTTGTTCGGCCAGGCGCCCTGGGCGGAGGCAAAGCCCGGAAGGGCGCTGGCGGCGCCCCCCAAGCACAGTTGCAGCGCACTGCGGCGCGACAGCGAGGTGTTCGACGGGGGAGTTTTCATGGTCAGCTTCCAGTCAGGTTTTGGCAGCCGCATCATAGGCGTCGGGTCCGCGTGCGCAAGGGCTCTGTAGGGGAGAGGCATGCGCCGCGCTTGCCCCCACAATGCCTGCATCATGTGGCAGACCCTCCCCGGCACCCTTTGCGAACTTGGCGAATCGCCTTTCTGGCATCCCCAGGAACAGTCCCTCTACTGGATCGACATTCCCGGCCGGTGCATCCTGCGCACGCGCGGCGCGATCGGGCCGGATGTGGGCGTCGAGCGCTGGGCGCTGGCCGAGGAGCCCGGCTGCATCGCGCCGGCCCGCCGCGGCGGCCTCGTCATGGCCTTGCGCAGCGGCATCTACCGTGCCCGGGAATGGGGCGGCGCGCTCCAGTTGATGGCGGCCGCCGACTACGACACCGCGACCATGCGCTTCAACGACGGCAAGTGCGACCCGCTCGGCCGCTTCTGGGCCGGCACGCTGAACGAGCCCAAGACGCAGCGCAACGCCACGCTCTACTGCCTGGACGCACGCGGCGGGCGCACGCCAGTCGTGTCGAAGATGGCCAATGACGCCACCACCGCCAACGGCCTTGGTTTTTCGCCTGACGCCGGCACGCTGTACTGGTCCGACACCGCCGCGCACGTGGTGCGTGCCTGGGACTGGGCCGGCGACAGCAACACGCTCTCGCGCGAGCGCGTGTTCCACCAGTTCGCCGCGAAGCCCGACGGCTGGAGCGCTGAGAGCGGCGTGCCGTACCAGGGCCGGCCTGACGGCGCGACAGTGGATTCGGCCGGCGACTACTGGTCGGCCATGTTCGAAGGCGCGCAACTGTTGCGCCTGGCGCCCGACGGCGCGCAGCGTGAAGCCATCGCGCTGCCGGTGCAATGCCCGACCATGCCGTGTTTCGGCGGCGACGACCTGCGCACGCTGTTCGTCACGAGTGCGCGCAAGGGGCGGCCGGCCGCCGAGCTGGAGCGCCTGCCCGCTTCGGGCTGCGTCGTCATGCAGCGTGTCGAAGCCACAGGCCTGCCGGTCAATTTCTTCGACGAATGATGGCATGTCCCTCCAGCACATCCCGCCGATCCAGTGCCTGCTGACCTTCGAGGCCGTGGCGCGGCTGCGGCATGCGGGCCGTGCGGCCGATGAACTCTGCGTGACCGCCAGCGCGGTCAGTCACCGCATCCGCCAGCTGGAATCCCATGTGGGCCTCAAGCTGTTCGGACGCAGCGACTTCAGCCTCACGGCCGACGGCGCGGCCTACCTGGCCAACGTGCGCACCGGGCTGGCCGCATTGCAGGCCGTGCCGGGCGGCAGCAAGTCCACGCAGCGCGCGACGCGCCTGCGCGTGGCGGTCACGCCGACCTTCAGCCGTCAGTTCCTGATGCCGCGGCTGGAAGCGTTCCGAAATCTGTACCCCGACATCGACCTGGTGCTGCAGGTGTCGATCCCGCTGCTCGACGTGACCGGCGAACAGGCCGAACTCGAGGTGCGCTACGGCCCCGGCGCGTATGCCGACTGTGAACACCGCCTGCTGATCGAGGAGCCGGTGGTGCCGGCCTGCAGCCACAGCTACCTCAACGAGTTCGGCCCGTTCGACGGGTTCCGCACCGAGGCCGAGATCGCCAGCGCGCGCCTGATCCGCAGCCCGTTGGAGCCCTGGAGCACCTGGTTCGCGAGTTGCGGCCTGGTCCAGCCGGAGCCGCAAGTCGGCTCGCAGTTCAACGACCTCGGGCTGGTCTATGACGCGGCGGCCAGCGGCTTCGGCGTGGCGCTGGTACGGCTGAAGCTGGGCGCGGCCTGGCTCGAATCGGGGCGGCTCGTTGCGCTGTCGGACCGGTCGGTGCTGTCGCCGCACAAGCACTACATCTGCTGGCAGCCGGGCGCGCTGGAGCGGTGGCAATGCGCGGCGTTCGTGGACTGGATAGGGGCTGCGCTGAAGGTGTGAGTCTTTCGGCCGTGGTCACCGATCGCGGGCCTGCGGTCTTCAGGGCCGCAAAATTTCCTCAAGGGCAACGCAAAAATCGCTCAACCCGCGCGGCGCGCAAGTGCCTAGAGTCACGGACACAACATCCGGAGACACAACGCATGACCTGGCAGCAGATCTACGACCCGTTCGGCAACATGATCATTTCCACCGCGCTGGCCGCAATCCCGGTGGTGGTGATGCTGGCGTGCCTCGGCTTCTTCCACATCAAGGCGCACATCGCCGCGGGGCTCGGCCTGCTGGCCGCGCTGGCGGTCGCGGTGTTCGCCTATCGATGCGCAGTCGATCGTGGTCGCCTCCACCGCCACGCGCTGGTTCGACCATGAAGGCGACATCCTGCGCTACGTGTTCTTCCACTCGATCGCGCTGGCGTCGCTGGTGGGCCTTTACGTGACCATGCAGGCCTATGTCTGGCCGTTCACCTTGATGGTCGTTCGTTGAGAATCACGCCATGAACGCTCCTGTCACGCCCACGCAGCACGCCGAGATGTCGAAGTCCGAACGCCAGTCGCAGGTGGTGCGCGCGTTGCAGGCGGACCTGCCTGCACATGCGCTCATCTGGCAGGCCGAGGACACCACGCCTTATGAATGCGACGGGCTGACCGCCTATCGCGCCCGTCCGTTGGTCGTCGCGCTGCCCGAGACGGCCGCCCAGGTGCAGGCCGTGCTCAAGACCTGCCACCGGCTCGTTGTGCCAGTGGTCGCACGCGGCGCCGGCACCGGCCTCTCCGGCGGCGCCATGCCGCACACCGCGGGCGTGACCCTGTCGCTCGCCAAGTTCAACAACATCCTGGAGATCGATCCGGTCGCGCGCACCGCCAGCGTGCAGTGCGGCGTGCGCAACCTCGCGATCAGCGAGGCCGCCGCGCCCTACGGCCTCTACTACGCACCCGATCCGTCGAGCCAGATCGCCTGCACCATCGGCGGCAACGTGGCCGAGAACTCGGGCGGCGTGCATTGCCTCAAGTACGGCCTCACCCTGCACAACGTGCTGCGCGTGCGTGGCTTCATGGCCGATGGCGAGCCTGTCGAGTTCGGCGGCGCGGCGCTCGATGCCGCGGGCCTGGACCTGCTCGCGCTGGTCGTCGGCAGCGAAGGCATGCTGGCCGTGACCACCGAGGTGCTGGTCAAGCTGGTGCCCAAGCCGCAACTCGCGCGCTGCATCATGGCCAGCTTCGACGACGTGCGGAAGGCCGGTGACGCGGTCGCGGCGGTGATCGCGGCCGGCATCATCCCGGCCGGCCTGGAGATGATGGACAAGCCCATGACCGCCGCCGTCGAGGACTTCGTGCGCGCAGGCTACGACCTCACGGCCGCCGCGATCCTGCTGTGCGAATCCGACGGCACGCCGGAAGAAGTCGAGGAAGAGATCGGCCGCATGAGCGAGGTGCTGCGCCGTTGCGGCGCCACCGCCATCGCGGTCAGCACCAGCGAGGACGAACGGCTCAGGTTCTGGAGCGGCCGCAAGAACGCCTTCCCCGCCTCCGGCCGCATCAGCCCCGACTACATGTGCCTGGATTCGACCATCCCGCGCAAGCGCCTCGCCGACATCCTGCTGGCGATCCAGGAGATGGAGAAGAAATACAAGCTGCGCTGCTGCAACGTCTTCCATGCGGGCGACGGCAACCTGCACCCGCTGGTACTGTTCGATGCGAACGACCCGGACGAGCTGCACCGCTGCGAACTGTTCGGCGCCGACATCCTGGAGACCAGCGTCGCGATGGGCGGCACGGTGTCGGGCGAGCATGGCGTGGGCGTGGAAAAGCTCAACAGCATGTGCGTGCAGTTCACCGCGGCGGAGAACGAGCAGATGTTCGGCGTGAAGCGCGCCTTCGACCCGGGCGGCAACCTGAATCCCGGCAAGGTGATCCCGACCTTGCAGCGTTGCGCCGAGTACGGCAAGCAGGTCTTCCGCGCCGGCGCACAGATGCCCTTCGCCGACCTCCCGCGTTTCTGATGAGCACCATGGACACCGCATTGCAATCGATGGTCGAATGCGTTCGCGCCGCGGCCGCGACCGCGACGCCGCTGCGCATCCGCGGCGGCGACACCAAGGCCTTCTACGGCGAGCCGATCACCGGCGACACGCTCGACACCGCGCCGCTCGCGGGCATCGTGAACTACGAGCCGAGCGAACTGGTCGTCACCGTGCGCACCGGCACGCCGCTGGCCGAGCTGGAGGCGCTGCTCGCCGCCGAAGGCCAGTGCCTCGCTTTCGAGCCGCCGCGCTTCGCGCCCGGCGGCACGGTCGGCGGCATGGTGGCCGCGGGCCTGAGCGGGCCTGCGCGCGCCAGCGTCGGCTCGGTGCGCGACCATGTGCTCGGCGCGGAGTTGCTCAACGGCAAGGCCGAGTTGCTGCGCTTCGGCGGCACGGTCATGAAGAACGTGGCGGGCTACGACGTCTCGCGCGTGCTCGCGGGTTCGCTGGGCACGCTCGGCGTGATCACCGAAGTCAGCCTCAAGGTGCTGCCGGCGTCACCGGCGGAAGCCACCTTGCGCTTCGACTGCAGCCAGGCCGATGCACTGCGCCTGCTGAATGCCTGGGGCGGTCAACCGCTGCCGCTCAACGCCAGTTGCTGGGTGGAGGATGCGGGCCACGCAGTCCTGTACCTGCGCCTGCGCGGCGCGGTGGCCGCTGTCGAAGCCGCATGCCAGCACCTCGGCGGCGAGCGGCTGGACAACGCACAGGTCGCCGCCGATTGGGATGCCTGCCGCGACCAGTGCCTGCCGTGGTTCGAGGACCCTACCGCGACGCACGACCTGTGGCGCGTCTCGGTGCCGCAGACCGCGCCGGTGCTGGCCATCGACGGCGAGCCACCCTTGATCGAATGGCACGGCGCCCAGCGCTGGTACCGTGCTGCGCCGGGACAGGGCGCCGCGATCCGTTCCGTGGCAAAGGCCGCGGGCGGCCACGCCACGCTGTTCAAGCCGGGCAGCGCCGCTCAGCAGGCCGCGCCTGCCCGATTCGATGCGTTGTCGCCCGCCCTCGCGCGCGTGCAGCGCAACCTGATGCACGAGTTCGACCCGCATCGCGTCTTCAACCGCGGCCACCTCGGTAACGCAACCTGATCTGCCATGCAAACAGAACTCGCCCCCGAATTCCAGAACACGCCCGATGGCCGCGAGGCCGAGGCCATCCTGCGCAAGTGCGTGCATTGCGGCTTCTGCACCGCCACCTGCCCCACGTACCAGCTGCTCGGCGACGAACTCGACGGCCCGCGCGGACGCATCTACCTCATCAAGCAGGTGCTCGAAGGCAAGCCGCCCACGCGCAGCACGCAGATGCACCTGGACCGCTGCCTCACCTGCCGCAACTGCGAAAGCACCTGCCCCAGCGGCGTGCAGTACGGGAACCTGGTCGACATCGGCCGCAAGATCGTCGATGAAAAAGTGCCGCGTGCGCCGATGGAGTCGGCCGCGCGCTGGCTGTTGAAGGAGGGCTTGCCTTCGCCGCTGTTCGGCCCCGCGATGAAGCTCGGCCAGAGCGTGCGCGCGCTGCTGCCCGCGAAGCTCAAGGCCAAGGTGCCGGCGAAACAGGACGCCGGCGCCTGGCCCACGCGCCAGCATGCACGCAAGGTGCTGATGCTCGCCGGTTGCGTGCAGCCGTCCATGATGCCGAACATCAACAGCGCCACCGCGCGCGTGCTGGATGCGGCCGGCATCGAGACCGTCATCGCCAGGGAGGCGGGCTGCTGCGGCGCGGTCAAGTTCCACCTCAACGACCATGAAGGCGGCAAGGCGCAGATGCGCGCCAACATCGACGCCTGGTGGCCGCAGGTGGAAAGCGGCGCGGTGGAGGCCATCGTGATGAACGCATCGGGCTGCGGCGTGACGGTGCGCGAATACGGCCACATGCTGAAGGACGACGCGGCCTATGCCGCCAAGGCCGCACGCATCAGCGCGTTGACCCGCGACTTGAGCGAGCTGCTGCCGGACCTGGTGAAGGCGCTCAAGCCGCGTGTGAAGGCACCTGCCGGCGTGGTCGCCTATCACCCGCCCTGCACGCTGCAACACGGCCAGAAGCTGCGTGGCGGCGTCGAGCTGAACCTGCGCGCGCTAGGCTTCGACATCCAGGTCGCTCGCAACGAGTCGCACCTGTGCTGCGGATCGGCCGGCACCTACTCGGTGCTGCAACCCGAACTGGCGTACCCGCTGCGCGACCGCAAGCTGGGGCACCTGAACCAGCTGCAGCCGACCACCATCGTCTCGGCCAACATCGGCTGCATCACGCACCTGCAAAGCGGCAGCGAGACGCCAGTGCGGCACTGGGTCGAGTTGCTCGACGCGGCGCTTGCGCCTGCCCTGACATCGGCCTGATCGCACGTGCATTGCAGGACAGGTCCGACCCGCTGCAGGCCCGACGCGCCCCACCATGGCTCCAACCTGATCTTCAGGAAGGAGTTCCAGATGGTTTCCCTTGCTTCCTCCAGCTTCCTGCGCCGCGGTGTCGCCGCCTGCGCAATCGCCACTGCGGCCACCGGCGTCTGGGCGCAGCCCGATGGGCCTACCCACATCTGCGGCGGCATCGGCTCGGACGAGTCGGCGGCGATGCGCTCGCAGATGAAGGACCATCCGCTCTCGCTGATGTTCGCGAGACCCGATGGCGCCTTCCTCGCGGACGTGGACGTGACCATCCAGGACGCGACAACGGCAGCCCCTGCCTACGTGTTTCGTGCGCGCGGCCCGCTGTGCCTGGTCGACCTGCCCACCGGCGCCTACACGGTGCAGGCCACCAGCGGCGGCGTCACCAAGAACATGCCCGTGACGATCGCGAGTGCGCCGAAGACGGTGGACTTCCGCTTCTAGCGCGACTGCTACAACTTCAACGGAACGCCTGCACCGCGGCCAGCGCGGCGGGTTCTCCCATTTCCTGCACGAAGTGGCCAGCCTGCTCCAGCACCAGCGGGTCCGGGCAATTCCGGATCAGCTTCTGCAGGCTGCGCATGGCCGGCACTCCCATGACCGGGTCTTGCGCACCGACCGCCATCACCGTCCGACCTCGCCACTGCTGGCTGAAGAACTCGCGCGCCGCGCGTGATTCGGCCGCGCCGTTCGCGTCCGGGAACTCCGGCACCATCGGCGGAAAGGCACGCAGCGCCGCACGGTGCGCAGCGTCCGGAAACGGCGCGTTGTAGGCGGCGCATTCGCCGGGGCTCATCTGCGGATTGCCGCGCGCGAAGAGCCGGCCCACGTCGAACCCGGGATTCTTCGCGCACATCTCGCGCCATGCCAGGAAGCCCGCACCGAGCGGCGCATCGCCGGTGCCGAATGCGGTGTTCATGACGAGCAGGTCGCGGTAACGCTGCGGCGCGGCCATCGGCAGCGTCAGGCCCAGCAGCCCGCCCCAGTCCTGCACCACCAGCACCACGTCGCGCAAGTCCAACCGCTCGACGAATTCGAGCAGCACCTGCCGATGCCAGGTGAAGCTGTGCGCGCTTTCGTCCGTCGGCTTGTCGCTGCGACCGAACCCGATCAGGTCGGGCGCCACCACGCGGTGCCCGGCCTGCAGGAAGATCGGAATCATCTTGCGGTACAGATAGCTCCAGGTCGGGTTGCCGTGCAGGCACAACCAGGTGGACGCGGCATCTCGCGGACCTTCATCGAGGTAGTGCATCCGCAAGCCCGCGAGCGAGGGCAGGTCCGCGATGTAGTTCGGCGCCCACGGGTAGCCGGGCAGGTCGCCGAAGCGCTCGTCGGGCGTGCGCACCGCGTCGGGCCGCACAGGTGATGTCGTCATGCAGGTTGCTCCTCGGTTGCGATTCGAAAGATGCGGATCACGCTGCCTTCAGCGCTTTCTCGATATCGCGCGTCATCGACGCCGGCGTGTCCAGCGGTGCGTAGCGCTTGAGCACCGTGCCGTCGCGCCCCACCAGGAACTTGGTGAAGTTCCACTTGATGGCGGTCATGCCGAGCAGCCCCGGCTTTTCCTTGGTGAGGTATTGATAGAGCGGCGCGGCGTTGCTGCCGTTGACGTCGATCTTCTCCATCATCGGAAAGCTCACGCCGTAGTTCTTGGTGCAGAACGCGCCGATCTCCTCGTTGGTGCCCGGGTCTTGCGCGCCGAACTGGTTGGACGGAAAGCCCAGCACCGTGAGGCCCTCGGCGGCGTACTTCTCATGCAGCTTTTCCAGGCCTTCGAACTGCGGCGTGAAGCCGCACTTGCTCGCGGTGTTCACGATCAACAGGACCTTGCCCTTGAATTTCTTGAGTGCCATGGGCTTGCCGTCGATGCTGGTCGCGTTGAAGTCGTAGATGCTTGCCATCGCCATTCCTTGCTGTGGGTAAAGGCGAGCATCCTAGTCCGGGCGGCCAGACATGTCAGTGCGGTGGCGATGCGCGTCTCAGGGCGAGCAATGCGAAGCCCGTTCAGTGGTGCTTGTCGCTGCGTGCGATCTGCAGCAGATGCTCGATTTCCTCGGGGTACTTCTTGCAGTTGTAGCTGTACCAGAGCTGGATGATCCACATGACGCCGCCGACCAGGCCGCCGAATGCCGCGATGGCCATGTACACCGACAGGCCCGCGCCGGTGCAGGCGCTGTAGAACACGCCCAGCACCAGGATGCAGGCCTGCTCGTTGAAGTTCTGCACGGCGATGGAGCGGCCCGCACCCATCAGGTTGTGGCCGCGGTGTTGCAGCAGCGCATTCATCGGCACCACCATGAAGCCGCCGAGGCCGCCCAGCAACACCAGGAACGGAATCGCCACCCAGAGGTTGTGAATGAAGATCAGCGAGATCAGCAGCAGCCCCATGCCGATGCCCATCGGTATAACGCGCGTGGCCATGTCGAGCTTCATGCGCATCGACGCCACCACCGCGCCGACGGCGGTGCCTACGACCACCACGCCGGTGAGCGCGGTGGCCTGCGCCGTGCTGTAGCCGAGAGCCAGCGTGCCCCATGCCAGCACGATGTACTTGAGGCTGCCGCTGGCGCCCCAGAACAGCGTGGTCGTGGCCAGCGAGATCTGCCCGAGCCGGTCGCGCCACAGGCGCGAATTGCAGTGCCAGAAGTCAGGCAGCAGCGCCACCATGTTGGCCATGAAACTCTTGCGCGGATTGGAGCGCAGCGGCCGCATCTCGACGCCGGTGTGCGGTATGCGCGTGTTGAACCAGGCGGCGATCAGGTACACGAAGATCAGCACGCTGATGGCGGCTTCGGGCGGTGTATCGATGCCGGTGTCGATGAACGGCACGTCGAAGCGCAGCAGGAAGTGCGACACCGTGTGCCCCACGAGCTGCCCGCCCACCAGGATGCCCAGGATGATCGACGCGATGGTGAGGCCTTCGATCCAGCCGTTCGCCTTGACCAGTTGTGAGGACGGCAGCAGCTCCGTGAGGATGCCGTACTTGGCAGGCGAGTAGGCCGCCGCACCCAGCCCGACGATGGCGTAGGACAGCAAGGGATGCGAGCCGAACAGCATCATCACGCACCCGGCCACCTTGATGCCGTTGCTGATGAACATCACCTTGCCCTTGGGCAAGGCGTCGGAGAATGCGCCCAGCAGCGGCGCCAGCACCACGTAGAAGATGGCGAAGATCGGCACCAGCGCGGCGCGTTGCCATTCGGCCGCGCCCGTGCTTCTCATCAGTTCGATGGCGGCGACGAAAAGCGCGTTGTCGGCCACAGACGAAAAGAACTGGGCCGACATGATGGTGTAAAAACCGCGCTTCATCGATGAGCATGCTGGCCAGTGGGGAAAAAGGCCGCTGGCAATAGTGGAAATAGTCGCCGCCGCTCGGGCGGACAGGCGGTTATAGCATGGGGGTCCAATGCCAGAATCGGGCTGTTGCTACGGGTTCACCCGCGCCCCGATCGTGTCGTTTTGCGCGCCTGTCCCCACCTCATCCTCCACCTCACATCCACGCCCTGCCGATGCCGCGCCCCATCCTCGCCACCATCCACACCGACGCACTGCGCCACAACCTGGACCGCGCCCGCCGCGCCGCGCTCGACGCGCGCGTGTGGGCGGTCGTCAAGGCCAACGCCTATGGCCACGGCATCGAGCGGGCCTTTGAAGGCCTGCGCGGCGCCGACGGTTTTGCACTGCTCGACCTGGCCGAGGCCGAACGCGTGCGCGCACTCGGCTGGCGCGGGCCGGTGCTGTTGCTGGAAGGCGTCTTCGATGCGCGCGACCTCGAACTGTGCTCGCGCCTGGACCTCTGGCACACCGTGCATTGCGACGAGCAGATCGACATGCTCGCCGCGCACAAGACGCAGCAGCCGCAGCGCGTGTTCCTCAAGATGAATTCCGGCATGAACCGGCTGGGCTTCACGCCCGAGCGCTACCGCGCCGCATGGACGCGCCTGAACGCGTTGCCGCAGGTCGACGAGATTTCGCTGGTCACGCATTTCAGCGACGCCGACGGTCCGCGCGGCATCGAGGCGCAGGTCGCCGCATTCCGCCGCGCGACCGAAGACCTGCCCGGCGAGCGCTCCATCGCCAACAGTGCCGCATTGTTGAGACACTCGGAAGCCACGCGCGCCGACTGGGTGCGCCCCGGCATCCTGCTGTACGGCAGCGCACCCGACTTTCCCGCGCACGATGCGGCGCACTGGCAATTGCAACCGACGATGACGCTGGCCACGCGGCTCATCGGCATCCAGGACCTGGCGCCGGGCGCGCTGGTGGGCTACGGCTCCCGCTTTGCGGCGGAGCAACCGATGCGCATCGGCATCGCCGCGGTCGGCTACGCGGACGGCTATCCGCGCCACGCGGACACCGGCGCGCCGGTGCTGGTCAACGGCGTGCGCACGCGCATGGTCGGGCGGGTGAGCATGGACATGATCACGGTCGACCTGACGCCGGTGCCGGATGCGGGCTTCGGCAGCGAGGTGGTGCTGTGGGGGCGCTCGGCCGTCAACGGCGCCGTGTTGCCGATCGATGAAGTGGCGCGTGCCGCGGGTACGGTCGGTTACGAACTCATGTGCGCCCTGGCCTTGCGGGTGCCTACGATCGTCGCATGACGGTCCACGTGTTCGCCAGCGCATGAAAGTCCTCTCCAACTGGCGCTCCGTCCGGTTGTGGGAGAGCGTGTACGAACGCGACCTGCGGCGTCGCCACAGCCTGCGCGCCTACGGCATCCTGATCGGCATCGTCACGCTGCTGCTGATGTGGGGTGTCGCGGAAATGGTGCGGCGCCTGGGCACGCACTCGCTGGCGGTGCGCTATGTGTTCACGCTGGGCGTCGGCTACATCGCCTACCTGCTGATCCTGCGCTGGTGGGCGCAGCGCCTGGTGGAGGGTCGCAGGGACGCGGACTTCGACCTGCCGGATGCCGGGGGCGGGCTCGACACAGACACCGGCTATGCCGCGCTGGCGCGCGCCGACGGCACCGGGCTCGGCGACCTGCCGGGCGGCTCGCTCGACCTTGCGAGCGCGGCCGACGGCGAGCTCATCGTGGTGCCGGTCATCGCGATCTTCCTGATCGGCATCGCCGTCGTGCTGGGCGCTGGCTGGCTCGTGATGCTGTTCTTCGGTTCCGACGTGCTGCTGGCCGTCACGCTCGAAATCGCCTTCTCCTACGTTGCCGCGCGCGCCACAGTGCGGCTGGCGCGCGCCGGCTGGCTGTCGGCCGCGGTGAAGCTCACGTGGAAGCCGCTGCTCGGTGCGGTGATCTGCGCGGTGGTGCTGGGCGCGGCGATCGATGTGTTCCTGCCCGCTGCGGCGACCTTGCCGCAGGCCGTGCGGATGATTCTCGGGCGCTGACAGGCGCCTCGGCTCTCAAGTCGATCTCAATACAAGCCGAGTTGACGCGCCTGCAAGCGCGACAGGCCGAGCAGCGCATCGGTGAATGGCGTCGGCACACGCGTCATCTGGCCCAGTTCGCGCACCGCGCTCACCAGCGCGTCGAGCTCGACCGCGCGGCCGGCTTCCACGTCCTGCAGCATCGAGGTCTTGAAGGCGCCGAGCCGCCGCGTCACGGCATGGCGATCCTCGGGGGTGTCCGCGATCGGGATGCCGATGCGCGCGCCGATCTCCTTGGCCTCCAGCATCACGGTCGAGATGAAGCCGAGCACCAGTTCGTCGCCGAGGATCAGGTCGGTGGTGGCACGGGTGAGGGCGCTGATCGGGTTCACCGTCATGTTGCCCCACAGCTTGAACCACACGTCCTTCTGGATCTGCGCGGAGAGCTTGGCATCGATGTCGGCGCGCATGAGCAAGTCCAGCAGCGCCCGCACCCGCGGCGTGGCCTCGCCGGAAGGCTCGCCGATGATGAGCCCGTTGCCGAAGTGGTGGCGCACCACGCCCGGCGCATCGAGCGAGCAACTGCAATGCACCACGCCGCCGATCACGTGCCGATCGGGGATGGCTGCGGCGATCGCGCCATCGGGGTCCACCGCCGCGAGCCGCCGGCCCGCGACCTCGCCGCCGAAGCCGCCTTGCAGGAACCACCATGGCACGCCGTTCATCGCGACCAGCACGAGCGTGTCGGGCCCCAGCAGCGGCGCGATCTGCGCCGCCACGCCGGCCAGGGAGGGCGCCTTCACGGCCACGACGAGGAGGTCCTGCTCGCCAAGCTCGGCCGGATCGGCTACGGCATTCACGGGCACGCGCGTACGCACATCGCCGCGCATGAGGCAGAGGCCGTCGCGCTGCAACGCCTCCAGCGTCGCGCCGCGCGCCACCACGTTGATGCGCTCGCCGGCCTGCGACAGCGCCACGCCGATCCAGCCGCCGATGGCGCCGGCACCGTAGATGCAGATCTTCATTTCAATTCTTGTAGCTGTCGTCGATGCGATCGACCTGCCGCACCAGCGCATCGAACACATCGCGTCCGGCGCCGTGGTTCGGATTGAACTGCAGCGCATCGCGCGTGCAGCGTTGCGCGACATCTTCGCTGATCGGGATGGCCGCGCCCATCGAGAAGGTCGCCAGCTGGATCTCGCAGGCGCGCTGCAGCGTCCAGAGGATGGCGAAGGTCTGCGGCAGCGTCTGGCCCCAGGCCAGCAAGCCATGGTTGCGCAGGATCACGGCGGGCTTGCCGCCGATGCTCTTCAGGAGGCGCGGCCCTTCGTCGGCATGGATCGTGATGCCCTCGAAGTCGTGGTACGCCACCATGCCGTGCAGCTGCGCGGTGTAGAAGTTGGTCTGCTGCAGGCCGCCTTGAAGGCAGGCCACCGCGACGCCGGCCGTCGTGTGCATGTGCATCACGCAGTGCGCGTCGGGGATGTTGTCGTGGATCGCGGCGTGCACGGTGAAGCCGGCCGGGTTGACGGGATACGCGCCGCCGTCGAGCACCTTGCCCTCCAGGTCGATCTTCAGCAGGTTGCTGGCCGTGACCTCGGTGTAGTGCAGGCCGAAGGGGTTGATGAGGAACTGCTTGTCACCGCCGGTCACGCTGTCGGGCAGCCGCACCGTGATGTGGTTGTAGATCATCTCGGTCCAGCCCAGCATCGCGAAGACGCGGTAGCAGGCCGCCAGTTGCAGGCGCGCGGCGCGCTCGTCCGGATGCATCAACGTGGCGTCGGGGGTGTCGAGGCGGGTGTTCATCTGGATCTTCCTTTCACTTTCAATGTTCCTTGCGCACCTTGCGCCGCCTCTCGTTCCAGGGACACCGCGGGACCGGCTTTGCCGGGCCCTGGTGTCGCCCCCGGTGAGGGGGTGGACGCTCGCACGAAGTGCGAGCAACCTGGGGGAGAGCTCTATGCCTCCGCGGTGAAGCCGACCTGCTTCACGATCGGCGCCCACTTGGCGGTGTCCTTCCTGATCAACTCGGTGAGTTCGGCCGGCGTGGAAGTCATCGCCTCCAGCCCGAAGGTGCCGAGCCCGTCGATCACTTCCTTCGACGTGAGCGCGGTCTTCATGGCCGCGTTCAGGCGCGCGACCACTTCGGGCGAGGCCTTGGCCGGCAGCAGGAAGGCGAACCACTCGCTGTGCGCCATGTCCTTGATGCCCTGCTCGCCGAAGGTCGGCACGTCGGGTGCGAAGCGGCTGCGCTTCTCGCCCGAGACGCCGAGGATGCGCACCTTGCCGGTGGGCAGGTGCTGCGTGATGTCGCCGATCGGGCCGGACACGGCCGAGATGTTGCCACCCAGCAGATCGAGCATGGCCGGCTGCGTGCCGCGATAGGCCGCGTGCTTCAACTCGACGCCCGCGCTCTTGCCGAGCAGCGCGCCGATGAAGTGCGGCGTCGAGCCGGCGGCCGGCGAGCCGAAGTTGGCGCCGGCCGGGTTGGCCTTGGCCCAGACCAGGAACTGCGGCACCGTCTTCACGTCGAGCGGCACGGCCGGCCCCACGGCAAAGCCGAAGTCGAAGATGCAGGCGATGGTCACCGGCGTGAGGTCGACGAGCGGGTCGTACGGCAGCTTCTTGTAGATGTGCGGGTAGATCGTGAGGATCGAGGTCGGCGTCTGCAGGATGGTGGCGCCATCGGCCGGCTGGCTCTTGACGTAGGTGACGGCGATCTGGCCGCCCGCGCCGGTGCGGTTCTCGACCACGCAGGTGGTGGCATACGGCGGGCCGAGCTTGGTGGCGACGCGCCGGCAGAGCGTGTCGGAGGTGCCGCCAGCCGCGAAGCCGGTGATGAGGCGCGCGGTCTCGATCTGCGCTTGCGCAAAAGCCTGCTGGCCGATGCTGGCGAGCAGCGCGGCGGCGCCGGTGGATTGCAGGATGTGGCGACGGGTGATTGTCATGAGATGTGTGTCTCCAGGGTTGAGTGCGGTCGGGATTGTTCCAGCGACAGCCGGTCTTGGGTCCTCGCGTTTACCTCACGTCCAGTGACTTCATGTGCGCGCCTGCGCCAACGTACGATGAATTTGCCATACCTTGAATTGGGCGTAAGTCAGTAGGCGCTGCCGGGCTTCACCGCCGCCACGTTGTCCTTGAAGCGCGCCGCCAGCGCGCTGGTGTGCCGCACCAGCAAGTTGGTGTCCAGGCCCACCGCCACGAAAATCGCGCCCAATTCCAGGTAGCGGCGCGAGAGCGTCTCGTCCGGCGTCAGGATGCCCGGCGCCTTGCCGGCGCGCAGGATGCGCGCGATGGCGTCCTCGATCGCCGCCTGCACCTCCGGATGGCCCTGATTGCCCAGATGCCCGAGCGAGGCCGACAGATCGGCTGGGCCGATGAAGATGCCGTCCACGCCTTCGATGGCGGCGATCTCGTCGAGGTTGTCGAGCGCCTCGCGGGTCTCGGCCTGCACCAGCAGGCAGACGTTGTCGTTGGCTTCCTTGGGGTAGTTCTCGTAGCGGCCCCAGCGGGAAGCGCGCGCGCCGCCCATGCCGCGGATGCCGTGCGGCGGATAGCGCATCGCACGCACGATGGCCGCGGCTTGCGCGGGCGTGTCGACCATCGGCACCAACAGCGTCTGCAGGCCGAGGTCGAGGTATTGCTTGATATACGTCGTGCCGACGTCGCCGTGGCCCACCGGCACGCGCGCGATCGCATTCGCGCCGGGGTAGGCGGCAATCGCCTGCGCCTGCTGCAGGATCGATTGCAGGCCATTGGGCGAATGCTCGCCATCGATGAGCAACCAGTCGAAGCCGGCGCCCGCGCAGATCTCCGCGCTGTAGGCATCGCCGAAGCCGAGCCAGAAGCCGATCTGCGGGCGCTTTTCGATCAGGGCTTGCTTGAAGGGGTTGACGGGTGTTTGCATGAAGAGAGTTCCGGTCGTGGTTCGCGGTTGCCGCGGATGGGGGACGAGTCGATGAGTGTCAGCCGAATCGGAAGGAGATGGAGCCCAGCGGGCCATAGTCGGCATGGAAGGTGTCGCCCGGCGCGCCGGTGGTGGGTCGCGTGAAGGAGCCGCCCAGCACCACCTCGCCGGCCTCCAGACATTCGCCCCAGGGCGCCAGCTTGTTGGCGAGCCAGGCGACGCCCGTGGCCGGATGGTTGAGTACCGCCGCGGCCACGCCCGACTCCTCGATCACGCCGTTCTTGAACAGCAGCGCGCTGACCCAGCGCAGGTCCACCGCATCGGGCTTCACCGGCCGGCCGCCCATGACGATGCCGGCATTGGCCGCGTTGTCGGCGATGGTGTCGAACACCTTGCGCATCTGCTTCGTGTTGCGGTCGAACTGCTCGATGCGCGCGTCGATGATCTCGATGGCCGGCACCACATAGTCTGTGGCCGCGAGCACGTCGAAGATCGTGACCTTCGGGCCTTCGAGCTTCCTGCCCAGCACGAAGGCCAGTTCCACCTCGATGCGCGGCGCGATGAAGCGCGTGAACGGGATGTCGCCGCCCTGCTCGAAGAACATGTCGTCGAGCAGCGTGCCGTAGTCGGGCTCGCTGATCTGGCTGGCCTGCTGCATCGCGCGCGAGGTGAGGCCGATCTTGTGGCCCTTGACGACGCGGCCCTCGGCCAGCTTGGTCTTCACCCAGGCGCGCGAGATCGCATAGCCGTCCTCGATGGTCATCTGCGGATAGCGCTTCGAGAAATGCTCGACCTGCATGCGCGATTGCTCGCTCCGGTGCAGTTCGCCTGCGAGTTGCTGGATGACTTCAGTGGAGAGCATGGGCGCTATTTGTTGAACAGGGGATGCAGGTTGCCGAGCTTGCCGTCGTAGACCTGTCCCGGCGCCTCGTCGATCTGTAGCGTGATGCCGATCGGGCGCTGCGCGATCAACGGATCGAAGTGCTGCTTCGCGCAGGCCAGCAGGGCGTCGCCGATGCGCTTCTTGACGGCATCGGGACGGCCGGCCGCCATGCGGACGTTGAGATAGACGAAGGCGTAGTCGCCATGGCCGTCTGCCACTGCATAGTGCGCCGCCGGAAAGGCCAGCACGCGCGTGCCGCCGGTCGGATAGACCTGCTTGCCGTCGTCGTCGCGCTGCGCGAGCATGGTGTCGGCCATCGACCGGCACAGCGCGCTCATGTCGGTCTGCGCCTCGATGTTGGGGGTGTAGAGGATGACGAGGTGGGGCATGGCTAGAGGACGCTCATGGTGGCGGCGGTGCAGCTCACCGCGAAGATGGGAATGGCCTTCATGTGCAGGATCTCGCCGCGGCCACGCGCCGCGGCGGCCACGGTGATGAAGGTGCGGATCTCGAAGCCGCCCTGTCCCGCGTCGCGGTAGGTGGCTTCATCGGTGTAGTCGAGCATGCCAGCCTTGTCGTTGGCGCACCAGCGCTGCATGAAGGCGGCGTCCCAGGCCTCGTTGACCTTGCCCGAGTCCGGCGTCGCAGGCCAGTGCGAAATGCCGCCCGTGCCCACCAGCGCGATGCGCTCCGGCGCCTTGTCGCAGGCGCGGCGCAATGCTTCGCCGAAGGCCCATGCGCGATGCAGCGGCGTGAGCGGCGGACCCTGGCAATTGATGTTGACCGGGATCACCGGCAGGTCGTACCGCGGCGTGAGGAAGTTCAGCGGCACCATGATGCCGTGGTCGAACTTCCACTCCTCGGCATAGGCCACGTCGACCGTCTGCATGACTTCGCGGATCAGGCGTTGCGACAGCGCCGCATTGCCGGGCACCGAAGTCTTCGCGATGCCGAGCCATGCCGGGTCCTCGATCGGCCCTTCATAGCGGTCCGCCATGCCGATCGCATAAGCCGGCATGTTGTTCATGAAGAAGTTGGCGAAGTGCTCGGCGGCGATCACGATGACCGCGTCGGGCCGGGTCGCGCGCATTGCCTCGCCGAAGCGATGGAACTGCGCATGGAATTCATCCTTGACGGCGGGGTCGGCCAGGTGCGCGCGGCCCGTGATGCCGGGGGCGTGGCTGCAGACGCCTGCGAAGACCAGGCTCATGACGATCCTCCGTTCATACCCCCGCCACCTTGTCCTCGGTTGACGTCGTCATCGCATAGATGCCGGCGCGCACCGGCCCGTACTTGCGCACGCCCTCGCGCATCGCCTCGAGGTAGTCGGCCCACGGCATGCCGAGCAGCGGCGCGAAGTGCATCAGCAACTGCCCGTTGCAGCCGAGCACATAGAGCTTGCCGATGTCGCCGTCGCGGATGGCGTCGCGCTCTTCGTCCACCAGGTCGTAGCCGGCAAGCAATGCGTCGCGCTCCGCACCGCCTTCGCGGTAGCGGCGCTGCACCTCCGGCTCGCGGTTCAGCGCGTAGAGGAACTTCTGCATGCTGTAGAGGCTCATTTCACCCCTCCAACGCGATGTTGGCCTTGCGAATCACGTCCGCGTACTTCGCGATCTCGCGCTGCTCGAACGCCGCGAACTCCGCTGGCGTGCCTGACAGCGATGCAATGCCGCCCTTGTGGAAGGCCTCGACGACCGCCGGGCTGGCAAGCGCGCGGTTCACCTCGTCGTTCATGCGCTGCACGACCGCGTCCGGTGTGCCGGCCGGCGCGAGCAGGCCGTTCCACGAGTTGGATTCGATCGGCACGCCTTGCTCGGCCAGCGTCGGAATCTCGGGCGCGTACTGCGAGCGCTTCGCGGTGGCCATGCCGAGCGCGACCAATTTGCCGGCGGCGATCTGGCTGCGGAACTCCGGCCAGTTGCCGAACATCACCGTGACCTGACCACCCAGCAAGTCGGCCAGCGCCGGACCCTGGCCCTTGTAGGGCACATGCACGATGTCCAGGCCGATCTGCAGCTTGAGCATCTCGCCCGACAAATGCGCCGACGTGCCATTGCCGAACGACGCAAAGCTCAGCGTGCCGGGCCTGGCCTTCGCTTGCGCGCGCAGGTCGGCCAGCGTCTTGATGCCGCTCGCCGGATTGGCCGCGAGCACATGCTCCGACATGCCCATCAACGCCACCGGCCGCAAGTCCTTGAGCGTGTCGTAAGGCAGCTTCTTTACCAGCGTCTGGTTGGCCGCGAAGCTGTTGGCCACGCAAACGAAGGTATAGCCGTCCGGCGCGGACTTCGCGACCGCATCGACGCCGATGACGGTGCCCGCGCCGGGCTTGTTCTCGACGATCACGGGTTGGCCGAGCGACTTCGCGAGTTCGACGCCGACGAGGCGCGTGACGAAGTCCGTCGTGCCGCCCGGCGTGAATGGCACGACGATGCGGATGGGCTTGCCGGGCCAACTCTGCGCGTGTGCATGCAAGGGCCGGAGAAGGGCGGTGGCACTGCCTTGCAGGAACAGGCGACGTGACGAATTCATGCCACGCCCCAATGCGGAATGTGATGCGAGCCCATCGACACCGCAATGTTCTTCGGCTCGCAGAACACCTCGTAGCTCCAACTGCCGCCCTCGCGCCCAGTGCCCGAGGCCTTGGTCCCGCCGAAGGGCTGGCGCAGGTCCCTGACGTTCTGGCTGTTGACGAAGCACATGCCCGCCTCCACCGCAGCCGCGACGCGGTGCGCGCGGCCGATGTTCTCGGTCCACACGTAGCTGCTCAGGCCGTACTGGATATCGTTGGCAAGCCGGATCGCATCGGCTTCGTCATCGAACGGAATGAGACAGGCCACCGGCCCGAAGATCTCGTCCTGTGCGATCTTCATGCGGTTATCGACATCGGCGAACACGGTCGGCATCACGTAGTTGCCCTTCCTCACGCGCTCGGGCAGATCAGGTGCATCGAGCCCGCCGCACAGCAGCGTCGCGCCTTCCTTCGGTCCCAGCTCGATGTAGCTGCGCACCTTGGCCAGATGGGCCTGCGAAATCATCGGGCCGACGATGGTCTTCTCGTCCAGCGGGTCGCCCACCGTGATGCGCTTCGCGCGCGCGGCGAACCTCGAAACGAATTCCGCATAGATCGACTTCTGCACCAGGATGCGCGAGCCCGCAGTGCAACGCTCGCCGTTGTTGCTGAAGATCATGAACACGGCCGCGTCGAGCGCCCGGTCGAGGTCGGCATCCTCGAAGATCACGAACGGACTCTTGCCGCCGAGTTCCATGCTGAACTTCTTCAAGCCCGCGCTCTTCACGATGCGGTTGCCCGTGGCCGTGGACCCGGTGAACGAGATCGCGCGCACATCGGGATGCGCAACGAGCGGCTCGCCCGCATCCTTGCCGTAGCCGTGCACGAGGTTCAACACGCCCGGCGGAATGCCGGCTTCGAGCGCCAGTTCACCGAGCCGCGCAGCCGTCATCGGCGACAACTCGCTCATCTTCAACACCGCCGTGTTGCCGAACGCCAGGCAAGGCGCGACCTTCCATGTCGCCGTCATGAACGGCACGTTCCACGGCGAGATCAGCGCGCACACGCCGACGGGATGGAACAGCGTGTAGTTGAGGTGCGTCTCGGTCGGGTAGGTGTGGCCGTCGACGCGCGTGCACATCTCGGCGAAGTAGTAGAAGTTGTCGGCCGCGCGCGGCACCAGTTGCTTGCCTGTCTGCGCGATGACCTGGCCGCAATCGTTGGTCTCGGTATGCGCGATGGCCGGCACGTTGGCCGCAATGAGATCGCCGAGCTTGCGGATCAGCTTCGCGCGTTGCGGCGCGGGCATGCCGGCCCACTTCGGAAAGGCTTTCTTCGCGGCGGCGACGGCCTCATTGACTTCCGCCTCGCCGCCGGACGCGACTTCGGCCAGCACTTCCTGCGTCGCGGGGTTGACGGTCTCGAAGTAGTCCCTGCCGGCCACCGGCTTTCCGTTGATGAGGTGATCGATCTTCATGAAGCTCCCTGGATGGTGTTGACGAGTGCGCCGATGCGTTCGATCTCCGTCACGACCACATCGCCCGGCTGGCAATCCACCACGCCGTCGGGCGTGCCGGTGAGGATCAGGTCGCCCGGTTGCAGCGTCATGAAATGGCTGAAATATTCGATGAGGAAGGGCGCGTCGAAGATCATGTCGCGCGTGTTGCCCGACTGCGTGACCTTGCCGTTGACGGTGGTCTGCAAGGCGAGCGCCATCGGGTCGGGCACGTCCCGTGCATCGACGCGCCACGGCCCGATCGGCGTGCAGGTGTCGCGGTTCTTCACGCGCAGGTTGGGGCGATACCAGTTCTCGAGGTAGTCGCGGATCGCATAGTCGTTGGCGACGGTGTAGCCGCCGATGAAGTCGTATGCGTCGTCTCGCCGGACCTTCTTCGCGGTGCGGCCGACCACGATCACCAGTTCGCATTCGTAGTGCATGAACTGCACGCCCGCGGGCCGGCGTGTGAACTGCCGATGGCCGATCAAGGTGCCTTCGCCCTTGACGAACACCAGCGGCTCTTCCGGGGCCTTGAATTCCAGTTCCTTCGCATGGTCTGCATAGTTGAGGCCGAGCGCGAGGATGGTGCGCGGTCGCGTCGTCGGCGCGAAGGGCGGCAGCCACTCGGCTGCGTCGAACGCAACGACCCGGCCATCCGCGAGCAGCAAAGCGCCGTCGCGCTCGATGGCTTCGTGTAGCGCGCCCTGGTAGCGCACACGGGCGTGCTTCATGCGACCTCCGCGAGCGTGTTCATCAAGGTCTCGAAGCCGGGCGCAGTGATCTCGATGCGGTCGCCGGCTTGTGCCAGGGGCCGTCCGGCATTGCAGCCGAGCATCAGCACATCGCCTGGACCCAGGGTCATGAACTCGCTCACGTCGGCCAGCAACCGGGGAGCACTGCGAACGAGCTGGGAGAAGTCGGCGGCATGGCGCAGCTCGCCGTTGATCCGCACTTCCAGCGCAAAGCCATCTGGATCGCCGCCGGCGCGCATCGCGGGGCCGATGCCCAGGAAACCGTCCACGCACTTGAACTTGACCGGCGGCCTGAAGAAGCTCGCATGCGGCAGTGACAGGTCGTTCATGAGCACGTAGCCCGCCGCCTTGCCGCCTTCACCCATGACCATGGCGATTGTCGCGCCGACTTCGACTTCGCCCACGCCCTCCGGCATCGCAATGGCGCTGTCATGCGGGCTCCACGTGTTGGCGGTCTTGACGTAGAGCACCGGCGCCTTGGGTGGCGCCTTGTATGGCGGCTCGCCCATGCGCGGCGCCCACGCCTCCACCTCCTCGCGGAAGTTGAGCAGCACGCCGTACACAGTGCCTCCCGGCATGAAGGTCGCCGCGACAGGGCGCTCGTTGCTCACGATGGTTGCTCCAATGCAATCAGTTCGTCGAGCAACTGGTAGAGCTGCCCGAGCTTGTCCTTGCCCAACGAACCTTCGAGCCACGCATAGTGGGCCTCGATGGTGCCGGACAGCTTCTTCACCAGCCGCTTGCCCCGGGCCGTGGCCTCGATGAACGTGCGGCGCTGATCTTCCGGATCGCGGCTGCGCCGGATCAATTCGTCGCGCTCCATGCGCGCCAGCACGCCGGTGAGGCTGGGCCCGAGGATGAAGGCCTCCCGCGCCACGCGCCCCGTTTCGACGGCGCCGTGCTCTCCCAGCACGCGCAGCACGCGCCATTGCTGGTCCGACAGGTCGTGCTCGCGCAGGCTGGGCCGCGTGTGCGCCATCACCGCTTCACGCGCCTGCAGCAGCAGGCGCGGCAGGTTGCGATGGACGAAGGGTGTGGTGCTCATGAGGATCGACATTATTTAACTTGTTAAATGATTGACAAGTACCTGCACAAGCCGTTACGAAGGGGTTTACCCGGGTTCGCGCGGCCAGTGCCTCTCCAACGCTGCCTACACTCGATCCATGGCTAAGGAAAAAACAAACTACGTCTGCGGCGAATGCGGCGGCACCAGCGCGAAATGGCTGGGCAAGTGCCCCAGCTGCGGCGCATGGAACACGCTCGTCGAACAGGTCGCGGTGCAAGGCGGCGGCGCGGGCAACAACCGATTCAGCGCGCCCTTCGCGGCGCTGGCCGGCTCGTCGGAGCTGGCCACCCTGTCGGAGATCGAGGCGACCGACATCGCACGCACGCCCACCGGCATCGACGAGCTGGACCGGGTGCTCGGCGGCGGCATCGTCGCAGGCGGGGTCACGCTGATCGGCGGCGATCCCGGCATCGGCAAGTCGACCTTGCTGTTGCAGGCCGTCGACGCATTGCAGCGCGCGGGGCAGAACGCGATGTACGTCACCGGCGAGGAGAGCGGCGCGCAGGTCGCGTTGCGCTCCAGGCGGCTCGGCCTCGACTATTCGCAGGTGCAGGTGATGGCCGAGATCCAGCTGGAGAAAATCATCGCCACGCTGGATGCCAACCGGCCCGCGATCGCGGTGATCGACTCGATCCAGACGGTGTACTCAGACCAGCTCACCTCCGCGCCCGGCTCCGTCGCCCAGGTGCGCGAATGCGCCGCGCACCTCACGCGCTTTGCCAAGACCAGCGGCACGGCGGTGGTGCTGGTCGGCCACGTCACCAAGGAAGGCGCGCTGGCCGGTCCGCGCGTGCTGGAGCACATGGTCGACACGGTGCTGTATTTCGAAGGCGACACGCATTCGAGCTTCCGGCTCGTGCGCGCCATCAAGAATCGCTTCGGCGCTGTCAACGAGATCGGCGTCTTCGCGATGACCGAGCGCGGCCTGAAGGGTGTCGCCAACCCGAGCGCCATCTTCCTGAGCCAGCATGCGGAGCCCGTGCCCGGCAGCGTGGTGCTGGTCACGCTGGAGGGCACGCGTCCGATGCTGGTGGAAATCCAGGCGCTGGTCGACGACGGTGGCCCGAGTCCGCGGCGGCTCAGCGTCGGCCTGGACCGCGATCGCCTGGCGATGTTGCTGGCCGTCCTGCACCGTCACGCGGGCATCGCCTGCATGGACCAGGACGTGTTCGTCAACGCGGTCGGCGGCGTGCGCATCACCGAGCCTGCGGCCGACCTGGCGGTGATGCTCGCCATCACGTCGAGCTTGCGCGGCAAGCCCTTGCCCAAGGGCTTCATCGCATTCGGTGAAGTCGGGCTGGCCGGCGAGGTGCGCCCGGCGCCGCGCGGACAGGAGCGTCTGCGCGAGGCCGCCAAGCTCGGCTTCAGCATCGCGGTCGTCCCCAAGGCCAACGCGCCCCGGAAGGGCGCGAAGGAGATAGAAGGCTTGACGATCCACGCCGTGGAGCGCATCGAGGAAGCGATGGACGTGGTTCGTCAGTTGCAATAGCGGGGGGTCAAAAAACGCCCGGACCGCGAGGGGGACGATCGCGAATCCGGGCAGACCTCCCTATCCGCCGATATGCATCGTGAACTCTGGTCCGCCGTTGAGCGTGCAGTTGCCTGCGCCCAGCGTCGTCGAGTTCATCGTGTACCGGCAACTCAAGATCCCGCCTTTCGCACCGGCGGCATTGGCAATGCCGTTGCGTTGCGAACCCGCAGTGCGCGTGGCTTCTCCCTGGAACTGTTCTCCACCGATCACTGCGCTGAAATGGCCGCGGCCGTTCAGATCGCTCGTCACGACGCCGGTCACCGCGCCGTAGCGGGCCGCTTCGGCATTGCTCGGGTAGAGCCGTGCGGGGAAGCTCTGGCTGGTCGGTGCGGGCGGCGCGGGCGGCGCCGGCGGCACGGGTGACAGCGCAATGGCTTGCTGCGGCGGCCCGACTTGCGCGGGCGGCGCCATCGGCACCACGTAGCAGCCGCTCAAGGTCGCTGCGGCGACCGCGGTGGCAACGGACAGGAGAACAGTGGAAACACGGGCGGAGAAGACGCGATTCATACACTTCGGGGTGGCCCGGGCACAAGCCCGTGAACGAAATGTGCCGCCTCGGTGTACCTTCTCGCATCGCTTCCCTGCAAAGTATCGAAACGCGGGCCTAACGGTAGCGAGGCTTGGCTACCAACGACAATCCATTGATGAATTTCCGCAAGTACCTGGTGCCGGCCTTCGGCTTGTTATTGCTCGTTTTTGCGTGGAACCAATACGGCTGGCAGGGCGTGGCCGTGGTATCGGGCGCGATCGTGATGTTCCTGCTGCTTCACTTCAACCGCACGATGGCCGTGTTGCGGCGTGCGGCCAACCGTCCGATCGGCTACGTCGACAGCGCGGTGATGCTGAACGCCAAGCTCAAGCCCGGCGTGACGCTGATGCACGTGATGGCGCTCACGCGCTCGCTCGGTGAACTGCGATCGCCGAAGGACGAGCAGCCCGAGCGCTATCGCTGGACCGATGGCGGCGGCTCATGGGTCGATCTCGAGTTCATGGACGGCAAGCTGCGCCAATGGTCGCTGACGCGGCCCGACGCGGTGGATGCTGCCGCGGGGCAGCCAGTCCAACCGCCAGCGTCGTAGGCCAGAGCTTGAGTCGATAGGCGCTTCAGGCTTTCAGAACGGCGCGTCTTCGGTTTCCGCTTCGGATGGGGCGTCGGCCCTTTCCACCGGCGCGGCAACGCCCAGCGCCATCTCCCCGCCGAGCGCTTCCAGCAGGTCCGGCACGAGCTGGCCGAGTTCGCCTGTGGCAATCGCTGCGTCGGCGTCGAAGTTGTCTTCCTTGCCGTCCTTGATCGCGCTGGTGCTGTCGGTGCCTTCGAGGAACACGATCTTGCGCAGCGTCATGCCTTCGGTCAGTTCGAAGGACACGCGGTCGTCCCAGGTCATGGCCAGGCGCGTCGGGCGCTTGCCCTGTTCGATGTGCTGGCGCACTTCGTCGATGTCCAGCGCATGCTTGGCATAGCGCACCACGGACTTCGATTCGTCGCTGGCCTTGAGCTCGCACTCGCGGTCGATCGTGAAGCCGGCCGGCGGCTCCTGCGTCGAGAGCCAGTTGGACATGGCCGCGGCCGGCTCCACGGTGGTCGAGATCTGCGCCACGGCAAAGCCTTCGAAGGCGTTGACCAGAGCGGTCACCACCTCGTCGGCGCGCGAAACGTTGGAGCTGTTGATCACCAGCCGGCGCGACTCCGGGTCGATCCAGACCGTGACCTTGGCCTGGCGCGTGAAGGCCATCGGCAGAAGTTCATGCGCGATGTCTTCCTTGAGATCGCGCTTTTCCTTCTTGCCTGGCTTGCGGCCGGTCGTGGCCTCGATCTGCGCGCAGCGCTCGTCGACCTTGCGGCGGATGACCGATGCCGGCACCGCCTTGGCCTCGATCATGAACTCGAGCAGCCAGTGGCCGCCGACGGCCTCGACCAGCGCGCCGTTGGCCTGGCCGCGCGGCTCGATCCAGCCGGCGGATTTTTCCTGCGTGGCGCCGCAGGGCGTGAAACGATGGGCGTCGAGCGCCAGTTCGGCCTGCTCGAGCGTGGCAGACCATGAAGATTCGATGCGGTAGACGATGACGTTCTTGAAGAAGGACACTGGCACTCTTTCCTGAAGCGTTGGGCAAAAGCGGTTTTTTGGCGGAGCGGGGGATTGTCGCTGCCCGCGCGGCGCCGAACCCGCCGGTCGTCGGGGGCGCCACCCGGCGAATTCCCCGATAGGCATCACTGCGGCGAGACGATGGCCTCGCCTAAAATCGCCGGCTCAGCGAACCTCCCCAAGGACACAACAAATGAGCGCCCTCGTTCCCCCCGCGCCTTCGATGGCCGACCGTGACGGCAAGATCTGGATGGACGGCCAACTGGTCGACTGGCGCGATGCCAAGATCCACGTGCTGACCCACACGCTGCATTACGGATGTGGTGCATTCGAGGGTGTGCGTGCCTACGACACGGTCGACGGCACAGCCATCTTTCGTCTGGAGGAGCACACCGAGCGCCTCTTCAACAGCGCCAAGATCCTGCGCATGAAGATCCCATTCAGCAAGGAAGAAGTGAACGAGGCGCAAAAGACGGTGGTGCGCGAGAACAAGCTGGCAAGCTGCTACCTGCGCCCGCTCACCTGGATCGGCTCGCAGAAGCTCGGCGTCAGCCCCAAGGGCAACCAGATCCACCTGATGGTCGCGGCCTGGGCCTGGGGTGCCTACCTCGGCGAAGAAGGCATGAAGCGCGGCATCCGCGTCAAGACCTCCAGCTACACCCGCCACCACGTCAACATCACGATGACGCAGGCCAAGGCGGTCAGCAACTACAGCAACTCGATCCTGGCCAACATGGAAGCGCTGGACGACGGCTACGACGAAGCGCTGCTGCTGGACGCGAGCGGCTTCGTCTCCGAGGGTGCGGGCGAAAATATCTTCGTGGTCAAGGGCGGCGTGATCTACACGCCGGACCTGTCGGCCGGTGCGCTCAACGGCATCACGCGCAACACCATCCTGCACATTGCCAAGGACCTCGGCCTCGAGGTGATCCAGAAGCGCATCACGCGCGACGAGGTCTACATCGCCGACGAAGCCTTCTTCACCGGCACCGCCGCCGAAGTCACGCCGATCCGCGAACTTGACCGCATCGAGATCGGCGAAGGCTCGCGCGGCCCGATCACCGAGAAGATCCAGAGCGCGTTCTTCGACATCGTGAACGGCCGCAATCCCAAATACGCCCACTGGCTCACGAAAGTCTGAACACCATGGCCACCACTCCCGTCGCCGTCGTCGAACTGCTCGGCAAGGAACTGAACCATCAGGGCGGCGTGTACTGCCCGAGCCCCAAGGCCGACATGCCGATCTGGAACAACCATCCGAAGGTCTACCTCGACGTGGCCCGCACCGGCGAGGCCAAGTGCCCGTACTGCGGCACGGTCTATCGTCTGAAGGCCGGCGAGACCGCCGGGCACCGGCATTGACCGCGCGGCGCACGTTGCTGCTCGGCGCCCTGTCTGCGCCCGTGCTGAGTGCGTGCGCCGTGTTCGACGCGCCGCAGGCAGCACTGGACAAGCTGGAAAGCGATGTCGGCGGGCGCCTCGGCGTCATGGGCATCGACACCGGCACCGGGCGTCGCATCCAGCATCGGGCCGACGAGCGCTTCGCCTTCTGCAGCACCTTCAAGGTGCTTGCCGCCTCTGCCGTGCTGCGGCAGAGCGTGACCGAACCCGGCCTGCTGCAGCGCCGCGTGCGCTTTGCGCGATTGGACCTGGTCAGCTATTCGCCCATCACCGAAAAGCATGTCGGCGACGGCATGACCCTCGGGGAACTGTGCGCCGCCGCACTCCAGTACAGCGACAACACTGCGGGCAACCTGCTGGCGCGCCAGGCGGGTGGGCTGGAGGCGGTGACGGCGTTCGCGCGGACCCTTGGCGACGAGACCTTCCGCATGGACCGCTGGGAGACCGCGCTGAACACCGCCGTGCCCGGCGATCCGCGCGACACCTGCACGCCCGGCGACATGGCGCGCAACCTGCAGCGCCTGGTGCTCGACAACGGCCTGCCGCAGGCGCAACGCAGCCAGCTGGAGGCCTGGATGCGCGACAACACCACGGGCGGCCAGCGCATCCGCGCCGCGACCGGCAACTGGACGGTGGCCGACAAGACCGGCTCCGGCGACTACGGCACCACGAACGACCTCGGTGTGGTCTGGCCGGGCAACCGCGCGCCGCTGGTGCTGGCGATCTACTACACGCAGGACCGCAAGGACGCGACCACCCGGAACGAGGTGGTGGCCTCTGCGGCCCGCATCGCGGTTCGCACGCTCACGGCCTGAAGTCGAATCGCATCGGGGCGGGCTTGATTTCAGAGCGAATGCGTGGGACTGCCGTCCGCGCTGACGAACACGCCTGACAGGCGCTGCGGCAGCACCTCGCGCCACGGGCTGCCGCTTTCCTCGGCCAGCCGCAGGTAGAGGAAGCAGATCCACGGCAGGCACAGGCCGATCTGCGCGTCGCGCAAGGCGGAATTGAGGCTCGCGGCGATCAGCAGGGTCAGCATCGCGACGAAGCCCAGCCGCCCGGTCAGGTCGGGGCGGCGCCAGCAAACCCACACGCCGGCAACCATGATGAACAGCAAGGACAGGAAGCCCGGGATGCCGCCCTGCGAGCCCATCCAGAGGTAGTCGTTGTGCGGCATGTTCTTGTAGTCGAGCACTTTCGGACCACGCTTCTTCCACTCGCTCGTCCAGGCGCCGATGCCCAGGCCGATGACCGGCTTCTCCAGCATCATCGCGGTGGTCTCGCGGTACATGATGTAGCGCGTGATCATGCTGGCCTCCGACACTTCACCGGCCTGCGCCTGCTCGACTTCGTGCAGGCCGAGCTCGAATTTTTCCTTCATCGCAGCCGGCGCCTGCCAGACCAGCAAGCCTGCCACCACGAACACCGCAGCCAACGCGCCGGCCAGCAGGCGCGGATGGCTGCGCCATTGGTGCACGCAGGCCGCGACCACGCACACCAGCATCGCCACCAGCGAGGTGCGCGAAGGCAGGACCAGCGTCACGATCAGCGCCATCAGCACGGTGAAGACGAAGGCCGGGCCGGCCCAGTGCCACCGTCGCGCATCGGCCAGGTGCGCCAGGCCGAGCACGGCGGTCGACGCGCCCAGCACGGTGAACAGCAGCGCGTCGTTGATCGACTTGTTGCCCTGCAGCGAGACGACGGCGCGCCAGATCTGCTGGTCGGGCAGGACGTGCGCCTCGTTCAGCACGATGAGCACCAGATTGATCATCGACACCAGCAGGAAGCCGCGCAGCGCCCACACCGCTTCCACGCGCGTGAGGGCCATCGCCATCAACATGGTGGAGGCGATGCGGATGCCGTGGAACAGGTTCTCGGCAGTCTCTGGATAGTGCTGGCCGACGGCGAGCACCACCAGCGTCCAGGCCAGGTAGATGACGATCGGCCACCACATCGGGCTGGCGCGCAGCCGGGCCCCGCGCTCGCGCAAGCTGCCGCCGAGCAGCATCGCGAGAAAAAGAAAAACCGTGGCGCCGTAGTTCACGCCCACCGGCATGTAGACCACGAATCCCCAGAAGGCCGCCGTGTAGCGGACAAGTCGTGTCCTGAGCATGGGGCGCGATTCTAGGACTCGGCCCGACGCGCGTACGCCTGTCACCTATCGGGGCAATGCGATCACGAAGCTGGCGCCGCCGCCAACCCGCGACTCGCAACGCACGCTACCGCCGTGCCGCTCGACGATCGATTTCACCAGCGCCAGGCCGAGCCCGACGCCGCCGTTGCGTTCGCTCGCGCCGGGCAGCCGGTAGAAGGGCTCGAAGATGCGTTCGCGCAGTGCCGCCGGCACGCCCGGGCCGCGGTCGCCCACGCGCACTTCGGCGTTGCGCGCATCGGTCTTCAACTCGACGCTGATCTCGCCTGCACCGTAGCGGCGCGCATTCTCCAGCAGGTTGCGCACGGCACGGCGCAGCAGGCGCGGCACGCCGGGCACGTTGAGGCTGTTGCTGCTGGTGCCGTCGGCCAGGTCGAGTTCGGCGCCGACGCGCGCGCATTCCTCTGCCGCCAGGCCAGTGAGGTCGACCGACTCGACGGTGCCGATGTCGGCTTCGTGCGCGTCGAGCCGGCTGGCCAGCAGGATCTCGTCGATGAGCTGGTCGAGCTCGGCGATGTTGCGGGAGATCTCTTCTTTCGCCGCGCCGTTGGCGGCACCGAGTTCCAGGCCCATGCGGATGCGCGTCAGCGGGGAGCGCAATTCGTGCGAGGCATTGGCCAGCAGCGACTTGTGCGAGCGCACCAGCGTCTCGACACGGGCCGCCGCCGCGTTGAAGTTCTTCGACAGGTCGGCGACTTCGTCCTGGCCCTGTTCGGGCACGCGCACCGACAGGTCGCCTTCGCCCCAGCGCTGCACGCCGCGCTGCAGCGTCTCCAGCCGTTGCGTCAGGCGTCGCACGATCGGGTACACGCCCAACGCCACGGCCAGCCCGACCAGCACGATCATCCAGGTGAAGCCGAACGGCGTGCGCCATGGTGGCGGCGGCGCACGGCCGGCCGGGCCGGGGTTCTGGTCGCGCGGCGGCATCTGCAGCGTGAGCGCGCGGCCGTCGCTCAGGGTCAGGTCGAACTCCATGCCCTGGCCGGGCACGCGCGTGGCCTGGCCGGTGCCGATGATGCGATCGTCCGCATCGCGCACGATCACCGTGCGCGGCAGCGTCGAAAGGCGCTCGCGCTCGTTGTCCGCCGCCCAGCGCACCATCCAGCTCGCAGTGAGCGTGAGGATGACCACGCCCGCCACCACCGCCAGCCAGATGCGGACGTAGAGGTGGCGGGAATAGAGGTTGATCACCGGGACTTCCAGGGCTCGGACAGGCCTAGTCTTGCTGCTTGGCGAAAACGTAGCCGACGCCGCGAACCGTGAGGATGCGCTTCGGGTTCTTCGCGTCGACCTCGATCGCCGCGCGGATGCGGCCCATGTGCACGTCGATGGAACGGTCGAAGGCTTCGAGTTCACGGCCGCGCACGGCTTCCATGATCTGGTCGCGCGTGAGCACGCGGCCGGCGCGCTCGGCCATCGCGGCCAGCAGGTCGAACTGGTAGGAGGTGAGGTCGGCCAGCGCGCCGCCCACGGTGACGGTGCGCGCGTTGCGGTCGATCTCCAGCGTGCCGAAGCGCATCACCGTGGCGGCCGCGCTGGCGGCGCCGGGCTCGCTGCGGCGGCGCAGCACCGCGCGAATCCGGGCCAGCAGCTCGCGTGGCTCGAAGGGCTTGGGCAGGTAGTCGTCGGCGCCGATCTCCAGGCCGATGATGCGGTCCATCGGGTCGCCCTTGGCGGTGAGCATCAGCACCGCCACCTTCGACAGCGGGCCCGGCAGCGAACGGATGCGGCGGCACACCTCGAGGCCGTCGATGTCGGGCAGCATCAGGTCGAGGATGACGAGGTCGGGCGCATGCTGCTGCAACAGGTCCATGCCGGTGATGCCGTCCAGCGCGTGGTCGACGCCGAAGCCGGACTGGGTGAGGTATTCGCTCACCATCTGCGCCAGCCGGGCGTCGTCTTCGATCATCAGGAGTTGCGGATTGCTCATGGAAGGATCGTGGTGCAGCCCGGCCAAGCGGGCTTGTAGGCTGGGTAAAGTTGCGTAAACCGAAACGCGAGGCTAACCCACTGCGGAATCGGCGAGGAACAGCATGGCGGGCCGAGCAGCTTCGTCCGGTGCGCCGGCCTTTCTTTCGTCCAGCAGGCGGCCGAGCCCGCCGCTGTCGAGGCCGGGATGGGCCTGTACCGCGCGCTCGACGATCTCGCGCGCCAGCGCATGCAGCAACGCCGTCGAGGCGCGCACGCGCTCGCGGAAGCCGTCGTCGTCGAGCTTGTCGTTCAGGCTGCGGTTGAGTTCGGCGAACCAGGGCAGCGCGGCCTGGTCGAGCATCACGGCGGGGTTGCGCTTCTCGCTCACGTCCGACCAGTTGCGCAGGAAGGCCTGCATGGCGACATTGAGCCGCTGGCAGTGCACCAGGTCTTCCCGGAGTTCGCCGAGCAGGGCGAGGTGCGTCAGCTTCTGCTGGAAGAACATCTGCGACAACACGCCCCAGTAGTAGGTGTAGTCCCAGATCACCTTGACCGGCAGCACCTCGGGGTCGCCGAACAGCGGGTACTGGTCCTGGTAGAGCGTGAGGGTGCTTTCGTAGAACGAGTGGTAGATCTGGTCGTAGAGCTGCGCCCGCGCCTGCAGCCGCAGTCCGGCGCGGTCGCGTGCGACGAGGTCGACGATGTAGGTGTTGCTGAGCGCGATGAAGTCGCTGCCGGGCGAATAGAACGGATCGAGGAACAGGCCGGCCTCGCCGGTCAGGGCCCAGCGCTGCGCAGAGAACACCTGCTTGCAGCCGTAGGAGAACTTGCGGAAGAACATGAAGTCCTGCAGCTTGTCGCGCTTGCCGTCGAGTTCGTCGTAGAGGCGCGGCTGCCAGGTCCTGAACCAGTCCATCGCCTTGTCGAAGGTGTTCATGGTGTCGAGCGGATGCAGCTTCGGATCGGCCACGATGCCGACCGAGTGCGAGCCCGAGGCCAGCGGAATCAGCCACACCCAGTAGCCCGCGCCGACCAAGTGATTGGTCGACAGCCAGCGCGCTTGCGGGTCGCAGCGCGCGCGCCATGCGGGGTCGTCGCTCCACTCGTCGATATGGATGCGCTCGCTGATGCGGAACCACACGGCATTGGCGTCGTGCGCATTGGGCCGCGCGAGCCCGAGCTTGCGCTTGAGCAGTCCGGCGCGCCCGCAGGCGTCGACCAGCCAGCGCGTGCGCGCGACGTAGGTCACGCCGTCGACAGTCCAGTGCAGGCGGTGTGGCGTATCGTCGCTGCCGCCCAGGTCGACGCCGCCGACCACGGCGCCGTCGACGAAGCGCACGCCGCGGCGCGCGGCCTCCTCCGCCAGGTAGTTCTCGAAGATGCCGCGGTCGATCTGGTAGCTCGGCACCGAGAGGAAGCGGCTGGCGCCGATTTCGGTCACGCGGTCGATGTCGCGGCGGCCCTCGCTGAAGAAGAAGCGGAAGCCGAACTTGCGCAACTGCACTTGCTGCATGTGGGGCTTGAGGCCCAGCACCGTGTCGAAGTAGTGCGCGCCGATCTCGACCGACGATTCGCCCACCTTGTGCGCCGCGAGCGGCACCGGATGGCTGCGCCGCTCCAGCACCAGCACGTCGAGGTCCTCGAAGCGGTTCTTGAGTTGCAAGGCCAGCGTGAGGCCTGCCAGGCCGCCGCCCATGATCACGACGTCGTGTATCGGGTGGGCGCCTGGGGTCATGGGGTGTGTCTCAGTCCAGGGGATGAAGCAGCAGGCGCAGCGACATCGTCGGCGCCAGCGGCAGTCGAAGCGGGGCAGTGCTGCCGCGCGCCAGCGCCTCGAACACCGGGAGCGCGTCGGCGATGGAGTTGGTGTCCAGGACTTTCGCGGCAGGCGAATGCAGCGCGGGCACCTGCGAGGGGCCGGGCTCCAGCGACCAGTCGAACGAAGCCACCGCGCGCTCGGTGCGCACCGGCGACACCACGAATGCCGTCGCCATCAGGCCCCGGCTGGTGGTGACCGAAGCCAGCGGGCCGACGGCCGGCACGTCGAAGCCGACCAGCAGGATGGCTTGCTGGTCCGCCGCGCATTGGGTGGCGGTTTCGAGCAGCGCGGCGGCGAAGCTGGTTTCGAAGGCGCTCACCGAGTTGCTGGCCGCCATGCAGCCGGTGCCGATGCTCCAGTAGCCGACGGCGGCGTTGTGCACCGAGTTGTGGAACTTGGTGGGCGACAGCACCGACGGATCGGTGGCGAGCGTGCTGCACATGTAGTCGTTGATGCCGAGGTCGCCATGCGCGGAGGCGAAGACGCAGGGCAGCGCTTTCGCGTCGCGGCCGGAGGCGGCGACTGCAGCGGTCGCGACTTCGAGCGCGAGCGCCACGGTGTCGGGCGCGCGGCGGCGTTCGGCGGGTGCCAGCATTTGCGGCGACGGCCGCTTCGCTGGCGGATCCGTCAGCGCCCCTTCCTCGCGGAAGGCGGCGCGCGCCAGATCCCAGCCGGGCAGGGTAGGCGCCCAGAAAGCCGGGCCTTCGATGTAGAGGGTGGGCGGCGTGATGGCCGTTGCGCCGTTCATGGGTTCGCTCACGCTGCCACTCCCTTGCCGAAGATCAGCGCGCAGTTGTTGCCGCCGAAGCCGAAGGAGTTGGAGAGCGCATACCGGACGTCGCCGTGCTCAGGCCCGCGCTTGATCTGCGGACCGAAGCCGGTGCCCAGTTCCTTGCAGTTGACGGTACCGGGCTTCAGGCCGGTCTCGATGGCCAGCAGGCTGATGACCGCTTCCACGATGCCGGCGGCGCCGAGCGTGTGGCCCGTGAAGCCCTTGGTCGAGCTGGCATGGGCGCTCGCCGGAAAGCGCCGCGACACCAGCGCGCCCTCGACCTCGTCGTTCTTCATGCTGGCCGTGCCGTGCATGTTGATGTAGTCGATGGCGTCGGTGCCGACGCCGGCGCGTGCCAGTGCGTCGTCAAGCGCATGTTCGGCGCCGAGCCCTTCGGGATGCGGCGTCGACATGTGGTGCGCATCGCTCGATTCGCCATAGCCGCGCAATTCGAGCGCGCCCGGCCCGCGCTCCAGCAGCGCGAAGCCCGCGCCTTCGCCGAGGCTGATGCCGTTTCGCGCGGCGTCGAAGGGACGGCAGGGCTGCGGCGACACGAGTTCAAGCGAGTTGAAGCCGAACAGCACGCTGCCGCAGAGCGTGTCGACACCGCCGACCACGGCCGCATCGACCAGGCCCAGGCGGATCAGGCGTTCCGCGGAGGCGAACACCTTGGCGCTGGACGAACAGGCGGTCGAGATGGTTTCGCAAGGACCTTCGAGTTCCAGCACCTGTTGCACGAACATCGCCAGCGAATGCGGCGTGTGCACGGCGGCGCGGCGCTGCTCGGGCGGGAACTGGCGGTCTGCGGTCAGCTGGGTGTACGCGAACTCGGTTTCGCCGATGCTCGAGGTCGAGGTGCCGAGGATCAGCGCGATGCGCGCCGCGCCATGACGCGCGCGCGCGGCGGCCACTGCCTCCATGAAGCCATCGGCATGCAGGCCGAGCCAGGCCAGCCGGTTGTTGCGGCAGTCCCAGGCCGCGAGCGGCTCGGGCAGGCGGATGTCTTCGAGGCCGTCGACGCGGCCGATCCATGTGGGCAGCGGGGCATCGCCGAAGTCATTGGCGCGCAGGCCGCTGCGCTCTTGTTCGAGCGCGGCGAGCAGCGGCGCCTTGCCGACGCCGAGCGCCGAGGTGGCGGTGAAGGCGCTGATGTGAAGTGGCGGAATCCTGGAGGGCACGAGGTAGGAGGTAAAGGGGAAAGCCGGAGGGAGGTAGCCCGAAAGGGTACCAGTTCACGAAGGCTTTCTGCGTGGGTGTTTTGCCATACCCAAGGCCCCGGGCTCCCGATCAGTGCGCCATGATGCCGAGCCTCTTCCGAGGCGCATGAAACCAGTGCGAGCGCGGCGAAGGCGCGTTCGGAGGTGGGTTTCAGGCTGCGGGGGAGAGGTAGCCCGGGTATTGGTCCGGCCGCAAGGCGGGCAGGTTGGCGATTCGCGGGATCGTCACCTCGGCGGCCTGTTGCAGGTGGTAGCGCAGCGCCTCAGCCGCGCGCTGGGGGTTCTGCTCCATCAGGGGCGTCAGCACCGACAGATGCTGCAGCATCGACTGGCCGATCTGCTCCGAATCGCCGTAGCGCTCGATCGTGTAGTGCGTGGCGATCAGCGGCATCTGGCTTTCCTGGATCACCTTGACCATCTGGGCGTTCGGACAAAGGTGGATCAGGTCGACGTGGAGGTCGCGCTCGATGTGGTCGAAGCCGGCGGCGTCGAGCGTGGCCGGCGCCTGGATGGAGGCGATGAGCCGTTGCCAGCATTCCTCGATGCGGGCCTTGCCCATGCGTGGATACGCCAGCAGCAGGGCCTCGGGTTCGAGCAGTGCGCGCAAGGTGTAGTGCTCCTGCGCCTTGGTTGGGGTCAGCGGCTCGACATACCAGCGGGCATTGCGGTCGCGCGACACCACGCCCACCTTCTCCAGCCGCGTGAGCACGTCGTGCGCCACCGTGCGGCTGATGCCGAAGTGGTTGGCCAGGGCGGTCTGGTTGACCCAGAAGCGGCCGAAGGCCATGCAGGATGCGATCGCCTTCTCGACGCTCGGATAGATGCGGTCTGCCGTGGTCGATGAGTCGAGGTGGTCTTCGTCGGCCGTGACCAGGCTGAGCCCGGCTTCGCGCAAGTCCATGCGCAGCGCCTCGGGCGACGGCGCGTCGTAGCGCACCAACAGGCCGCGGCCGTCATGCGCCACCAACAGGCCATCGTCAGCCAGCCGTTGCAAGGCTGCGCGCGCCGGCGTGCGGCTCACCGAGAGCTCCTTGGCGATGTTGGCCTCGCCCAGCACCAGGCCCTCGGGCAGGCGGCGCTCCTCGATGTGCCGGCGCAGCACGCGGTAGACGGTGTCTGCCAGCAGCGGAGCGGACGAACTTTCGGGTGGCGTCACGGGGGCACGCCGCGGTGGGAGCGAAGTCCGTCGAAGTGAGGGGCTTGGTTTTGTATCTTGCACGCTGAATCCAATATATACGCTGGTCTCTTGACTTTGTACAGAGGACAACTCTGGCTCATGAAGCGTTGATGTAAACGTACATGGCATGTAAAGTACGTTTACTCCAGAATTCATTCCGCAAAGGACCGTCTCCATGGCCAAGATCGTTTCCATCGAGGTGCTCAAGGTCGACCTGAAGCCCAAGGTCGTCCGCACCGATGCCGTCCAGAGCTTCGAGTGCCAGGAGACGCCCATGGTGCGCATCCGCGACGCGGACGGCGTGGTCGGCACCGGCTACAGCTACACCATCGGCACCGGCGGCTCGTCGGTCATCAAGCTGATCGACGACCATCTGGCGCCGATGCTCCTCGGCCGCGAAGCCGGAGAGGTCGAGAAGATCTGGCGCGACATGTTCTATCGCGTGCACGCCACCACCGTGGGCGCGATCACCTCGATCGCCATGGCGGCCATCGACACGGCGCTGTGGGACCTGCGCGCCCGCAAGGCCAAGCTGCCGCTGCACATCGTCGCGGGCGGCGCCAAGAGCAGCATTCCGCTCTACTACACCGAAGGCGGCTGGCTGCACATCGAGCAGGCGCAACTGGTGGAAGAGGCGCTCAAGGCGAAGGAAGCCGGCTTCGGCGGCACCAAGCTCAAGGTCGGCAAGCCGCATGTGGGCGAGGACGTGCGCCGCATCGCCGCCGTGCGCGAGGCCGTGGGCAACGACTGGGACGTGATGACCGACGCCAACCAGGGCCTGAGCCTGGACGAGGCGATCCGCCGCGCGCGCTGCTTCGAGCCCTACGACATCGCCTGGTTCGAGGAGCCGATCCACGCCGACGACGTGCTGGCGCACCAGCGCCTGTGCGCCTCGACCACGGTGCCGATCGCGGTGGGCGAATCGATGTACAGCCTGTCGCAGTTCAAGGACTACCTGCAAAGCGGCGCCTGCTCCATCGTGCAGACCGACGTCGGCCGCATCGGCGGCATCACGCCGTGGCTCAAGGTGGCGCACATGGCCGAGGCCTTCAACGTGCCGGTGTGCCCGCACTTCCTGATGGAGATCCACGTGGCGCTGTGCTGCGCCGTGCCCAACAGCCGCTGGCTGGAGTTCATCCCGCAACTGGACCTGGTCACGCACACCGGGATGCGCGTGGAGAACGGGCAGGCGATTCCGTCCAGCGAGCCTGGACTGGGCATCGACTGGGACTGGGACAAGCTGCAGCACCACACCGTCCACCGCAAGCTGCACAGCTGAAGGGTCGAATCTTTCTACTGCGGATCGACGGCGGCTGGACGCTCTGATCAGCCCTTTTCGGAAGCGGTCCGCGCCCTGGAAGCCAGCGCCACCAGCACCAGCACCGGCACGCCCAGCAGCGCGGTGGCGGTGAAGAAGGTCGAGTACCCGTAGCTGTCGACGAACACGCCCGAATACCCCGCGATGAACTTGGGCAGCAGCAGCATCATCGAGCTGAACAGCGCGTACTGCGTGGCCGAATAGTTGATGTTGGTGAGGCTCGACAAGTAGGCGATGAACGCGGCCGACGCGATACCGCCCGCGAGGTTGTCGGCCGACACCACCGCCACCAGCGCCCGCAGGTCGTGCCCGCGCGTGGCCAGCCAGGCGAACAGCAGGTTGCTGGCCGCGCTGAGCACCGCGCCGAGCATCAGCACCCGCATCACGCCGAATCGCATCGACAGCACGCCGCCGACGAATGCGCCCACCAGCGTCATGATGACGCCGAAGATCTTGCTGACCGTGGCCACCTCGTCCTTGGTGAAGCCCATGTCGACGTAGAACGGGTTGGCCATGATGCCCATCACCACGTCGCTGATGCGATAGATGGCGATCAGCGACAGGATCAGCGCGGCCTGCCACTTGTAGCGGCGGATGAAGTCGGCGAAGGGTTCGATCAATACGCTTTGCAGCCACTCGGCGGCATTCTTCGTCGGCGCGAGCACGCGGGGCGCCGGCTCGGGCGACAACAGGACCGTCAGCACGCCCACCGACATCGATGCCGCCATCACCAGGTAGGCGGTGCGCCACGCGGCGTTCTGGTAGCCGGCGGCGTCGCTCGCCTCGGCCCATGCCGCCACCCACAGCACACCGGCACCCGCCCAGATCATCGCGAGGCGATAGCCGGTCTGGTAGGCCGCGGCGAGCGCGGCCTGCTTGCGCGTGGCGGCCGATTCGATGCGGAAGGCGTCGAGCGCAATGTCCTGCGTGGCCGACCCGAAGGCCGCGAGCAACGCGCACCAGACCAGGGGATGCAAGCCGTCGCGCGGGTCGTTGAGCGCCATGCCGACCAGGCCGGCGACCACCAGCCCCTGCGCGAACAGCAACCAGCCTCGGCGCCGGCCGAGCAGCGTGGTCAGCGGCGGCAGCGGGAGCCGGTCGACCAGCGGCGCCCACACCCACTTGAAGGCATAGGCCAGACCGACCCAGCTCAGGAAGCCGATGGTGGCGCGGTCGATGCCGGCCTCGCGCAGCCGGAAGCTCAGCGTGCCGAGCACCAGCAGCAATGGCAGCCCCGCCGAGAAGCCCAGCGCGAGCATGCGCAGCGTGGCCGGTTCGAGGTAGACCTTGAGGGTGTCGCGCCAAGGGAGCTTGCGATCTTCCGAGCCCCCAGCGCCCGGCTGTGCCCGGCCCGCCCCTCGCGGGGGATCCAGTCGCGATGGCAAAGCCACATCGACTTGTGAAGCGGGAAGGGTGGGGTCGGCGGAAGGTAGGGACATGAATGGCGAGCAGGGCGTGCTGACTATTATTCCCGCATGTGTTCACGCCGCCATTTCAATTCCACCGGCAATCCCGAAGGTCCGCTGTTCGCGCGCCGCGCATTCCTGCTCGCGGGAGGTGCCTCCATCGCCGGGCCCGCGCTCGCGCAGGTCAATGTCGGCGAGGCATCGATGGCGCGCAACCTGGTGTCGGCGGACGAGATCGAGCAGGCCGGCACGCAGCAATACAGCCAGTTGATGGCGCAGGCTCGTGCCAAGGGCGCGTTGGCCGGTGACGGCAATCCGCAATTGCAGCGCCTGCGCGCCATTGCGGCGCGGCTGATTCCTTTTGTCGGCCAGTGGAATCCGCGCGCCCGTCAGTGGAAATGGGAAGTCAACCTGATCGGCAGCAAGCAGATCAACGCCTTTTGCATGCCGGGCGGCAAGATTGCCTTCTTCACCGGGATCATCGACCAGTTGAAGCTCACCGACGACGAGATCGCGATGGTGATGGGTCACGAGATGGCGCATGCCCTGCGCGAGCACGCCCGGGCGCGCATGGCGAAGAACGCGGGTACGGGCGCGGCGCTGTCGATCGGCGCGCAACTGCTGGGCCTGGGCCAGATGGGCGACCTGGCGGCGCGCGGCGCGACGCAGCTCATCACGCTGAAGTTCAGCCGCAATGACGAGACCGATGCCGACCTAGTGGGGCTCGAGATCGCGGCGCGCGCCGGTTACGACCCGAAGGCCTCGATCACGCTGTGGAAGAAGATGGCGGAGGCGAGCAAGTCGTCGGGCGGGTTGAGCTTCCTGTCGACCCACCCGAGCGGCACCGACCGCATCAAGATCCTCGAAGCCAACGTGCCGAAGGTCGAAGGCCTCTACCGCGCTGCAAAGCGCTGAGCACCCCGGTCAATAACGCGGCGGCGGGTCGGGCACGTAGCTCGCCTGCGGGTTCTGCGGGAATGGCCGCGGCGGGCGCGCCTGGCGGTCGTCCGGGCCGGGAATCACGCCCATGCGGATCAGGTTGGCGCGGCTGTCGTAGCGCAGTGCAATCACCTCGTCGGGCGTGCTGCGTGCGCGCACGAAGCGGGTGTGCGTGACGATGGATTCCTCGCGCTGGCCGTGGCCGGTGCCCAGCTTCTGGTCTTCCAGCGGTGCGCGATCGCGGCGGGCCAGCGTGGAAGGCGCAGCCGCGTCGTTGGCGGCGCCAGCGGCCGATGGCTGGGGGGCGCCGGCCGGTGCTTCAGCGCGTGCAGAAGGCGCGGCCTCGCTTGCGGCGCTGCTGTCCTTTTGCATCGGGGCCGGGATCATCGGTGGCCTGGGCATCGGGCGCGGCTCGGGCCGCCGCTCGCCGAACACCGCAAGGCCGATCACACCGAGGTCGAACGGGCGTCCGGTGCGCGAGGCATAGGCGTCGCCGGGCGCGGTGAATTCGAAGGCCGCGACTTCGCGATCGCTCTTGCGCCATCCGTCGATCTGGCCGGCGGCACGCGCGCCCAGCACGTAGCCGTCCTGGTCCCATCCGGCGGTCTTGCCATTCAGCACGTTGATGCCGTCCACCGACATCACGACCAGGATGCGCTCGCCGCGCAGGTTGCGCAGCGTGACGCCGTAGCGCGCACCGGTCCGGCCGGCCACGTAGCGCTGGCCGTCGGCGGCTGTGTAGACCGGGAGCGTTGCGCCGCTGTCGCGGTCCTGCACCTCGACGCGCAGCCAGCTCGAATCCGGTTGCGATCGCGACCATGTCGGCATCGCGCAGGCCACCAGCAGGCCCGCGGCGGGCAGGCCGAGCAGCAGGCGGCGGTTCAACAGGCCGGCCGCGCAGGGCGGCAGGGCGGCGACAGGATGGGACATGAAGGGCTCCTCGCAGGCCGGTCGACATTGACCGTGGGAGCTTGTACGGGCGGGCCTGTTGAACGGGGTTAATCGAGGCGCGCGTGCCGGGGTGGTAAGACCCATCAAGGGGCTGGCCGGAGGGGCGCAGGCTGCCCGCCTGCAAATTCCCGGTACTTCTGCGCAACGGGTTCGGCGCCTCCTCAAAAGGAGGCAAAAGGTTCTCTCCCCGCGAAGTTAGACTCAGCCTCCAAGACACGGGCCGCCCCCGGCACCGTGCGTATCAGGGAGAGAAGTCATGCAAAAGCCGATGCCAGTGGCCGGCATTGACGTTGCGAGCGTCTGGGCCGAACTCAGCCAGGCCAACCGCCTGTACCGGCTCGAATCCGGCGGCAGCAACCAGTCCACCTCCATCGATGCACTGCGCGTCGAAGGCTGGGTCCAGCGCGAAGCCATCAGCGGCCTGTTCCAGTTGCGTATCGTCTGCCTGAGCCTGGACGCGCACCTCGCCCACAAGGCCCTCGTCGGCGAATCGCTCACCCTCCTCAGCGTCCTGGCCAACGGCCAGGTGGTGCGCCGCAGCGGTCTCATCCGCGCGGCCGAATCGCTCGGCGCAGACGGGGGCCTGGCCCGCTACCGCCTCACCGTCGTGCCCGCCCTCTGGCTGGCCACCCAGCAAGCGCGCAGCCAGGTCTTCCAGCGCCGCACGGTGGGCGACATCATCGAGCAGATCCTCGCCCCCTACGCGAGCGACCTCGCCTGGGACTTTTCCCCCGAAGCACACGGCTTCCTCGCCGACGCACCCGAACGAACGTACTGCACCCAATACCGGGAAAGCGATTTCGACTTCTTCTCCCGCCTGCTGGCCGAAGAAGGCCTGGCCTGGCGTATCGAGGAAGACCCGTCCGCCCCCCTGGGCCACAAGCTCATCATCTTCTCTGCCAACGAGCAACCGGCCGACCCTTCCTCCCCCATCCGCTTCCATCGCAAAAGCTCCCAGGAACAAAGCGACGCCATCCAGGCCCTGGGACGACGCCTGCGCCAACCTGTCGCGCAGGTCCACCTGAGCACCTGGCACGTCGACAGCAAGCGCCAGATCAACGGCGCAGCTCCCACCCGATATCCGGTCGGCGGCCCGCACGCCCCGCGCCTCGAATACGACGACGTCCATGGCCTGAACGACCAGGCCCGCAACTGGAACGATGGCCGCACGGTGCAGCGCTACGCCGACCTCCTCATGGAAGCCGCCGAATGCCGCGCCGACATGCTGCTGGGCCACAGCACCGTGCGCACAATGCGCGCGGGCACCCGCATCGAGATCACCCAGGCCCCCGCCCTGGGCCTGGCCAAGCCCCCGCACCTGCTGCTCGATGCCGTGGAACACGTGGGCATCAACAACCTGCCGCGCGACACCGCCGCGTCGATTGCCGCTCAGCTCGGCGGCCTGCTGCCGTACCTTGTCTTCGATACACCGGGGACGAACACGCACGCACTCCATGGCGTCACCGCTGAAGCCGATATCTTCGGCCTCGTACCCATGGGCCGTAAGGTCCAGTCATCCGACCCAAGCGAAGCCCGTCCACGGCCCAACTTGCAGGTCAACTCCCTGCCCGACATCCAGCCCGACCCCCGCTCCCTCGCCACTGCCCAGACCACCGGCTACGCCAACGCCTTCACCGGCGTACACGAAGCCCGCCCCTGGCGTCCCGCAGTCCTCGCCGCCAACGGCGCCCGCCTGCACAGCAAGCCGACCGTGCACGGCGTCCAGAGCGCCATCGTCGTCGGCCCCGCTGGAGAAACCAGCCCCAGCGGCGCCGACGAGCTCTACTGCAACGCCCGCGGCGACATCCGCGTTCGCTTCCACTGGCAACGCCCGGAGGAAGCCCGCGACGACAACAAGACCACCCGGTGGGTCCGCAGCGCCCAGCGCCAAGCCGGCCCCGGCATGGGCTGGCAGTGGCTCCAGCGCATCGGCCAGGAGGCGCTCGTGCGCTTCGTCGACGGCGACATCGATCAGCCCATCGTCGTCGGCGGGGTCTACAACGGCCGCGGCGAAGGCGGCGCCGCTCCCTCCCCCGGAGGCGAAGCGAAGGCGGAAGGCAGTACCAGCGTCTTCGCCCAGGCCAGCGACGCCGCCGCGAGCGGGCAGGCCAACCTCGCCAACGGGGAGTCCACCGGCAACGCGCCCGCCTGGCACGGCGCCAGCGCCGACGCCAAGGGACACCGCAATACGGCAGCGCTCACCGGCTTCAAGACCAAGGAATTCGGCGGCGCGGGTTTCAGCCAACTCGTCTTCGACGACTCCGACAGCCAGTTGCGGATTCAACTGCACGCCAGCACCGCCCACAGCCAGTTGAACCTGGGCCACCTCATCCACCAGAAGGACAACTACCGCGGCAGCTTCCGCGGCCAGGGCCTGGAACTGCGCACCGATGCCTACGCGTCGCTGCGAGGCGGCAAGGGCGTCCTGCTGAGCACCTACCACGGCCAGGGCGGCACGACGCTGGAACCCACCGGTGACTTCGCCCCCGGCATGGCCTTGATGAAGCAGGTCAGCCAACTCGGCCAGGCCCTGAGCGGTGCCGCCAAGACCCACCTCACCGTGCAGATGGCCGGCCACGTCGGCGCGACGAAGCCCGACGAATCCATCCTCGACAAGGCCAGGGCCCCTTTCGCGGCCATGCAGCAGGCCGTCAGCGGCATGGTGGCCGGCCAGAGCCTGGAAGATGCCAGCGCCGACGCGGCTGACAAGAACACATCGACGGGCAAGGACAAGGTCCCGCATGCCACGGACGCGGTGATCGCGATGGCGGCCAAGGGCGGGCTGGCGATGGTAGCCGGGCAGCATGTGCAGATGGTGGCCGGCGAGACCGCGACTCTCGCGACGGGAGGCGACCTGAACTTCGCATTGACCGACGTGCTGCGCATCCACAGTGGCCAGGCCATCGGCGTCCTCGCGGGTGCGCAGAAGGCCGATGCGGAGGCAGGGCTCGCCATCATCGCGGCCCAGGACGACCTGGACTTCCAGGCCCAGCACGATGAACTCAAGGTGCAGGCGAAAGACAAGCTGAAGATCGCCAGCACGTCGAAGACCGTGGAGATCGCTGCCAAGAAGAAGATCAGGGTGGCGACCGCGCAAGGCGCTTCGATCGTGATGGAGAACGGGGACATCACGTTTCAGTGCCCGGGGACGATTACGTACTACACCTTGCAAAGGAAGTTGGCTGGGCCGACGAACAAGGCCTATTCATTGCCGTCTTTCTCGAAAAGCGGGTTGCCGCCAGAGAAGCCAAATTTCGGCCTGACTCTCAAGGACATCCCCGGCAAGCAAGGAGTTCCATTGCCGGATCGTGAGTGGTCGGTGGTCTTGCTGAAAGGGGCGGTTGACCCTGAGGACAGGCTCATGGCCTTGAACCGAAAAATGTGGCGCGAGTCGATGGCAAACGGCGTGTCGACAGCGCAGGGCGAATGCGTGCTGAACGAGTACCAGAGAAAGAGCATTTGGGCCGCTGTGCAACGTGGGAGCGGCGCGGTGTGGCTGGTGTCGGGCGCCAATGCAACGCCGCTTGCCTTTGACTCGTTCACAAGCGGTCTCGGTGACACGGAACATCGAAAGATCCTGGACGCCCTCAACTACGCACCCACGTCGCAAGAACTTCAATCCGATGTTCAGAAAGAAGTTTCCCGTGCATGGGTCGAGCAAGACTACGAGTGTTCGCTCAGGGCGGCCCCGAAGACCGAAATCAAGGCCTGACGCATGAATGCACCACTGCCCCAGCAGGCGACCCTGTCGCTCGATCTCGATACCAAATTGGCCGATTCAGGTCAGTACTTTTGCAACGAACGGCAGTTTGCCCTGCCGATGCCTGGCAACAAGGTGGAACGCCTGGATTCCGGCGCTGAGGCGTTCGCGCAGATCCTGAAAGCAATGAAGTCAGCGGAACGGTTCATCTGGATCGCCGACTGGCAGATGGCCTTTGATGTCGAACTGGCTCAGCGTGGCGAAAAGGGTCACCCGGGGCGATTGATCGAAGTCATCAAAAGCATCGTCCAAACCAAGCCAGTGCAGATACGGGTGCTGCTCTATAGAAGCTTTGCGGACGCGATGGCGCCGGGCACTCGCGATGGCATGGTCTCGAGCCAGATCAACGCAATCAACAACAACAGCTATCCAGGCAAGGTCATCGTATTGCTTCAGGCTCCGACAAGCGCCCAGCAGGATTCGATCGACTATTCCCATCACCAGAAATTTGTAGTCATCGATGGCAATACAGGATTTATCGGCGGCATTGATCTGAGTTACGGCCGCTATTCGACACCAGAGTTTGACGTCGTGGTTGACCCATCCCGCTATGTGCTGAACGAGATGTACAACCCGTGTGCGACCAAGCTCCGCGGCATGGCTCCTCATGAGGAGGAGTTGGTAGCGCAAGGTTTTTCAAAGTCCTACGAGAACCTGATCGACGAAGGGTGCCAACCGCGCATGCCATGGCAGGACGTGCACATAAAGCTCGTGGGACCGGCGGTCGTGGACATGCATCGAAATTTTGTGAGACGGTGGAACGCCCGTGTCGGTGTCGGCGCCTATTTCACGCGAGGCAGATCGGTCGGCCGTTCTGCCTTGCCTGATTTCAAGCGCGAGTCCGTCAGCAAGCCCGGCCGGATCGATATTGCTTGGCTCGAAGCCTGCGGCGGCGCTGGCTTGCTTCGCGACTCGCAGAATTCCAAGCCGGGCGGGGCGACGGTGCAAATCGTGCGGTCAGTGTCCAATCGGCATCTGGCACAGGAATCCTTGGAGGGTGTCCCTGACGATGTCCAACTGTTTCAGGACAAGACCTTGGGCGCACGAGTGGGGAGAGGAATTTTGGAGTGGCGAACCGAGCATCAGGCCAACATCCTCAATGCGATGGTCAACTGCATCCGCAGCGCCGACTGCTACGTCTATATCGAAACCCAGTTCTTTATCTCCAGGTTCGGTACTGCATGCGGTGGCAAGGTCGACAGCAGCAAGGCCGGCAATGAGAACGACGGGATCAAAAACACCATCGTGGATGTGCTTGCGGAGCGCATCGAGGCGCACATCGCCGCGGGCACCCCGTTCCATGTGTATTTGGTGCTGCCGGTGCATCCCGAAGGCGCAATTACGGATGGCTCGGTCTGGAAACAACACTGGCTGGCGCTCGCAACGATCCACCACGGCGAAAAGAGTCTCATCGGGCAGATCAAGCGTGCGATCAAGAAACATACCGGCCAGAACGAGGGCTGGAATCGCTACCTGACGGTGCTCAACATGCGCAGTTATGGGGTAGCGGTGCAATATGCGCGAGACCCGAAGACGTGGCGCGAGGACTTCTCGCGCGAGATTGGCCGGTACGTCATCACCGAGCAGGTCTACATCCATTCCAAGCTGCTGATCGTTGACGACGCGGTCGCCATCGTAGGAAGTGCCAACATAAATGATCGCAGCCTGACGGGCAATGGCGATACGGAAATCGCTGCTGTTGTCGTGGACAACGATGGCATAGAAGTCAAGGATCTGGGCGGAGCTCACACAGTACCGACGCGCAAGTTTGCGAGGGAACTGCGGCGCAGTTTGTGGGAGAAGCACTTCGGGTTTGCTTTGGACGACAAAAAATACTTCGAATCAACCAAGCGTGCAGAGCGTGAGAATTTGAACTTGGAGCCGATTCAGCAGAATCCTCCGAAGCTGAAAACCACACCAAAGAAATTCAGGGATACCACGGACGTCGACTGGCAAACAGTACTAGATAGGCCGTGTCACCCGGCATCTGTGAAAGCCATTCAGACGATTGCCGAAGGCAACGCTCGTGCCTTCGAAGCTGTCTTTCCGCAAATACCTCGCAACAGCATGCGCGGATTCGAGGATGTCTTGGCCTGCTACAACCAACCCTATCCGGCAGCAGCAGCAGGTGACGCACTGGATCGATTGAATGTCTACGAAAAGCAACGAGCGACATGGGAGCCCCCAAAGGAAAGTGCGCGTTCATTGGGCATCGGGTCAGCGACCAATAGACCAATTCTCCAGCGAATCGAAGTCCAGATCGAGCGCATGAGCGAGGAGTTTCGTGGCGTGGTGCCCCCGCTATGACCTCGAACTTGATGCCGAACCAGCGAGAGAGCCTTCGCATACCAAAAAGCGATTTCGCCCATCGCTATGTGACCTACGAACGCAGGACAGTGCACGACATCGACAAGGCGATCGGCCATTTAAAGAGCAACGTTTGCGGCTTCTTTGTTCTGATGCCGCTCAATTGGGGGGAAGGCGCAGACGTGGACGGCGGTGTCTTCAAGTACAAGTCCATCGACATTGCCCAGGACAACCACCAGACCTTGCCTCGGGAGGGCGGACACACATGAGAGCAACAATCGGCATTTTTTTCAAGTTGGCTGCGATCGCAGTGATGCTGATCTGCGGCCCCGTGATGGCGGCCTGCAACAATCCGGCAAATTGGTTGGAATCACCCAAGGTAGGAGTGAAGATGCTGATCGGATATCAACAGTCGTTATCTGGTACACAGTTTGCAGGCGATCCTTCCAGTGGCCAGAACTTCCAACCTTTTGCTCCCCCACCGCCCCCCGAAATGCTCGAAAGGAGCGATGGGACGTTGCCCGCGAACACGGAAGGCTGGATTTCATATTACGAACTTGATTCGAAAGGCAATTGGAGAATTTGCCGCCAAGAGAAGTGGCGTGCGAGGGATGAGTCGACGGATCCATTGAAGATCGCTCAAACGGCGAAGTACCAATCCGGCAATGCGAGTCTGCGCCCGCTTATGCAGTCTCACTATTTTGGGAGTGCAACGGTCTTTCTATATGACAAGGTTGGGAGAATTCAGGAGACTTTCAAAGTGTTGCCCTTGCCAACGGAGACATTTGACCGTCAATGCTTTCGTTACAACGTAAAAAACCAACTACTGCTCTACGTTGCGGCCAACACGCGCGACGTTTGCCCCACGGGTGATCCTGACCTCAAGGACTATTGGCGCGCGTTTCGCTATGCCGACTACAAGGGCGAGCCCGTGACTGTTTGGGCGCAGCAGCATTACGCCAGCAAAGACGGCACGTGGGAAGATCGAATTGATTTTGTCGGTCCCTTAGACGATGCGCAGCCCTACACCGGCTACGCCAAAGTCGAATCAGGCAAGGGCTTGGTAGAAATCCTGGGTGGTGTGCGAGTTGGGCCCAAAGACCAAAGCGACAACACCAAGTACCCGTATGACAGTGGCAAGTTGCCTCCCATCGAGTATTACTTCACCAAGCAGCCGGTCCCGGCATCGGTTCTCACCGACATGGAGCAACTCTACCGGCATGACCGCAGGCGCGAAACAGATGTGCTTTCAGGCGTCAAGCTGGTGGAGTTCTATCCGGCAAACGTGCATGTTCTGCGCGAGCGCTTCTATACCGGTTTCGACCGAACCATTCGCCAGGAAAAATACGATGACCAAGGCAGGCTCAAGCGCGTCATCAATCTCGGCTTTGTCGGCAAGTACAAGAACAGCGGCGGCTTCTACGATGAAAGGCTGAGTGGCCTTGTCGGCTTGAAAGTCAAGACCAACAAGCTCCACTATCGCGTCTGGGACTACGACGATGCCGGCAATCCCGAGCTGGTCGCCATTGGCTGGAATACCAAGCTTGGCTCGGCCATGCGCAACGAGCGCCTGGACGATGCCGAGATGGCCTACGGCACCCCTGACGGGGTGGTGAAGTGGAAGACCAAGGAGGAATTCTTCAAGGCCTTTGACTTTGATGCGTGGGCCATGCGGGCCTACCCTGAGTTGCCATCGGCCCCAAGATAGGCCAAGCGTGCACCGGGCCAGCGGGCCACAGGGCCATCGTCCCCTGCACGTGGAGCCCTCGCCTCGGTCGTTTCAGTTATATGCAACTGACAACTCCATCGTTCCCCAAAGTCCCGGCCATCCGCAGAATCCGCCCATGCTTTCCCCCGTTCGCACCGAAGACTTCGCCGCCGATCCGCAGGAGCGCCATTCGTTGGGCACCGCGTTGCGCGACCTGGCGCTGAGCATCCTGGTCGTCGCGGCCGCCGCGTTGATCGGGGGCTTCCTCTCAGGCACCGTGTAAGCAAGCCGCGCAGTCCCGCGTCCCTCGGCAGCCAGCGCGCTGCCGCCTTAGACTTTCCCGCATGACCGCCATTGCTTCCATCCCCGCGCAGGCCTTCGAAGTCCGCCGGCTCGACGCGCCCGTGGGCGCGGAGATCATCGGCCTCGACATCTCCAGGCCTATCAACGACGCCGACTTCGCCCGCATCCACCGCGCGCACCTCGATCACCATGTCGTCGTGTTCCGCGACCAGGACGTCTCGCCCGAGGCTCACATCGCCTTCAGCCGCCGCTTCGGCCCGCTGGAGATCCATGTGCTGCACCAGTACCACCTGGAGAACCATCCCGAGATCCTCATCGTCTCCAACATCAAGGAGAACGGCGAGCCGATCGGCCTCGGCGACGCGGGCGCGTACTGGCACTCCGACATCTCGTACAAGGACAAGCCCAGCCTCGGCTCGCTGCTGCACGCGCAGGAGTTGCCGAGCGAAGGCGGTGACACGTTGTTCGCCGACCAGCATCTGGCCTGGGAAGCCTTGAGCCCGTCGATGCAGCAACGCCTTCTGCCGCTCAAGGCCGAGCACAGCTACCTGGCGAAGTACGAGGAACTGCGCTCAAAAAACCCGTGGCGGCCGAAGCTCTCGCAGGAGCAGATCGACAAGGTCGCGCCGGCCATCCAGCCCGTGGTGCGCACGCATCCGGAGACCGGCCGCAAGGCGCTGTTCGTCAGCGAGCATTTCACGACCGGCATCGTCGGCCTGCCGAGGGATGAGGGCGATGCGTTGCTGGCCGAACTGTTCGCGCACAGCGTGCAGCCCGAGTTCGTCTACCGCCACCAATGGAAGCCGCACGACCTCGTGTTCTGGGACAACCGCTCGCTGATGCACCTCGCGGCGGGCACGCCGGATGAACTGCGGCGGAAGCTGTATCGCACGACGATCCAGGGCGATCTGCCGTACTAGCCCCGCTAGCGACGACCGCCCCGGAAGCCACCCCCGCCGTGGAAGCCGCCACCGCCGCCACCACGGAACTGCCCGCCGCCGCCGCCCCATGAGTGGTCCATGCCCATGGAGGACTGGCGCAGGTTCTGCGCGCGTTGCCCGCCGAAGTCGCGGGCGTTGAGGTCGCGGTTGAGTTGCTCGATGCGGGCACTGTTGGCGCCCGCACCTCCCGCAGCCGTCCCGCCGGCCCCGCCGCCCGCGCCAGCAAATCCCGCAGCACCCGCAGCACCCGCACCGCCCTCGCGCATGGCCGGTCCGCTCGCCGACGACCAGCCGCCACCCTGCGTGTGCTGCTGCCACCCATCGCCGGTGTTCCGGTAGACGTTGCCGTCCTTCCCCGCATAGACGTCGTTGCCGACGCGCGCGACGGTGCCGCCGCCTTCGCCCGTGGCACGTGCGTAGCCGGTGACATTGCCGGTGTTGGGGTTGTAGACCGCGCCACGCCCGCCCGACACCTCGTTGCCCGTGTACGCATTGCCCGCCGTGCCGCGCCCCCCGACCGCGACAGCACCGCCCGGCCCGGCCGCCACGCCGCGCGCACCTGCCGCGTAGTTCCCGGCGTAGACATTGCCGACCGCACCGCGCTGCCCCGCCGACGCGATGCCGGTGCGCGAGTTGTAGGAAGATCCGACCTGCCCGGCCCAGGCATTGCCGGTCCAGGCGTTGTAGCCGCCGCCCACGCGCGACACGCTGGCCCGTGATCCCCACTGGCTGTAGATGTTCCCCGAGTAGCCCGCCCATCCGCCCGGCCCCCACGCGACGGCGCCCCCGCGCGGCCCGAAAGCCGCGCCGCCCCACACCGGCGCCGCCCACGGCCCCCAGTAGGGGTAGGGCCCCCAGCCCCAGCCCGTCGCCACGGTCGCTGCGCCCCAGGCCCAGCCCAGGCCGAAGGCCACCGCCCAGCCGGTCCACGGCGTGTACGCGACCGCGGCGCCATAGCCGTAGGTCACCGGCGCGCCATACCAGTAGCTGCCGATCCACGGGTCGTAGTAGTAGCCCGTGCCGTACACCACCACGCCGCTGACCGGGTCCACGTACGAGCCCATGTAGCCCGGCGAGTAGCCTGTGTAGACGACGTCGGGCGTGGCCTCGTAGATGCGCACGAAGGTCACGTAGTGCAGCGGTGAACTCGACGGGATCGCATAGATCGCCGCCGGCACCGAGCGCGCGACCGACCATGGCCCCGTCACCGAGCCGCTGGTGAACCACACGCCGTTCTCGACCGCGTAGAAGGCGTTGTCGCTCACGCGGATGATGGCGGTGGGCGAGTTGGCGACGTAGGACAGCGCGGTGCCTTCGATGGGCTTGAACACCGGCGCGCCGTCGAAGATGGGTCGCTTCAGCGCAGTGCCTGAAACCTTCACCGCCGCCGTCTGCGGCACCGATGCCGCGATGACCGCCTCGCGCGCCTGCGAGGTGCCGGCGATCGAGGCCTTGACGTTCTCCTTCGGGCTGTCGTCGGGGATCTGCGCGAACTCCGGTGGCAAGGCATTCGCCGCCACGTATTCCCACGGGCCCGCCTCCGATGCCGCACGGAACCAGCGACCCGCGACCAGCACATAGGTGCGGTTGTCGAGCATGTCCTTGAAGATGTTGCCGGTCGTGTTCTCGACGTAGAGCAGCTGCGTGCCGGCCAGCGGCACGGGCCGCGCGGGCCCGTCGGTCACGATGAGTTCGGTGGGCGACTGCGCCACGACGATCGACGGCACCAGCCCCGACAGCGATGGCGCGGGCCGGTCGGCCGTGCTCTGCCCCGTCAGCGGGTCGATCGCATGCGCGTCGCTGGCCTGCTTGAAGGCGCGGGCGAGCGAGGCGGCGGGCGCGTTCAGCACCTGCCACGGCCCGGCCAGCGCCGGTGCGCTCATCCAGCCGTCGAACACCTTGAGGTAGTGCGTGCCGGTGCTGTCGCGCAGCACCAGCGGCCGGGTGTTGAGCACGCGCTGGAACGGCGTGCCCTGCATCGCGCCGTAGCGCGGCTCGCCATCGACGGAAACGAGGATCGCCGGCACGCTCGAGAACACGATGCGCGGCGGCTGGTTGCGCAGCGGCTGTCGTTGCTGCGGCCGCTGTTCCTCGGTGATCGACAACGCGGCCTCCAGCCGGTCCAGCGCGATGGTGCGCGAGCGGCCGGTGAGGTCCTTCGCGATCGCATCGCTCCATGCCTTCGTCTGCGCCGCGGTGGACGAGGGAAAGTCCACCTTGGCGAACTGCACGCTGTCGACGGTGACCACCCGCGTGCCCTTGTCGGTCAGCGTGCGCGCATTGAAGCTGACGATGCCGTAGCGCGTTTCCGGCCGGTCGGTGCCGATCTCGACCTGCACCGCCGAGCGACCCACCAGGTTGGCGCCGTCCCAACTGTCCAGTTGCGGCTCGAAGACGATGAGCGTGACGTTGCCCGCGGTCTTGATGGTGCGTGGCCAGCCAGCCTCGCGCCCGATGGCTTCGGCGCTCGCGACCTTGCCGGCCGCACGATCGCTCGCGTAGTTGCCTGGTGGTGCGGCGGATTGCGCACCGACCGGCAAGACGTGCGTCGCACCCGCGAGACCCGAAAGGATGGCGAGCGCAATGCGCCCGGACTTCTTGTTCATCGAACCCTTTTCAATTGGCATGGCCCAGGGTCACGGCGAGCGGCGGCCATTGGCTGGCCAGCGCGCCGACTCGGCCCAGGGGCCACGAATGTAGAGCGAAAACCCGCTCGCCCGGGCCCTCCGCAACGGTAACCGAATGCTTTGCTTGCCGCCCCCGACGACCCTCGCAAACCGAATCTGCATAGCCGAATTCCTTCTTTGGCTTTGCGGGCGCACCTTCGCAGAATCTCGTGACGCGCGGGCCGCCGGCCCGCTTCAGGTGGAAGTCACGATGACACAGCTTGCAGAGATTTCGCCCGTCGACCGGGCACACCGGGTGATTGCCGTCACGGCATCGGCCTGGCATGTGGCGCCGCGTGCGCCGCGTCGTTCGCTATCGATCCGCATGCTGAAGCGCCTGCGCTTCAATGCGCCCGCGAACGCACCGTCGCACGTGCTGCTGGCGCACTCGTGGTGACGGCGATGGCGCACGCATTCACGCGCCGGGGCGTGCTCGGCTTGCTGGGTTCGCTCGCGGCAACGCAGGCGCTGGCGCAGGCGGGTGGGGCTTCCGACACCTTGCGACTCGGCTATCAGAAATCATCGACGCTGATCGCGCTGCTCAAGGCGCAAGGCACGCTGGAGAAACGCCTCGCGCCGCTGGGCGTGAAGCTCAGCTGGCATGAGTTCACCAGCGGGCTGCCCTTGCTGGAGGCGCTGAACCTCGACAACCTCGACTTCAGCGCCGATGTGGCCGACACGGTGCCGGTGTTCGCGCAGGCCGCCGGCGCGCAGCTCACCTTCGTCGCGCAGGAGGCGCCGTCGCCGTCGGCGCAGGCAATCCTGGTGCGGGCCGATTCGCCGATCAGGAAGGTCGCGGACCTCAAGGGCCGCAAGGTCGGCTTCGCGAAGGCGGCCGGCTCGCACTACCTGCTGATCGCCGCGCTCGCGAAGGCCGGCCTGTCGTTCAAGGACATCGAGCCGGCCTACCTCACGCCGGCGGACGGTCGCGCGGCCTTCGAGACCGGCGCCATCGACGCCTGGGTGGTGTGGGACCCGTTCCTCGCCGCCGCGCAGCGCCAGACGCAGGCGCGCGTGCTGGCCGACGGCACCGGCATTGCGTCGTACCAGCGCTACTACCTCGCACGCACGCGCTATGCGCAGGCGCGGCCCGATGTGCTGCGCGCGGTCTACGCGGAGCTGGAGAAGGCCGGTCGCTGGATCAAGCAGAACCCGGCCGAAGCGGCCGCCGTGCTCGCACCGGTGTGGGGCCTGGACGCGGCGACCATCGAGCAGGCGAATGCGCGGCGCAGCTACCAGGTGCGCCCTGTGGTGCACGCAGGCTTGGCCGAGCAGCAGCGCATCGCGGATGCCTTCCTTGCCGAGAAGCTGTTGCCGCGTCGCGTCGACACCTTGGCCGTGACGCTGTTCGAGCCCGGCGCTTGAATGTGCGCCGCGTGGCACCAACGCGGTCATAGACAGTTCGGTGCTTAAGAACTGAATTCTCAGTCGTTTGAGTTGGCAGGCACCCAACCTAAAGTTGTCTATCGCCATCATCGCGGCGAGTCCTCGATCCCCACAAGAAAGCGGAGACCTCCCTCATGAATTTCGATGCAGCAACCCTTGAATTGCCCCACGCCCTGGAGCAGGCCCGTGACCTCGCGGCGCAGCAGAACCTTCCTTATGCGGGCGGCGTGACGCCGTTCGTGGCGTGGCAACTGGTGCAGCAGGCACAGGCCGTGCTTGTGGACGTGCGTTCCGGCGAAGAACGCAAGTTCGTCGGCCATGTGCCAGACAGCCTGCACGTGCCATGGGCCACGGGCACCGCGCTCACGCGCAACCCGCGCTTCGTGCGCGAGCTGGAAGCCAAGGTGGCGAAGGAGGGCGGCAAGGAGGCGGTGGTGCTGTTGCTGTGCCGCAGCGGCAAGCGCTCGGCGCTGGCGGCGGAGGCCGCTGCCAAGGCCGGCTTTGCGAACGTCTACAACGTCCTCGAAGGCTTCGAGGGCGAGATCGATGCGCACCAGCACCGCGGCGTGGCCGACGGCTGGCGCTTTCATCAACTGCCCTGGGTGCAGGACTGACCGGCATCCCGGCCAACGAACGTAAAGGACGCCATGCCCGCACGCCTCGACATCGACCGCATCGCGAGTTCCCTGCGCGGCGTGCGCAGCGAATGGCGCGATGCGCAGAAGCGTTCACGCGAGCCGGCGGGACGCGAGTTCCCGTCGCGCGAATCGCTCGCAGTGGTGGTCGAGCAGTTGAAGGGCGCACTGTTTCCGCTGCGCCTGGGGCCGCCCAGCCTGCGCCCGGACGGCGAGGACTACTACGTCGCGCACACGCTCGACGCGGCCCTGCACACGCTGCTGGACCAGGCCCGGCTGGAGTTGCAGTACGTCGGCAGGCATGCCCCTGCCGCGGCGGACGAGGTCGATGCGCGCGCTGCGCAGGCGGTGCGGGAATTCGGCGATGCCTTGCCCGACATCCGCCGGCTGCTCGACAGCGACGTGGTGGCTGCATTCCAGGGCGACCCGGCCGCGCACAGCGTGGACGAGGTGCTGCTGTGCTATCCGGGCGTGCTGGCCATGATCCACCACCGGCTGGCGCACACGCTCTACACGCTGGGGCTACCGCTGCTGGCGCGCATCGTGGCGGAGTTGGCGCATGGCCAGACCGGCGTCGACATCCATCCGGGCGCGCGGATCGGGCCCGGCTTCTTCATCGACCATGGCACCGGCGTCGTGATCGGCGAGACGGCGGTGATCGGGCGGCATGTGCGCGTCTACCAGGCCGTGACGCTGGGCGCGAAGCGCTTTCCGACCGATGCATCCGGCCACCTGCAGAAGGGACTGCCGCGGCACCCGGTGGTGGAGGACGACGTGGTGATCTACGCCGGCGCCACCATCCTCGGACGGGTGACCATCGGCAAAGGGGCGACGATCGGCGGCAATGTCTGGGTCACCGACGACGTGCCTGCCGGCACGAGCGTGACACAGGCCAGCTTGCAGAACGCGCCGCAGCCGCGGCTGGCGTTGCGGGCTTGAAATGAGCGCAGCGCCGGGCCGCCCCAAGCAAGCTCGCGCCCCCTCGGGGGGGCAGCGAGGACACGAAGTACCGAGCGTGGGGGTGCAAATGAGCGCAGCGCCGGGCCGCCCCAAGCAAGCTCGCGCCCCCTCGGGGGGCAGCGAGGACACGAAGTGCCGAGCGTGGGGGCGCAAATGACCGCAGCGCTCATCGAGAGTTTCGGCGTCGCGGTGCGGCGGTTGCGCGAGCAGCAGGGCTGGTCGCAGGAGCAACTGGCCGAGCACTCCGACCTGAACCGGTCCTACGTCGGCGAGATCGAGCGGGGCCGCGTCATTCCGTCGATCGTCACTGCCCGCAAGCTGGCCGACGCGCTGAAGCTCAACACCTCGGGCCTGCTCGCGCGCTGCGAGGAGCTGGAGTCGCAGGTGTTGGCCAAACGCATCAATTTGATGGCTATAGCCTGTTGAGGGATAACCCTTGGCAACAGGACACTGGCTTCGTCCTTTCCTCAACCCACGGAGCCCCCCATGAGTGCAACAGTCGGTGGAACCACCGCCCTTGGCGACAACGCAGCGCGCCAGCTCGCCAATGCCACCAAGACCGTCCCCCAGCTCGAGACCATCAGTCCGCGCTGGCTCACGCACCTGTTGCAATGGGTCCCGGTGGAGGCAGGCATCTATCGCCTCAACAAGGTCAAGAACCCCGAGTCGATCAAGGTCACCTGCACATCGCGCGAGGAAGAGAACCAGCTGCCGCGCACCTTCGTCGACTACGAGGAGAACCCGCGCGAATACTTCCTCAACGCGGTCAGCACCGTGCTCGACGTGCACACCCGCATCTCCGACCTCTACAGCAGCCCGCACGACCAGATCAAGGAGCAGCTTCGCCTGACGATCGAGACGATCAAGGAGAACCAGGAGAGCGAGCTCATCAACAACCCCGACTACGGCCTGCTGGCGCAGGTGACGGAAGAGCAGCGCATCTTTCCGCTGACCGGCGCGCCCACGCCCGACGACCTCGACGAGCTGCTCACCAAGGTTTGGAAGGAGCCGGCCTTCTTCCTCGCCCACCCGCTCGCGATCGCGGCGTTCGGCCGCGAAGCCACGCGCCGCGGCACCCCGCCGCCGACGGTGAGCCTGTTCGGCTCGCAGTTCATCACCTGGCGTGGCATTCCGCTGATCCCGTCGAACAAGGTGCCGGTGGCCGACGGCAAGAGCAAGATCATCCTGCTGCGCGTGGGCGACAAGCGCCAGGGCGTGGTCGGCCTGTTCCAGCCGGGCCTCACCGGCGAGCAGAGCCCGGGCCTGTCGGTGCGCTTCATGGGCATCAACAACCATGCGATCGCGTCCTACCTGATCTCGCTGTATTGCTCGCTCGCGGTTCTGACGACGGATGCGCTGGCCGTGCTCGACGATGTCGAGGTCGGCAAGTACCACGACTACGCCGACACCTACAAGTAGGCCGCGGTGAGCAGCCCAATCTCTCCCCCCACCGGCGCCGGCCTGCCGCACGGCGTGGAGGCGCCGTTCGATCCCGAGGTGCTGGCGCGCATGGCGAGCCAGTTGTTCGCGGCCTTGCCGGGGCACTACGTGCCGCCGGGCGCGCAGGCGCCATCGCAACTCGCGCCGCCGGGTTCGCCGCTGGTGAGCCCCGTGGGCTTCGGACCGAGCGTGCCCGGCACGCCGATCCCGCAAGGCCAGGTGCCGGGCAGCAACCTGCTGCCGGCTTCGCCGACCCAACTGCCGTCGCTCGCGAACCGCCTGCCGTCGCAACTGCCGAATGCGGTGGCCGGCAATGGCGTACCGGACAACGTGTTCGCTGCGCTGCCGGCGTATGAGCCGCGCCTGGCGACCGCCGCCATCGGCGTGCCGGAGGCTGCAGCGGTGACGCCGTCGCAAGCGGCGACGCACCCCGGTGCCGGCGCATCGCCGTTCTATTTCCTCGGGGACACCTACGGCCAGCCATCGCCTGGCGGCCGGGGCACCGACAGCGCGCCGCGCATCAGCGATGAACTGGCGTACTTCCCGTTCGCGCAGCCGCAGGGTGCCGACGTGCAGGGCTCGCTGGCGAAGCCATCGCCATCGGCACCTTCGCTACCGACGCCTTCCACCGAGCCGAAGTACTACTTCGTCGACGCCGTGCGCCTGTCCAGCGGCTACGTCACGCCTGCCAAGCCATCACCGCACGGCGGCGACGTGCCCGTGGCAACCGCAGGCCAGCGACAGCCCTTCGACGTGCATGCCGTGCGGCGCGATTTCCCTGTGCTGCAGGAGCGCGTGAACGGCCGGCAACTGGTCTGGTTCGACAACGCCGCGACCACGCACAAGCCGCAATCGGTGATCGATCGCATCAGCTACTTCTACGAGCACGAGAACTCGAACATCCACCGCGCCGCGCACGAACTGGCGGCGCGCGCGACCGATGCCTACGAGGGTGCGCGCGAGCGGGTGCGCAAGTTCATCAACGCGCCGGAAGTGGACGAGGTGATCTTCGTGCGCGGCACCACCGAGGCCATCAACCTCGTGGCCAAGAGCTGGGGTGGCCAGCATGTGCGCGAGGGCGACGAAATCATCGTGTCGCATCTGGAGCACCACGCCAACATCGTGCCGTGGCAGCAGCTCGCATCCGCCAAGGGCGCGAAGCTGCGCGTGATTCCGGTAGACGACTCGGGGCAGGTGCTGCTCGACGAATACCGCAAGCTGCTGAACGACCGCACCAAGATCGTCGCCGTCACGCAGGTGTCGAATGCGCTGGGCACGGTGGTGCCGGTGAAGGAGATCGTCGAGCTGGCGCATCGCGCCGGTGCCGTGGCGCTGGTCGATGGCGCGCAGTCGGTCTCGCACATGCGCGTCGACGTGCAGGACATCGGCGCCGACTTCTTCGTGTTCTCCGGCCACAAGGTGTTCGGCCCGACCGGCATCGGCGCGCTGTGGGGCAAGCGCGAGGTGCTGGAAGACATGCCGCCGTGGCAGGGCGGCGGCAACATGATTGCCGACGTGACCTTCGAGAAGACCGTGTTCCAGCCGATCCCCAGCAAGTTCGAGGCTGGCACCGGCAACATCGCCGACGCGGTGGGCCTGGGCGCGGCGATCGACTACGTCAACAGGATCGGCATCGAGAACATCGCGCGCTACGAACATGAGCTGCTGGTGTACGGCATGCGGGAACTGGGCGCGATTCCGGGCGTGCGGCTGATCGGTACGGCGGCGGACAAGGCGAGCGTGATGTCCTTCGTGCTGGATGGCTACACGACCGAGGAAGTGGGCCATGCGCTGAACGACGAAGGCATCGCGGTGCGCACCGGGCACCACTGCGCGCAGCCGATCCTGCGGCGCAACGGCGTCGAGACCACGGTGCGGCCTTCGCTGGCGTTCTACAACACCTTCGATGAGATCGACCGGATGGTGGCGGTGGTGCGGCGGCTGTCGGGACACAGGGCTTTGAAACGCTGAAGGATTGGGGTTGTCTCCTCGTCGCTCGTGCGCGACGATTTGCGGGGCCTGCGGGCCCCGCTTTTTCTTGAGGTCGCGCAAGACGTTGCCAGCACCGACGTGCGGCTTCATGCGAAGAGGGATGGGCCGGGCTCACCGTTCGCCACACGCGCCCCTTGAATGGCTGAGGAGCGGCGCTCTGCAGGCGCGTTTGGCGGTGGGCTCCGTTCAGGCCACCAGGCGCCGGGGTCGCGCTGCTTCCTGCGCCTCGCGTGCACGGCGCGCTTCATGGCTCCTGAACTGCGCATAGGCCACGGGCAGCAGGCGCGTGTCCGCCGTGGACCAGCGGCCGCGTCGCAGCAGGTCGCCGAGGATGTGCTCGCTCTCGGTGGGCTCGCCACGTTCGATGTCGTGGTACATCGATCCCGTCAGCACCGAGCCCGGCATGCACAGGGCCGCACGCGTGCGTACGATGGCCTTCTCTCGCGGCGCATGCGCGTTGAAGGCGGCGATGCGGCAGCACTCGTCGAGCAGGTCCAGCGCGATGTGCTGCGCGCCGGCGCTGACGATGTCGCCCACGTTGGCGCGCAGCAGCGCCGTGAGGCTGGCGAGCGTGGCGATGTGGATCCACTTCTCCCACATGTCCTGGACGATGCGGTCGCTGGCCTGCCCTTCGAAGCGGGCCTGCCCGAAGGCCTGCGCGATGCGGTCGATGCGCGCGGTGCGCTCGCCTTCGAGTTCGCCGAACAACAGCGTGTGCTCCGGGCCGGCATGCTCGATGGCTCCCGTCTCGTCGACCGATGCAGCGATCACGCAGGCTCCGCCCAGCACGCTGCGGCGCCCGAAGCGCTCGACCAGCAGGTCGAGGTGGCGCATGCCGTTGAGCAGCGGGAGGATGGCGGTGTCCGCGCCAACCGCGGGCGCGAAGTCGACCATGGCCGCCTCGAGGTCGTAGGCCTTGCAGGCGACGATGACCACGTCGTATGGCTGCTGGATCTGCCGGCTTGCGAGAACGGTTGGAGAGGGCAGTTGCAGGTTGCCCGTTGGACTGCGGATCGCAAGCCCGCGCGCGGCCAGCTGCGCCGCACGGCCGGGCCGCGCGAGAAAGCTCACGTCGTGCCCGGCCTGCAGCAAGCGGCCACCGAAATAGCTGCCGACCGCGCCGGCACCGACCACGAGGAACTTCATGTCGGACGTCTTGGACATAAGGCTGCGTGCGCTGTCAGAAGGCCGGCACCAGCGCGCCGTTGAACTTGGTTTCGATGAAGGTCTTCACTTCGGGCGAGTGATAGGCCTTCACCAGCTGTTGCGCCCATGGCTTGTCCTTGTCGACGCGGCGCACCGCGATGAGGTTGGCATAGGGCCCCTTCGGCGATTCCTTGATCACCGCGTCCTTCACGAACGACAGGCCCGACTTCTCGGCATAGTCGTTGTTGATGGAGGCGATGGTCAGGTCGTCCAGCGAGCGTGGCAGCTGCGCGGCATCGAGCGGCACCAGCTTGAGCTTCTTCGGATTGGTCACGACGTCGAGCGGCGTGGCGGTGTTGTTCTTCACCGCCTCGGGCTTGAGCGTGATGAGGCCGGCCTGCTGCAGCAGCAGCAACGCGCGGTTGCCGTTGGACGGATCGTTCTGGATGCCGACCGAGGCGCCGTCGGGCAGCGCATCGATAGCCTTGATCTTGTGCGAATAGAAGCCCAGCGGCGCGGTGATGGTCAGGGCCACCGGCACGATGTCGAAGCCGCGCGCCTTGTTCTGGTTGTCGAGGAAGGGCTGGTGCTGGAAGGCGTTGGCATCGAGGTCGCCCGCGGCCAGCGCGGCATTGGGCAACTGGTAGTCGTTGAACACGATGACGTCGAGCGCCAGGCCGTCGCGCGCCGCCACCTTCTTCACCACTTCGAAGATCTGCTCGCCGTTGCCGACGGAGACGCCGACCTTGACGGTCTTCCTGTCTTGGGCATGGAGGGGCAGCGCGACCGCGAAGGCGAGAGAGAGGGCGGCGATGGCGGTGCGGCGGCGGAAGGGGAAGTGCATGGCGAACGGATCGTTGAAGATGGAGCGGCGACTTTGCGCGCGCATGCCGCCTGCGCGAACGAAGAAATTCGCGCAGCGATATGCGGAAAACTTTGGCGATCGCGGCATGGCCGCTTATGCGCTGACCAGATAAGCACCCGCCAATTGCGTCGTTCCCATTCCGACGCTGCGTTCCGATACTCGCGGCTTTGCATGGCCCGCACAGCGTGCGGCCGCATCGCTCATGACATCCGCATCCATCGCCGAAGCCCCTCCGGGCACGCAGCAACCCGTCATCCGCCTGGAAGCCGTCCAGAAGTCCTTCAAGCTCCCCAACGGCGAGGTGTTCGACGCCGTGCGTTCGCTTTCGCTCGACATCCACGCAGGCGACATCTTCGGCCTCATCGGCAAGAGCGGCGCGGGCAAGTCGACGCTGCTGCGCCTCATCAACCTGCTCGAACGCCCCGACGCCGGCAAGGTGCTGGTGGACGGACGCGACCTCACGACGCTGTCGCGCCGCGAACTGCGCGACACGCGCCAGTCGATCGGCATGATCTTCCAGCAGTTCAACCTGATCCAGAACGCGACGGTGTTCGACAACGTGGCCTTCCCGCTGAAGATCCATGGTCGTCACTCACGCGAGGAGATCAGGGCGCGCGTGCGCGAGTGCCTCGACCTGGTGGGCCTGGCCGAGAAGATCGACAGCTACCCGGCGCAGCTCTCGGGCGGGCAGAAGCAGCGCGTCGCGATCGCACGCGCACTGGCGCCGCGGCCGAAGGTGCTGCTGTGCGATGAGCCCACGTCGGCACTCGACAGCGAGACCACGCGCGCACTGCTCGACACGCTGCGCGACATCCACCAGAAGATCGGCGTGACCATCGTCATCGTGACGCACGAGCTGTCGGTGGTCGAGGCGCTGTGCCGCCACGTCGCGATCCTGGAGCAGGGCCGGCTCGTGGAGCAGTTCGAGGTCGATGCACCGCCGGCGGCGGAACGTGCCACGGCACTGGGCCGGGAGATCGATGAACTGGTGCGCCGCCGCGAACGCGAAGCAGCGCAGCAGGCCACGCGCCCGGCAGTGCAACGCCACATCGCACCGCAGCAAGGAGTGGCGTATGCCTGAGAACATCGCCGCCATCCTGCCCGAGCTGGGCATCGCCATCGGCCAGACCTTCCTCATGCTGGGCATCGGCCTCAGCGCCGCCTTGCTGATCGGTGGCCCGCTGGGCATCCTGCTGTTCCTGCTGAGCCCCGGCCAGTCGCTTGCCAACAGGCCGGTGTTCCTGGTGCTCAACTGGATCGTGAACACCGTGCGCTCCTTTCCTTTCATCATCCTGCTGGTGGCGCTGGTGCCGTTCACGCGGGTGATCGCCGGCACGTCGATCGGCCCGCTCGCGGCAGCGGTGCCGTTGTCGGTGGCAGCCATCCCCTACCTCGCGCGTCTCGTCGACCAGTGCCTGCGCGACGTGCCGCGCGGCGTCATCGAGGCGGCGCATGCGATGGGCGCGTCGGAGCTGCAGATCATCTGGCGCGTGCTGATCGTCGAGGCGCGCTCGGGCCTGGTGCTCGCGTTCACCGTGCTATCGGTGAGCTTCCTGTCGTACTCCGCCATCGCCGGCGTGGTGGGCGGTGGCGGCATCGGCGACCTGGCGATCCGCTACGGCTACTACCGCTTCCAGACCGACGTGATGGTGCTGACCGTCGCATTGCTGGTCGTGCTTGTGCAGATCCTGCAGTTCGTCGGCAACACGGCGGCGCGCCGGCTCGACAAGCGCTGAACCCTCTATTCCCTTTCAATCACCGGATCTTCCATGACCACCTCGCTCCTCCGCCGCTCCGTCCTCGCCCTCTCCATCGCCGTGCTCTCTGTCGGCGGCCTCGCGCTGCAGGCCCACGCACAACCCGCCACCAAGAAGGAGTTGGTGATCGGCGGCACCGCCGGCTCCAACATCGACCAGCTCAAGGCCGGTATCGTGCCCATCCTCGAGAAGAAGGGCTACAAGGTGAAGCTGGTCGAGTTCAACGACTACGTGCAGCCCAACCAGGCGCTCGCCCAAGGTTCGCTCGACGCCAACTTCTTCCAGCATCGCGTCTATCTGCAGAAGTTCGCGGCCGACCAGAAGCTCGACATCGTCGAACTGGTGCAAGGCCCGATCGCACCGCTGGGTGTGTACTCGCACAAGCGCAAGACCATCGCGGAGGCGAAGGAGGGCGACCGCGTCACGCTGCCGAACGATCCGAGCAACCTGGCCCGTGCGCTGGTGCTGCTGGAGCAGAACAAGCTCATCACGCTCAAGCCGGGCATCGACCCGATCCGCGCATCGGAGAAGGACGTGGCCGAGAACCCGCGCAAGCTGAAGTTCATCCCGCTCGAAGCCGCGCAGCTGCCGCGCTCGCTGGACGACACCGAGTACGCCATCGTCAACGGCAACTTCGCGATCTCGTCGGGCCTCAAGCTGACGGAAGCGGTGGCGCTGGAGAAGACACCGGACCACTACCTCAATGTCGTGGCCGTGAAGCGCGCCGACAAGGACACGCCGTGGGCCAAGGACATCGTCGAGGCATACCACTCGAAGGACTTCCAGACCGTGGTGGACAGCAAATTCCAGGGCTACGCCAAGCCGACTTTCCTGCAGTAGGCGCGGCAGCCATGGGTGTACTCGTCAGCTTCGACGCCCAAGGGAACTGGGGCGAGACCCATGTGTGCGACAGCGAGATCGCGCGCTGCCTGGCCGAGCTGGGCGCTGCGTGGCGACCGCGTGCGCGGCGGCGCGCGAGGCAGCAGTCGGATGCCGCACTCGCCAAGACGCGCCTGCTCTACCTGCGCGCCGGCGACGGCTTTGCCGGCGTGCTCTGCGAGCCCGGCGACTGGATCGAAGCCAAGGCCGGCAATGCGCCCGCGCCGGGCCGCGACAAGCCGCTCGGCGCATGGCCGGACCTCCCCTCGCTCGACACCTTCATCGAGACCATGCTCGAACTCACCGGCAACGAGTCCGCAGACGACGAGTGACGCTGCAGCGGTGCGGCGATGCAGCAGTGAACCAATGCCGCGATGCTGCAGTTCCGAGGTGCAACGGATAGTCGGATAGCAACTAAGCCTGCTCCTTTTTCTTCGTTCCCTTGCAGGCGCGCGGATCGAAGAATCAAGGTCTTCCTGTTGCCCTGGAGCGCACTCTCATGCTTAGCCGCCAACTCTTCCTTCGCCTCGCCGGCGTCATCCTGCTGGCCCCCATGCTCGCGAGCGCTGCACCGGCCACGGGCGAGCCCGTCTGGTTCGGTGTCAGCGGCCCGCTGACCGGCCAGAACGCGCAGTACGGCGCGCAGTGGAAGGCCGGCTTCGACCTCGCGCTCGACGACATCAATGCCAAGGGCGGCATCCACGGCCGGCCGCTGGCCTACACCTTCGAGGACAGCCAGAGCGACCCGCGCCAGGCCGTCGGCCTCGCGCAGAAGTTCGTCAACGACAAGCGCATCCAGATCGAGCTCGGCGACTTCTCCAGCCCGGCCTCGATGGCCGCCTCGCCCATCTACCAGCGCGCGGGCCTGGTGCAACTCGGCTTCACCAACTCGCACCCCGACTACACCAAGGGCGGCGACTACATCTGGAGCCCCTCGATCAGCCAGGCCGACTCGCAGCCGCTGCTGGCCGACCTGGCCGTCACCACGCTGGGCTTCAAGCGCGTGGCGGTGCTGTTCCTCAACACCGACTGGGGCCGCACCAGCCGCGACGTGTTCGTGAAGGCGGCCGAGGCGCGTGGTGCGCAGGTGGTCATCGCCGAGGGCTACCAGCCCGACGAGAAGGACTTCCGCTCGACGCTGGTGCGCGTGCGCGACGCCAACCCCGATGGCCTGGTGCTGATCTCCTACTACCCCGACGGCGCGCTCATCGCAGGGCAGGTGCGCAACGTCGGCCTGAAGCAGCCGATCGCGGCGAGCGGCTCGGTCTACTCGCCCAAGTTCATCGAGCTCGGCGGCGCGGCGGTCAACGGCGTCTACAGCAACACCGCCTTCTTCCCTGAGGAGCCGCGCGCCGAGGTGCAGGCCTTCGTCACGCGCTTCAAGGCCAAGTTCGGCAAGGAGCCCGACGCCTTCAATGCCTATGCCTACGACGCCGTGCAGATCGCCGCCGCCGCGCTGAACCAGGCCGGCCCCACGGGCGATCGCACCGCAGTGCGCGATGCCTTCTACAAGATCAAGGACGTGCCGAGCGTGGTGTTCGGCAAGGCCAACTTCGATCCGCAGTCGCGCCGCGTGATCGGCGTGAAGAGCGTCGACCTGGTGGTGAAGGATGGCAAGTGGGCGCTCAGCGACGTGAAGGGCAAGGCCTCGGTGGCTTCGGCCCGCTGAAGCACTGCGACCCCTGAGCGCGCATGAGCTTCACCTCGTTCTTCGACTACACGGTCAATGGCCTGATCATCGGCAACATCTACGCGATGCTGGCCGTCGGCCTCGCGTTGATCTTCGGGGTGTCGCACCTCATCAACTTCGCGCACGGGTCTGTCTACACGGTCGGTGCGTACATCGGCTGGGCATCGATCACCTTCCTGCACACGCCACTGCCCATTACGTTGCTGCTGGTGGTGCTGGGCTCCGGCGCACTCGGCATGCTGATCGAGCGTGTCGGACTGCGGCCCTTGCAAGGGTCTGCCCGCATCGCGCCGCTGCTCGCGACCATCGGCATCAGCTTCGTGCTCGACATCCTGGTGCAGCTCTTCGCGAGCCCCGACCCGCGCGCGCTGCCGACGCAGCTGCCCGACTGGCGCCTGCAGATCGGCACTGGCACCATCGGCGCGCTGGACCTGCTGATCGCCGGCATCGGCATCGCGAGCGCCGCGCTGCTGTTCGGCTTCCTGCGCTTCACCAAGCTGGGCTGGGCCGTGCGTGCGACGGCGCAGGACCGCGACGCCGCGCAGCAGATGGGCGTGGACGTGAACCGCGTCAACCAGAGCGTGTTCGCCATCGCCTCCGCGCTGGGCGGCCTGTCGGGCGTGCTGGTGGGCATGTACTACAACAACATCAGCCCGGCCATGAGCTTCCAGGCGACGCTCAAGGGCGTGGTCGCGACGGTGGTGGGCGGCGTCGGCAACGTGCCGGGCGCCGTCGTAGGCAGCATGCTGCTGGGGCTCACCGAAAGCTATGGCGTGGCGATGTTCGGCACGCCGTACCGCAACCTGTTCGCCTTCGTGCTGCTGCTGCTCATCCTGGTGTGGAAGCCCAACGGCCTGTTCGGCCGCAAGCGCGCGTTGCCGCCGGAGCCGCTGACCGGCACCTTCATCGCGCCGAGCAAGCCGTGGCGCGTGCCGCCGCCGTTGCTGGCCGCGCTGTTCGTGATCGCCGCGGTGCTGCCGCTGTTCAACCCTTCCCCCTACCTGCTGCAGGTGCTGACCAACTCGTGGCTCTATGCGGCGCTGGCGCTGAGCCTGACGCTGGTGGCCGGGACCATCGGGCAGATCTCGCTGGGGCATGCGGGGCTGCTGGCCATCGGTGCCTATGCGTCGTCGCTGCTGGTGCTGGATCTGCACTTGCCGGTGGGCACGAGCATCGTGGTGGCGGGGCTGCTGACTTCGCTGATCGGCACCGCGTTGATCTTTCCGGCGTTCCGGTTGCGCGGGCACTATGTGTCGATCGCGACGCTGGGCATCGGCGAGATCGTGGCGCTCACCATCCTGAATTGGGAAAGCCTGACGCGCGGGCCGATCGGCATCTCGGGCATTCCGCCGTTGTCGCTGTTCGGGCACGACGCCTCGTCCAACGCTTCGTTCTACTGGGCCTCCTTCTCCGCGATGGTGCTGCTGGCCTTGCTGCAATGGCGGCTGCTGCGGTCGCACCTGGGCCGCACCTTCCGCGCGGTGCGCGAGGACGAGGTGGCCGCGCGTGCCTACGGCGTGAGCCCCGATCGCTACAAGGCGATGGCCTTCGGCTTCGGCGGCTTCGCGGCCGGCGTGAGCGGGGCCTTCACGGCGCACCTGTATTCGTACATCAACCACGAGACCTTCACCTCGCAGATCTCCATCCTCGCGCTGACGATGGTGATCCTGGGCGGGCTCGGGAACATCAGCGGCGCGCTGCTCGGCGCGGTCGCGCTGGTCAGCCTGCCGGAGCTGTTCCGCGTGACGGCGGAGTACCGCATGTTGATCTATGGCGTGGCGTTGCTGCTGCTGATCCGCTTCCGTCCGCAGGGCCTGCTGGGCACTGTTTGAACCTTCATGCAAAGGAAATTTCGATGAGCCACCTGAACGACTATCTCGCCGAGAAACGCGCCGCCGTGCTCGCACGCGATGCCGCCATCGAGGCCGGCACCGCCCAGCCGCTGCAACTGAAGGCCAACGTGCGCGCCGAAGGCCGCAGCGGCGTGCGGCGACTGCGCATCCGCGACCATCAGGTCATCAGCGACAGCCCGCCGGACTTCGCCGGCTACAACCTCGGCCCGAGTTCACCAGAACTGCAATTGGGCGTGCTGGGCACCTGCGTGACGCACATCTTCCTGATCCATGCAGCGCAACGGCAGGTGCCGCTGGAAAGCCTGGACGTGGAAGTGACCGGCATCATCGACCCGCGCGGCGGCAAGCCCGGCCATGAGCAGACGCCGATCTGGCCGCACGAGATCGCCTACACGGTGAACATCGATTCGCCGGCGCCGCGCGAAGACATCGACGCGCTGTTCGAAGCGGTGGAGCGCACCTGCCCGATCCTCAACCTGCTGCGCAATCCGCAGACGATCCGCGCCGAGGTCAAGCTGGTCAATTCGAAAGCGACCGCCGCCAACGCGGCGACCAAGGACGCGGATGCCCTCGCTGCTTGAAGTCTCGGGCCTCACGCGGCGCTTCGGCGGTTTGACGGCGGTCAACGCGGTCGACCTCGCGGTAGGCGAGGGCGAACTGGTGAGCGTGATCGGCCCGAACGGTGCGGGCAAGACCACGCTGTTCAACCTCGTCACCGGCCTGGACCAACCCGACGGCGGCACGGTGCGCTTCGAAGGCGAGGACATCACGGGATGGCCCGCGCCGAAGCTCGCGCAACGCGGCCTCGCGCGCACCTTCCAGCACGGGCGCGTGTTCGCCAACCTCACGGTGCTCGACAACGTGCTGGTCGGCGCGCACACGCGGCTGCGCGCGGTGCGTCCGCGCCTGGGCGGCGTGCCGGGCGTGGGCGCACTGGCCGAACTTGCGCTGGCCCTGGTGCAACCGCCATCGGTCACGCGAGAGGAAGCGCAGCTGCGTGAGGAAGCGCTGGAGATCATCGCGCTGTTCGGCGAACGCCTGGCGCCGCGCATCGACCATCCCGCGTACAGCCTGTCGTATGCGAATCGCCGCCGCGTCGAGATCGCCCGTGCGCTGGCGCTGCAGCCGCGCCTGCTGCTGCTCGACGAGCCGACCGCCGGCATGAACGAAAGCGAGACCGCCGAGATGCTGGAGATCATCCGCACCCTCAAGTCGCGCGGCCAGACCATCCTGCTGATCGAGCACAAGCTCGACCTGGTGATGCAGTTGTCCGACCGCGTCGTGGTGCTGGACGATGGCCGCAAGATCGCCGAAGGGTTGCCGCAGGATGTGCGCAACGATGCCAAGGTGATCGAGGCCTACCTGGGCAGCCGCAACGTCGGCCAGACCATCGCGGCGAAGGCCCTTGCGCCCGCGCCGCAAGCACTCGCCGCATGACGATCCTCTCGACCGTCGCCCGCACCGGTTTCCCCGCTCCCTCTCCCCTGCGGGGAGAGGGCTGGGGTGAGGGCACGCCGCGCCGAGAAGCCGCGGCGATGATCCAGGGCCCCTCCACGTCGCACCCCTTGCTCGAACTCCGCAAGGTCAACACCTTCTACGGCCCCGTCCAAGCCCACTTCGACCTCGACCTCGAAGTGCGCACCGGCCAGATCGTGAGCCTGCTCGGCGGCAACGCCAGCGGCAAGTCCACCACCATGAAAGTCGTGCTCGGCCTGCAGAAGCCGCGCTCCGGCGAGGTGCGTTTTGCCGGCCAGTCCACGCTCGGCCTCAGCACCCCGCAGGTGATCCGCCGCGGCATCGGCTCCGTGCCGGAGGCGCGGCGACTGTTCCCCGCGATGACGGTGCGCGAGAACCTGCTGATGGGCGCCTATGCGCGCAATGACAGCAAGGCGATCGCGGAAGACCTCGAGCGCATGCTCGAACTCTTCCCGCGCGTGGCAGAGCGCATCGAGTTCCAGGCCGGAACGCTCTCCGGCGGCGAGCAGCAGATGGTCGCGATGGCGCGCGCCCTCATGGGCCGGCCGCGACTCATCTGCATGGACGAGCCGACCATGGGCCTGTCGCCGCTCTACGTCGACAAGGTGCTGGAGCTCATCGCGCAGATCAACCGGCAGGGCGTGTCGGTCTTCATGGTCGAGCAGAACGCCAGCCTCGCGCTGCAGATCGCGCACTACGGCTATGTGCTGCAGACCGGGCGCATCGTGCTGCAGGGCCCGGCCGCGCAACTGCTGACCGACACGCGCATCCGTGACGCCTATCTCGGTGGTGGCGATGCCGCCAGCACCGCTTCCTGAAAGCCAACATCCATGTCACTCAGACTCGACCACATCGTCATCGCCGTCCATGACCTGGAGGCCACCATCGCCGACTACGCCGCGTTGGGCTTCAACGTGCAGCGCGGCGGCGACCATCCGGGCCGCAGCACGCACAACGCGCTGGTCGTTTTCGCAGACGGTAGCTACTTGGAGCTCATCGCATGGAAGTCCCCGGCGCCGCAGGAGCGCTGGTGGCAACTGTTGCAGCGCCGCGGCGAAGGCCTCGTCGACTTCGCGCTGCTGCCTGCCGACACAGGCGAAACGGTGGCGCAGGCCGCGCAGCGTGGCCTGAAGCTGGAAGGCCCGCTCGACGGCGGCCGCCTGCGTCCCGATGGCGAGCGCCTGGTGTGGCAGACCGCGCGGCCCACCACTCACGACCTGCCCTTCCTTTGCGGTGACATCACGCCCCGTGCGCTGCGCGTGCCCGAAGGCGATGCCCGCGTGCATGCCAACGGCGCAACAGGCGTCGCCAGCCTCGCCATCGCGGTGCAGGACCTGGACGCAACCCTCGCACGCTACCGCGCGTTGCTCGGCGAGGCGCAAGGAACGCACGTCGGCCGCGCCGTGACGCTGCATGCGCGGCACGACCGCATCGCGCTGATCACCCTGGGCGAGAGCACGCTAGTGCTGAGTTCGACCCGGCGCGCGGTCAACGCAGACGACAGCACCGAAGACGAAGACGGCGACCCCATCGCGCGCCGGCTTGCCGCGCACGGCGAAGGCCCGTTCCACCTGACGCTGCGCACCACGCGTGCAGATGCGGCAACGCCCGCCTTCGCGCGCACGCACGGCGCCAGCATCGAGTTCGAATTGGAAGGCGCTGCGGCGGTTTCCCACCTTCATTTCGCACAAGCTGCCGCGCTTGCTGAACCGGCTTGAATGCTGACGACGAACGCGACGTTCCGTGCCTGTCGTGGCACTGAACAGGAGGCGTTGCGAGCAGGCTCACGCCGACGGCGTACTCTGCTCCGCGAATGTCCCCCGGCCTTCGGCCTCCTCCTTTATTTCGCTGCGCAGAGCACACCATCGACGTGATCCAGACGCGCTGCGGTTGATCGACCGAATTCAGGAACGCAACGAACAGTTCCACGTGCCGAGGGCATCGGGTGTCTCCCGCAGCGAAATAAAGGAGGAGGCCGAAGGCCGGGGGACATTCGCGGAGGGAGATACCCGGTGTCCTCGGCACGCACTGCTGAACCCAGCACCTGCGTCTTTCGAGTTCCGTACATCGCGGATCGTGCTATCCCGTCGTGAAAAACCGAAAGCCCGCCGCCGTCACAAAGGCGTCGGCACCTTCACCACTTCGGATGCACAGGCGCGAACACCGGCCGGAACAGGAACCGCCGCACGATCTCCCCGTAGCCCCGGTAGTAGAAATGCCCGTTGCCCTGCAGCACCTCGGCGCGGTGCCGGCGGAAGTACGGCGGGATCTCATACCACGGCATGCTCGGCGCGCGGTGGTGCACGTGATGCAGGTTGTTGTAGAGGTACATGAGCCCCACGCACCAGTTCGATTCCACGATAGCCACGCGCGCGTGCGGCGTGTCGCTCCAGCGGTGCTCGGTGAAGCTTCGCAGCAGGCCCAGCATCATGCCAGGGTAGACGACGCACAGCAGGTAGGTCGAGACCTTCATGCCGCACACGCCGACCACGAAGGCGAATACGCCCGCCACGCCGAGCGCGTGCACCAGCCACATCCGCGCATGCGAGAAGTCGCCCGCGCGCACCCGGCGCCACTCGCCGCGCACGAGCGTGCACAGGCGCATCGCCGGCCCCGCCAGCAGGCGGAATGACAGCAGTTGGTTTGCTGAGTACAGCGCACGCCGCCACGGCCCGTAGCGCTGCCACGCCGGCGCCGAATGGTAGTTGCTCTCGCTGTCCTTGTCCGGATGCGTCAGGTGAAAGTTGACGTGGTGCGCGCTGTGCCCGCGGTGATACAGCGCATACGGCAGCCACAGGTTCAGCGGCGGCCACACGATGGCCTGGCGCAGCCAGCGCGGCAGGTTGCGCATCGCGTGGATGCTCTCGTGCTGCAGCGACGAATGAAGCTGCGCGACATAGCCGCCCAGCACGAACAGCAGCCAGCCCGGCAGCGATGCGTGCCACCAGACTAATGCAGCCCACGCGGCATAGCAGGCGGCCACCAATGCCAGCGTCGGCGCTTCGTAGTGGCGCCACCAGACCAGGCGGGCAGGGCGTGCTTGGCGAGGAGGAGTTGCCGAGTCGGTGGATGCGGTCGTCATGTGTCTCTGATGAGGAACTGCAAATGCGGGATCGGGCTTGACCGGATGCGAAGGCTTCAAGCAAGCGCGTCAAGCAAAGGAGGCAAGCGAGGGGGGCGCGCGTCGATGGTAGGAAACCCGTCGCGGTTTGCATGCGACCAATGCGCATGTGGATATGCGGAAATCGCTCGACCGATCCGCGTCGCTGCTCATAGAGTGCATAAGTGACCGACCCGCCCACGATCGCCCCCGATGCGTTGCAGGCGCTGCTCCTGGCCGATGGCGAGCTGGCGCTGCTCGACGTGAGCGAGGCGCGTGCCTTTCATGCGGGGCATTTGAACCTCGCGCGCTGCGCGCCGCTGAGCGGGCTGGAACTGCAGGTCCCCGACTTCGTGCCGCGGCGCAGCGCGACGGTCGTGGTGTATGACGATGCAGGCCAGCCGGGCGCGGCGGCCGACCGAGCCTGCGCGCTGCTGCAGCGACTCGGCCATGAAGACGTCCGCGTGCTGCAAGGCGGCCTCGAGGCCTGGACGGCGCAGGGCCTGCCGTCGATCGATGGATGGAACACGCTGATCAAGACCTTTGGCGACTGCGTGCGACTGCACTACGCCACGCGCGTCCTGTCCGTGACTGCGTTGCAGGCGCTGCGCGCATCGGACGCGCAGATCGCAGTCGTCGATGTGCGACCGCCCGATGAGTTCGCCTTCCTGTCGATCGAGGGCGCACGCAACCATCCCGGTACCGAGCTGGCGCTGCGGGACTTCGCGATCGACGACGGCAGCGCGGATCGCCCGCTGTGGGCCATCCAATGCTTCAGCCGCACCCGAGGGCTCCTGGGCGCCACCACATTGGCGGTGCTCGGTCATCGCCATGCCGCATTCGTCGAGGACGGCGTGATGGCGTGGCGCCTGAACGGTGGCGCGGTGGCGAGCCATGCGCAAGCGGCGGCCGACCTGCCGCCTGCCCCCGCGCCAGTGCTGGCCGAACGCGCCGCCCGATTGCGCGCGCGCGCCGGCCTGCAGGTGATCGACGGCGCGCAACTCGCCCGCTGGCGCGCCGACTCGCAGCGCACGCTCTACCTGTTCGACGTGCGCCCCGTGCCCTCCGCGGCGAGCGCGGCGGCCGGCGATGTGCGCCACGTGCCCGGTGGCCAGGTGCTCATGCACTTCGAGCAACTGGTCGGCACGCGCAACGCACGCGTCGTGCTGGTGGACGATACACATGGCCTGCGTGCGGCGGTCACGGCCTTCTGGTTGCGGCAGTTCAACCAATGCGAGGTCGCGGTGCTCGATGGCGAGGCGCCGCCCCGGCCTGCGCAAGTCGACATCACGCGCGAAGCCGAAGACGACGCCGTATCTCAAGGCATCGACGCGCCAGCGCTCCAGGACCGGCTCGCTAGGCACGAGGTCATCGTCGTCCACGTCGGCCCCAGCGAGGACTTCGAACGCCGGCATGTGCCCGGCGCCCGCTACCTGCTCCCCGCGTCGATGGCCCCGCTCGCGCCGCTGGTCGCGCAAGGCCGCCCCATCGTTTTCACTTCAGAAGATGGCGCCGCATCGCGCATCGCGGCCCGCGATGCCAGGCGCGCGTGGCCGGATTCACGCGCCTTCCACTGGCTCGTCGGCGGCATCCAAGCCTGGGCAGCGCAAGCCAGGCCCACCACCTCCGACCACACGCCGCAAGACCTGCTCACCCCCTTCGACGACGACTGGGGTTCCACCATGCGCGTCCGCCCCGACCAGCGCGAATCCGCATGGCGCGACTACCTCGCATGGGAGCGCGCCCTGTCCGCACGCGTCATGCGCGACCCCACCGTCCGCTTCAACTTCCCCGACCCCGCAGGCACGTCGCGCGCCTCATAGCAGCGCCCGCATCGCATATCTGTTCACCAGATATCCATGCGACCAATTCGATGCATGCAACAGGCCCGATCCCGGTAGCATTTTTGCGAGCGGCGCCGCCTGCGCGCCTCCACCGAGAACCTGCTCTTGCCCGCTCCTTCATCACACCCTCACGCAGCCCCGCGCGCGCCCCGACGGCTCGGCTTCTTCAGCCGCCTGCTCGACGACGCGCCGGCCGCCGAACGCTACCGCCTCGTCGCCGAGCAGATCGCCCATGCCGAGCGCTTCGGCTTCGATTCGGCCTGGGTCGCGCAGCATCATTTCCACGAGGCCGAAGGCGGCCTGCCATCGCCCTTCGTCTTCCTCGCGCACGTGGCCGCACTCACCCGCCGCATCCGCATCGGCACCGGCGTGGTCACGCTGCCGCTGGAGAACGCGGTGCGCGTCGCGGAGGACGCGGCGGTGCTGGACCTGCTGTCGGGCCATCGGCTGGAGTTCGGCGTGGGCACCGGCGGCACGCCATCGGCCTTTGCTGCCTTCGGCCAGACGAGCGAGAAGCGGGCCGAGGTGTTCGCCGCACACCTGTCGCTGGTGCGTGACGCATGGGCAGGGCGGCCGTTGCCCGGTGGCGACCAGATCTACCCCTCGTCGCCCCAGCTACTCGACCGCATCTGGCAAGCCACCTTCTCGGTGGCCGGCGGTGCGCGCGCGGGTGCGGCCGGCGATGGCCTGATGCTCTCGCGGACGCAGCCGCGCACGGCCGATGCGCCGCATGCGACTCTGTCGGAACTCCAGCATCCCATCATCGATGCCTACCTGCAGCAACTGCCCGAAGGCCGCGCGCCGCGCATCATGGGTTCGCGCTCGGTCTTCGTCGCGGACGATCGTCGCGAGGCACTTCGCTACGCCGAGCTGGGCTTGCGCAACGGCGTGGCACGCCTGGCCGATCCGACCCGGCCGGGCCCGGAGGCGAGCCTGCAGGAACTGATCGCCGGCTACGACGTGCACGTCGGCACGCCCGAAGACGTGATCGCATCGTTGCGTGCCGACAGCGCCCTGGAACGCGTGACCGACATGGTGTTCCAGGTGCATTCGGTGGACCCGCCGCATCCGCTGATCCTGCGCAGCATCGAACTGATCGCCACGCGCGTGGCGCCTGCGCTCGGCTGGACCGGCCAGTCGCCCACCGACGCTTCCTTGTCTCAACCCTCCTCACTCCAACCCTTCGCCGCATGACCACCCCACTCTCCAGACCCGATGTGATCGACCAGCTGGCGGGCATCGTGCCCGGCCACGCGCTCGACGCGACGCGCGCCGGACGCGCGCAGGCGCGCCTCCACAGCCAGCAGAGTTACCTGGCGCTGTTCGAGCCCGCATCGCCGCCGCCCGCCGACGCCTTCACGCTGGTGCAGCGCTTTGCCGTCGCGACCTTCGTGGCGCTGCTGCATGGGCAGTCGCAGGCGACGCGCTTCTATGCCGACGGACTGGCCAGCCACGGCGCCTCGCGCGAGCTGATCAATGCGATCGCGGCCGAGGCGGCGGCTGGTGATGCATCGGGGCCCTACGGGCGATACCCCGAAGGCCCGTTGAGCGTGGAAGATGCGCCGGGGCTTTCATACGGCGTGAGCAAGGCATCGGCCGGCGTGCTGGGCGCAAGGCTGTCTGCAGCGCTGGTCCATGCGCACCTGCTGGTGTTCCATCCGCGCGATGCGAGTGCGCAGGCCTTGCAGGCGCTGCTCGATGCCGGCTGGTCCGAGACCGACATCGTCACGCTCTCGCAACTGGTGTCCTTCCTGGCGTTCCAGTTGCGCGTGGTCGTGGGCCTTCAGGTGTTGAAGCGCAGCAGCGATCACGACGAAGCCGCGGCGTCATCGCCGGCGGCGGAGGCGCTTGCATCATGAGCGCGACGACGACCACCATCGACCACCCGGCCAACGTGCCGCCCAACGCCTTCACGCAACGCGAACTCGAATGGCTGCCCTGGCTGGCGCCGCTGCCCGAGAGCGAGCTGACCGAGCGGCACCACGCCGGCCTCGTGGATGCCTCGCGCGCGAAGTCGCCGTACTTCATGCTGCTGGCGCGCGACCCGGACATCCTCGGCGCGCGCACGCGCACCGACAAGGACATCTTCTACAACCCCGAGGCGGGACTGCCACGCGCGCAACGCGAGCTTGCCGCTGCCGCCACCTCGCGCTTCAACGGCTGCATCTATTGCGCGTCGGTGCATGCGCGCTTCGCGTCGCACTTCTCGCAGCGAAGCGAGGACGTGCAGCGCCTGCTCGATGAAGGCGTGACAAAGGTGCACTTCGGAGAAGACGAGGAAGACGGCGAGCGCTGGAACGCCATCGTCGAAGCGTCGGTGGCGCTGTCGGCCACGCCGATCACCTTCGGGCCGGCGCACGTCGCGCGGCTGCGCGCGACGGGCCTGGACGACCTTGCCATCGCGGACGTGATCCAGGGCGCGGCCTTCTTCAACTGGGCCAACCGGCTGATGCTGTCGCTGGGCGAGCCGGCATCGCCATCGCACTGAACTTTTTTGTCCATTCACTCGTTCAACGCAACCGGAAGCATCTCCATGACCACGACACTTCGCCTCGGCGACACCGCGCCCGACTTCACGCAAGACTCCAGCGACGGCCCCATCGACTTCTACGACTGGGCGGGCGATTCGTGGGTGGTGCTGTTCTCGCACCCGGCCGACTTCACGCCGGTGTGCACCACGGAGCTGGGCAAGACCGCGGCGCTGGGCACCGAGTTCGCCCGCCGCGGCGTGAAGCCCATCGCGGTGAGCGTCGACCCCGTCGACAAGCACAAGCAGTGGATCGGCGACATCAACGACACGCAGAACGCCACGGTCAACTTCCCGATCCTGGCCGACGCCGACCGCAAGGTGGCCGACCTGTACGACCTGATTCACCCGAACGCGTCCACCACCGCGACCGTGCGCAGCGTCTTCATCATCGACCCGAAGAAAGTGATCCGCACGACCATCACCTACCCGGCCAGCACCGGCCGCAACTTCGACGAGATCCTGCGCGTGATCGATTCGCTGCAACTCACCGACAGCCACAAGGTCGCGACACCGGCAAACTGGCGCGATGGGGACGACGTGGTGATCGTGCCGAGCCTTCAGGATCCGGTGGAGATTGCGCAGCGCTTTCCGAAGGGCTACACGGCGGTGCGGTCCTACCTGCGCATCACGCCGCAACCCAACAGATGATGAAGGCCGCTGGCGCCTGAAGCCACTCGGCCTCAATGCCCCGACGCCCCCTCCGCGCCGATACCCGTCTCAGACCGCACCTGCTGGCTCAGAAAGCCCCCGCGGTCCTTCACGGCGCGCGCGCTCTTGTCCAGGATGGAAAACAGCCAGATCCCCGCGAAGCCGATCGTCATCGAGAACAGCGCAGGCGATGCATACGGAAACAGCGCAGAGCCTGCGGGATGGCCCAGCGTCGCTTCCCACACGGCCGGCGACACGATGGTCAGCACGACCGACGAGATCAGTCCAAGGAAGCCGCCGATCACTGCGCCGCGCGTGGTGCAGTCCTTCCACAGCACCGACATCAGCAGCACCGGGAAGTTGGCCGACGCGGCAATCGCGAAGGCCAGGCTCACCATGAACGCGATGTTCTGCTTCTCGAACACGATGCCCAGCACCACGGCCACGATGCCCAGCGCCACCGTGGTGATGCGTGACACCTTCAGTTCCGACGCACTGTCGGCCTTGCCCTTCTTGACCACCGTCGCGTAGATGTCGTGCGACACCGCCGACGCGCCCGACAAGGTCAGGCCGGCCACCACGGCCAGGATCGTCGCGAAGGCCACCGCCGAGATGAAGCCCAGGAACACGTTGCCGCCCACCGCCTTGGCCAGGTGCACCGCCGCCATGTTGCCGCCGCCGAGCAGCCCGCCCTTGGGGTCGAGGAACTGCGTGTCGGTCAGCACGAAGGTGATCGCGCCAAAGCCGATGATGAAAGTCAGCACGTAGAAGTAGCCGATCCACGTCGTCGCCCACAGCACCGACTTGCGCGCCTCCTTGGCATTGGGCACGGTGAAGAAGCGCATCAGGATGTGCGGCAGCCCCGCGGTGCCGAACATCAGCGCCACGCCGAAGCTGATCGCCGAAATCGGGTCCTTGATGAAGCCGCCCGGCCCCATGATCGAGAAGCCCGAGGTCGCCGCGTCCATCTTCGACTGGCCCGCCGCCGTCGCAAGTTCGGTCTTGACATCGACCGCCTTGGCAAACATCGCCTCCGGACTGAAGCCGAAGTTCCACAGCACCATGAAGGCCATGAAGGTGGCGCCCGCCAGCAGCAGGCAGGCCTTGATGATCTGCACCCACGTCGTGGCCGTCATGCCGCCGAAGAGCACGTACACCATCATCAGCGCGCCGACGATCACCACCGCGATCCAGTACTCCAGCCCGAACAGCAGCTTGATGAGCTGCCCCGCGCCGACCATCTGCGCGATGAGATAGAAGGCCACCACCACCAGCGTGCCCGACGCCGCGAACACGCGCACCGGCGTCTGCCCGAAGCGGAAGGCCGCCACATCGGCGAAGGTGAACTTGCCCAGGTTGCGCAGCCGCTCGGCCAGCAGGAAGGTGACGACCGGCCAGCCGACGAGAAAGCCGATCGAGTAGATCAACCCGTCGAAGCCGCCCACCATCACCGCGGCCGAGATGCCGAGGAAGGATGCGGCCGACATGTAGTCGCCCGCGATGGCCATGCCGTTCTGGAAGCCGGTGATGCCGCCGCCCGCGGTGTAGAAGTCCGCCGCGCTCTTGGTCTTCGCCGCCGCCCACTTGGTGATGAACAAGGTGCCGACGACGAAGGCCGCGAACATGCTGATCGCGGTCCAGTTGGTCGGCTGTTTCTCGAGCTGGCCCAAGTCCGCCCCGGCTGCTTGCGCGAAGGAGGAAATCAGTGCGAGCGCTGCGAAACATGTTCGTGGGCACCCGCGGAACCGGCTTTGCCGGGCCGCTGGGTGCGCCCCCTCGAGGGTGAGGCGCCGCAGGCGCGTTCGGGGGTGGGTCATGTCCGCGCCTTCTTTGCGATGAGGGCCGTCAGCGCGTCGTAGCGCCCATTGGCGCGGTGCACGTAGATGCCGGTGATGACGACGGTGAAGACGATCACGCCGAGCCCGAGCGGCATGCCGATCGTGGTGACGCCTGCGCCGAGCCGCGTCAGCAGGAAAGTCTTGTCGAATGCCACCAGCAGGATGAAGCCGTAGTACACGATCATCATCGCGCCGGCCAGCCACCAGCCGAAGCGCGAGCGCGTCGACTTGAGCTCCTGGTAGTTCGGATCGCGCAGGATGCGCGTCGTGAGGTCGTCTTGCATGGTCAGTTCCTTTCCATCAGCTGTTCAAGGACAGCCGGGTTCTCGAGCGTCGAGATGTCTTGCGTGATGGGCTCGTCATTGGCGATCAGGCGCAGCAGGCGCCGCATGATCTTTCCGCTGCGGGTCTTGGGCAGGTTGTCGCCGAAGCGGATGTCCTTTGGCTTGGCGATCGGTCCGATCTCCTTGCCGACCCAGTTGCGCAGTTCGATCGCGATGCGCTTCGCCTCATCGCCGGTCGGACGCGGCCCCTTGAGCACCACGAAGGCGCAGATGGTCTCGCCGGTGGTCTCGTCCGGGCGGCCCACCACGGCTGCCTCGGCGACGAGTTCGGTGCACGACACCAGGGCCGATTCGATCTCCATGGTCCCCATCCGGTGGCCCGACACGTTGAGCACGTCGTCGATGCGGCCGGTGATGGTGAAGTAGCCGTTGTCCGCATTGCGGATGGCGCCGTCGCCCGCGAGGTAGTAGCCCTTGAGTTCGCTGGGGAAGTAGCTGGACTTGAAGCGCTCCTCCTCGTTCCAGATCGTGCGGATCATCCCCGGCCACGGCTTCTTGACGACCAGCAGGCCGCCTTGCCCATCGGGCATGTCATTGCCGGCTTCGTCCACGATCGCCGCCGCGATGCCGGGGAAGGGCAGGGTGCAGGAGCCCGGCAGCAGCGGTGTCGCGCCGGGCAGCGGCGTGATCATGTGGCCGCCGGTCTCGGTCTGCCAGAAGGTGTCGACGATGGGACACCGGCCGCCGCCCACATTCGCGTGATACCACTCCCACGCGGCCGGATTGATCGGTTCGCCGACCGAGCCGAGGATGCGCAGGCTCGACAGGTCGTAGAACTTCGGATGCACCTCGTCGTTGGCGGTCGATGCCTTGATGAGCGACCGGATCGCCGTCGGCGCCGTGTAGAACACCGTGACCTTGTGGTCCTGGATCATCCGCCAGAAGCGTCCCGCGTCGGGGTAGGTCGGCACACCCTCGAACACGACCTGGGTCGCACCGATGGCCAGCGGGCCGTAGGCGATGTAGGTGTGGCCGGTGACCCAGCCGATGTCGGCCGTGCACCAGAACACATCGTCGTCGTGCAGGTCGAAGGTCCACTTCGTCGTGACCGCCGCATGCAGCAGGTAGCCGCCGCTCGAGTGCTGCACGCCCTTGGGCTTGCCGGTGGAACCCGAGGTGTACAGCAGGAACAGCGGGTGCTCGGCGCCGACCCATTCGGGCTCGCAGGTGTCGGCCTGGTCGGCGGTGATTTCATGCATCCAGCAGTCGCGCGACGGGTGCCATTCGATCTTGCCGCCGGTGCGGCGGTAGACGATCACGTCCTTGACCGCATCGCATCCGCCGAGCGCGATGGCCTCGTCGACGATTGCCTTCAACGGCAGCTGCCTGCCGCCGCGCAACTGCTCGTCGGCCGTGATCACCATCACCGCGCCGGCGCCTTCCATGCGATCGCGCAGGCTCTGCGCCGAGAAGCCGCCGAACACCACCGAATGCGTGGCGCCGACGCGGGCGCAGGCCTGCATCGCGACCACGCCCTCGATGCTCATCGACATGTAGATGACGACGCGGTCGCCCTTCTTTACGCCGCGCGCTCTCAGCGCATTGGCCAGGCGGCACGTGCGCGCCAGCAGCTCGCTGTAGGTGACGCGGCTGACCTGGCCATCGTCGGCCTCGAAGCGGATGGCGACCTTGTCGCCGAGGCCGCGCTCGACCTGGCGGTCGAGGCAGTTGTACGAGACGTTCAGCGTGCCGTCCTCGAACCACTTGAAGAAGGGCGCTTTGGTGTGATCGAGCGAGCGGGCGAAGGGCGTCTTCCATGTGACGAACTCGCGCGCGAGGCGGGCCCAGTAGGCGGCGTGGTCGGCATCGGCTTCCGCCACCAGCTTCTGGTAGGCAGGCATGCCGGATACGTACGCCCGCTTCAGGATGGACTCCGGCACGGGGTGGAGATGGATCTTGCCTGCGGCCGCATGGGCCGGGTTGGCGGTGCTGCTGTCGTCGTCGCTGTTGTCGTTCGCTGCAAAGCGCGGGACCTTGCCGCCGAGCGCGACCGCAGCGTCGTGGCTGATTGTCTTCATGGTGATGTCTTTTCTCTGTGGATGGATGGATCCGCCTTCCTCCCTGTCTCCTGGCTGCCTCCTACCCTGAACCCACCTTGCTGCGCGGTCTGTGCGGTGGCACACCGAGCGGCATCGCACCCCGGCGCCTGCATGGCGCGCGCGGCTGGCGCGACCGGCTATTGCATGGCGACCGCGCCAGAGGGCGCGTGAAGGCGCACGCTCTCCCCCGAAGCCGCGGCAGCCGCCTTGGCCTCCGGCAGATCGCGCACCAGCAGCACCGGCACGGTCGAATAACGCAGGATGTTTTCCGCGCTGCTTCCCAGCACCGTGCGCCCGATGCCGCGCCGCCCGTGGGTGCCGAGCACGATGAGGTCCGCCGGCCAGCGGATGGCTTCGGCCGTCACCATGACGTGCACCGGGCCCGCCAGGTGGTCCTCCAGCAGCGTTTCGACGCCGACACCCGAGGCCACGACGGCCGACTTGCCCTGTTCCAGCACGCTCGCCCCGGCTTCGCGAAGAAGGCCGAGCCAGTCGCCGCCGTAGCCTGCATAGGCACTCATGCCCAACGCGAACGAAAGCTCGTCGATCACATGCATCAGCCGCAGGCGGCCCTTGGTGAGTTGGGCTACACGGATGGCCTCTTGCAGGCCGCGTGTGGAGGTGGGGCTTCCGTCGAGGGGGACGAGGATTCGCTGGTACATGAGTGCTCCTGGGAACACTCGGTTGTAGGCTTGTTGGGCGGGGGGATCTGTGCGGTGGGATACCGAGTTGGGGCGGCTGGCACCGTCTTTTCATCGACCCGAAGAGTTGATCTGCGCAACCATCACCTGTCGGGCCAGCATCTGGCCGCAACTTCGACGGAATGCTGCACGTGATCGATTCGCTGCAACAGCCGGATAGGCGAGGGGGCTCCGGACCTGCGGGGCGTGGCGAGGTGCGTTGGCGGGACTAGTTTCGGCGCGCGATTGGAACCGGGCCCCGTTCCGTTGTACTCATGACTATGTGGCGGCAGGTATGCAGCGACGGCTGTCGCTCGGACCCGATGTCTCTGCTGACCGCTTGCGAGAACACCGGCCGTTCAAAGCGCTTATGAGACTTTCGGCGCGGCGCTCGTGTCTTATGAATCAACTACTTGCCGGTCTTTAAGCCCCGCATCCGACCCCATTCACGGCACAATTCGCGCATGGCAATCTTGGCCTGGTACGTCGGCGTAGCGCGAAGCTGCGATCGCACCGCGACTTGCCCTGGTAAAGAGACGCATACGAGGGGTAGCAGTTGAGGACGATATGGACGAGCCATTTGAGATTGAGCGCCGAGGCGCAGCCGCGGGTATCGACCCGATGTTCGGAGAGTGGCAGCAGACCTTCGACCTTGAGCCAGTCTCATACGCTAACGCTGGCAACGCCCGCGCCGCGTTCAAGGCAATGGTCCGCGAGCAGCTGACCAACAAGTACGTCTTCGTCGGCGAGATTTCGCTTCGAGTTGTGCTCTACCTCGATGAACAGAAGATGCTCGAAACGCCGTCCTATGGCGATATCGACAACCATGCCAAGCAGTTGCTCGACACGATCAAGGGCCACGGCGGTCTGCTGATCGACGACTGCCAAGTCCAGCACATCGACATTTCATGGGTCGATGTGCCACGTGGCGCGCGCTTTGAGATGGCGATCAAGGCCTCGCCAGACGACTTCATGCCGTTGCCCCTGCGCTTCTATGAGATGCCGGACGGCCTGTACTACCCGCTGTCTGAACAGGCATGGACGACGGAAGGGCTGCAAGCCGTTTCGGTGGAACAGACCTTTGACCTGGCGCACGCGTTGGCGGACATGACCCGGCGCAAGCGGACCCTGCGTCACGAACTGCGTCAGGCCGGTCTGCCGCAGTTCCGCGCTTTCCAGCACGGCAAGTACGTGTCGCCGATCTTGATGGGCTTCCATCGCACGCGAGTCGAGCAGTCGGGATTTGAGCTTGTCCCACTCAAGACCTGGACACTGCACGACCCCGGAATCGCAGAGCAAGTTGACAAGTGACCACGGTAGCGCTTGATCGCCGGTTCTACGAATGGCGCGAAGATGCCGATGGGCTTGCCCATTCGCGATACCGCGCAGCCGCCGGCCTTTCGGATGGCAGGCTCGGATGGCCTGACCTGCTCGCAAAGCGCCGCGTCGTCATCCTGGCCGAAGCCGGCAGCGGCAAGACCGAAGAGCTGACAGAGCAAGCGTGCCTGCAAACTGCCGCAGGCAAGTTTGCCTTCTATGCGACTGTTCAGGATGTTGGCCGAGAGGGGCTCGAAAGCGCCCTGCGCCCGGCCGACGGGGCGCGTCTGAACGCCTGGCGTTCCAGCAGCGAATCGGGTTGGTTTTTCATCGACTCGATTGACGAAGCAAAGCTCGACAACATTCGGCTTGAGCGCGCCCTGCGACAGATCGCCAACGGAATAGTTGGCGCGGAGGGCCGTGCTCATATCGTGCTCTCCGGCCGTCACACCGATTGGGAATTCGCCCGCGACGCACGCCGGCTGAACGAGGAGTTGCCACTACCACGTGAGAGCGTGGCCGAACCCGTTCCACCGCTCGATGAGCTGATCCGCCGCGTGCTGCGCCATGAGAAGCCACCGGAGCCGACACCGGCAGAGACGCCATTGATCGTCGTAATGGCCTCGCTCGATGCCGACAAGGTGCGGACATATGCCGCCGCCAAGAATGCGCCTGAGATGGATAGCCTCATCGATGCGATTCAAGCGGCGAACATGTGGGACTTCGCGCGACGGCCGTTAGACCTAGACTGGATCGTGCGCAACTGGCGCGACCACGGCCGCCTCGGCAGCTTCATGGCGATGATCGAGGCCAGCCTGCGTGAGCGTGTGCGGGAAGTGGACCCCGACCGCGCTCGTCGCGATTCTCTAGATGCCGAGCGTGCGCATCGCGGGCTGGAACGAATCGGGGCTGCACTGGTATTCGGTCGGCAGACCACCATCGCCATACCGGACAGGGATGCGCCGCTCGAAGATGCCCGACCTGCGGCCACGATCGATGACGTATTGCCGGACTGGCCGAGCGAAGACCGGCTGCAGTTGTTGACAAGACCGGCATTCGACCCGGCCACGTTCGGGCGTGCCAGGCTGCACAACGACAACGAGGGGGTAGTACGCGCCTATCTTGCTGCACGCTGGCTGCACCGACTGCGACAAGCAAATCTGCCTCGGCGCCGGCTGCACGATTTCTTGTTTTCGCGAACCTACGGGGTCGAGCTGATCAAGCCCTCCATGCTCGAAACAGCGGCTTGGTTGAGCCTCTGGGATGAGAGCGTGGCAACCGAAGTCATACGTCGTGCACCCTTTCTGCTCTTCACCGCTGGCGACCCGGCAAGCCTGCCTCCGGCGACGCGCCAGGCCGTATTGACGGCACTTATCGAGCGGATGCGCAGGGATGAGGAAACCCCGCTGCTGGGCATCGGCAGCTTGGCACGGTTCACCCAGCCGGATATCGCGCCCGCGCTGCGCGCCATCTGGGAGACCGATAAGGGCAACGCTGAAATTCGCCGGTTCGTCCTCCGGTTGATCTGGCTTGGCAAACTTGGTGAATGCGCCGGCATCGCGGAGGCCGCGTCATTCGGCCAATTTCCCGATCTCTACACCGCAATCACGGCTGGCCGGGCGCTGCTTGCGGCCGGCGACGATCGTCAGCGAACGAACTACGCCGAATACGTCAGGCGGAACTGTGCATCGATCCCGGCTACCGTCGTATGGGAGGCCGTGGAAGACCTGTTCCCGCGGCTGATCAATGTCGATGACTTGCTCGCCATTCTTGCGGTCGTGCACCTTGGTGATGGTGAGGGCGGCGGTTTCAATCTGGATTGGCACGGCGCTGACCTCGCCGCGAAACTGGCAACCGCTGCCGATCTAACCAAGCTGATCGACGGGCTCTTGAGTCAGCTGGCACCGGAGCCGCCCGATCCTGACGCCGACGACAGTTCATCGCGAGACGCGCAATACGCGACAACGCTTGCAACCTCGGCGGAGCAACTGCTCGAACTGTCGCCGCCGAACGCCGCACCCGAGGCAGCAATCGACGCCGTGCTGCGAATCGGCGATCGCCGCTTCGATCGGACACAACGGCGGCTCAAGAAGGGAGCGGACGCTGTTGAGCAGCTGCACCGGACGCCGGAGCGCCGGCGTGCGGCCTTCTGGCGGGCAGCCGACCGTCTCGGCAATCACAGAATCCTTACTGGTCGTCCGCTGCTCCATGCCTTCCAGATGAAGTTCCTCGGCTGGCCGCCGGGACTTGTTCTAGTCGATATCGACTGGCTGCTCGCCGATGCACCTGGCAGGGACCGCGCTACAGAACGGCAGCTGGCAATCAACGCAGCACTCAGCCTGTGGTTCAACGAAGACCAACAAGATGAGGCGCTGAAGGCGCGCATTGCTGCTGTTGCCGCCTCCGACAGCGACATGCAGGCGGCTTACACCGAGTGGATTACGCCGCGAGTCAAGTCTGCAGAAGAGATCAAGAGCGAGGAAGAGCTGGCTAAATCCGAGCGGGCAGGCAAGCAAGCGCAGGCCCAGCGGGAACAGTCATGGGTCGATTTCGTCACCGAAATGCGCGCTGATCCGGTGAAGCTGCAGCAGCTCCTGCCCACGGCACCCAATACCGTTGACGGACGGGTGTATGACCTATGGCAACTGCTGCGCCAGGCCGTTCGCGGCAGTTCGCACTACGCCATCGACACCGTCGCTCCTATCGCCGAGATTGCTGGGCAGGAAGTCGCGACAGCATTTGCCGACAGGCTTGCCGAAATTTGGCGAAGCTGGAAGCCAACGCTGCATAGCGAACGCGCACCGAACGAGCGCAACCAGATCGGCATGATCGATAGCATGTGCATCGCTGGCGTCTCAATCGAAGCGGCATCGCGGCCGAACTGGGCAGCACAGCTGACTAAAGAGCAAGCCGTTCGCGCCACCGAGTACGCGACACTCGAAATCAACGGCTTTCCCAAGTGGATTGGAGCATTGGCCGCGGCTTGGCCCGCCGCCGTCGAACAGGTGCTCGCCAAGGAAGCGGGCAGTGATCTCGACAACCCAACGCCGGGCGTCCACTACCAAACCCTGGAAGACATATATCGTGGCCCGGAAAACCTCGCGCGACTGATGTCCCTCGCCTTATGGCGCGAGCTGCAGACCAGGCCTGGTTTGAACCAACTGGCCCTGCGACCCTTGCTGCCCATCCTCGTGCGCGGTCTGCCCGAAGTTGAAAAAGGTGATCTGTACACGCTTGTTCTCTATAGGTTTCAGGGCACCGACGATCCCCAGGTCTGCGCGCAGTATCTCGGCGCGGCCTATGCGATCAACGCGCAAGGCGCAACGGACGCCCTGGTCGCGAAGCTTGACCGACTTGGCGAAGCTGAGAAGACAGCTCTCGTCGAACGCGCCCTACCTCAGATAGTCGGCTCGCGTTGGGGGCGCTCAGAACCATCGGCTGCTGCACTTGACCTTGCCACACTGGAACGCCTCGTCCTGCTGGCATACCGCATCGTGCGGATCGAAGATGACCGTGATCGCGCCAAGAAGGGGGTGTACTCACCGGACGAACGGGACGAAGCCCAGGAGGCGCGATCGGCGGCATTCAAGGCATTGGTCAGCATGCCCGGGGCCGCGACTTTCGAGGCGATCCTGCGGTTGATAGACACGCCTGGGTTCCCGATACCGGCATCGCGCCTGCGTGCCTTGGTACACGATCGCGCGGCAGAAGACGCCGAGCACACCGCATGGACAGCAGGAGAAGCGCGCCAGGTTGAAGAGCGGTTTGAGCGCCCGCCCGTTACGGGACGGGAACTGCAGCTCGTCGCACTGCAACGCTTGGAAGACCTGGAGCATGACCTGATCCATGGTGATTTTCGGCAGGGTACAACCTTGAGCGCTCTACCTGACGAACCTGCAGTTCAGAACTGGTTGGCCGACCGGCTTCGACACGTACAAGGAACGGCCTATTCGATTGAGCGCGAGCCGCACGTCGCCGAAGAGAAGGAGCCGGACCTGCGCTTCAGGGCTAAGGCCAGCGATGCCAACGTCGCAACCGAGATCAAGGTGGCGGAAAGTTGGACGCTGCCACAGCTTAAAGACGCCCTCGTCAAACAACTCTGCGGCCAATATCTGCGCGCCCAAGATGGCCGAGAAGGCATCCTCTTACTCGTGCATCAGACGCGGCGGCCGAAAGGATGGGAACTGACCGACGGAACGTTCCTGAACTTCGAGGCCGTCGTAGAGCGGCTGCGCGCTTTGGCGGCAACGATCCGGGAGTCATCGCTTTCGGGCCCGCAGCCGGAAATCTGTGTCGTTGACGTTTCAAGCTGTGCCAAGGCTGCGACGCGGGTGCATCGCTGCCGTTCGGCTACTGACGTGAGTGACTGAGATCAGTCTGGAGCCGCCGATTGTTCGAACGTGCAACCACCTCAATTCAACCGCACCCCACTCCCCGCATCAAACAAATGCGCCGCCTCCCCCAGCGGCCACAGCGGCAGCCGATCCCCCGGCCGTGCACTGATCCGATCCCGAAACGCCGCAATCACGTTCTGCCCCGCAAACCGCGCCGCGATCTGCGTCTCCGACCCCGTCGGCTCCACCACGATCACATCAGCCCCCGCCCCACGGCTCGCATCCAGCGTGAAGTGCTCAGGCCGCGCCCCATACAGCACCCGATCCCCATGCGCCCCCCGCGCAGGCCGCGCCAGCGGCAACTGCAGCCCGTCGTCCGTCACCACATGCGGCGGTGAAGCCCCATCCAGCTGCAAGCGCCCCGGAATGAAGTTCATCGCCGGTGACCCGATGAACCCTGCGACGAACGCATTGCGCGGCTGGTCATACAGCGCCAGCGGCGCGCCGACCTGCTCCACCACGCCGTCCTTCAGCACCACGATGCGATCCGCCATCGTCATCGCCTCGACCTGGTCGTGCGTGACATACACGGTCGTCGTCCCTAGCCGTTGATGCAGTGCCTTGATTTCGGTCCGCATCTGCACGCGCAGCTTGGCGTCGAGGTTCGACAGCGGCTCGTCGAACAGGAAGGCCTCGGGCCGGCGCACGATCGCGCGGCCCATCGCCACGCGCTGGCGCTGGCCGCCTGACAGCTGCTTCGGCCTGCGCGCCAGCAACCGCCCCAGGCCCAGGATGTCGGCCGCGTGCCCCACGCGCTGCGCGATCTCCTTGCGGTCGATGCCCTGCATCGACAGCGCAAAGCCCAGGTTCTCCGCGACCGTCATGTGCGGATACAACGCATAGTTCTGGAACACCATCGCGATGTTGCGGTCCCGCGGCGCCACGTCGTTGATGGTCTCGTCGCCCAGCCGGATCTCGCCGCTGGTGATGCTCTCCAGCCCCGCGATCATGCGCAGCAGCGTCGACTTGCCGCAGCCCGATGGCCCGACCAGCGCGAGGAACTCGCCCTCGTGGATCTCGATGTCGATGTTGCGCAGCACGGGCGTGCTGCCGAAGTCCTTGACGAGGTTGCGGATGCTGATGGAAGAGGACATGGCTTCTTTTCGTTCAATCAATCAATCTTTCACGCCGCCGGCCGTGAGGCCGCGCACGAGGTAGGTCCGCACCAGCACCGTGAACACGATCACCGGGAGCATCACCAGCGTGCCGCTCGCGGCGATCTTGGTCCACTCCCAGCCTTCGTACTGGAGGAAGTTGACGATCGCCACCGGGGCCGTGATGGCGTTGGTGCGCGTGAGGATCAGCGCGTAGAAAAAATCGTTCCACGAGAAGATGAAGCACAGCACCGCGGTGGCTGCGAGCCCCGGCGCGCTGAGCGGCAGCGTGATGCGCCAGAAGGCCTGCCAGATGCCGCAGCCGTCGATCCACGCGGCCTCCTCCAGCGCGACCGGCACGGCCTCGAAGAAGGTCTGCATCAACCAGATCACAATGGCCAGGTTGAAGGTGAGGTACACGATCGCGAGGCCGATGACTGTGTCCTGCAGGCCGAGGTATTGGTACGCCAGGAAGAACGGAATCGTGAAGGCGATCGGCGGCGCCATGCGCGTCACGAGGATCCACAGCGCGATGCGGTCGCGGCCCTTGAACTGCCAGCGCGTGAGCGCATAGGCGGCCGGCACGCCGATCAGCAACGACATGCCGGTCGAGAGCGTGCTCACCAGCAGGCTGTTGCCGAAGGACTTGAGGAAGTTGCCTTGCAGCAGGCTCCTGAAACTGTCGAGCGTGGGCACGAACAGCAGGCTGTCCTCGAAGATGTCGGCCGCGGGCTTGAAGGCGAGCTGCACCAACCAGAGGAAGGGCGACAGCACGAGCAGCATCAGCAGCACCGCGACGATGGGGCGCGCATGACGGCGCAGCCACGACTTTTTCTTCGTGTGCGTGCGGCGCCGTGTCGCAGCAGGCCGCAACGTCGTGGGCGCGGGCGCAACGGGGAGCAACACGCCCTCGTCGTGCCCGCCCACCAGCATGCCGCCATCGATCGCGTGGCTACCGCTCTGCATGGTCGTTCCACCCGAGTTTTCCCACCAGCCAGCTCAGCATGAACACGCCCGCGAGGATCACCATCGCGATCGCGCTCGCATAGCCCCAGTAGGAGAAGTTGAAGGCCTGGATGAAGCCGTAGTAGTTGGTGACCTCGGTGACCGAGCCGGGCCCGCCGTTGGTCAGCACGTAGATCAGCGGGAAGGCCTTGAAGCTGTCGATCAGGCGGAACAGGCCGCACACGACCAGCACCGGCCGGATGTACGGGAACACGATGAAGCGGAACAGCTGCCAGCGGTTGGCGCCGTCGAGGCTGGCCGCTTCGAGCGGGTCGTCCGGGATCATCTGCAGCGAGGCCAGCACCATCAGCATCGTGAAAGGGAACCACTGCCAGGTGTCGGCCACCGTGAGCGCCCACAGCGCCGTGTCGGGGTTGGCGATGAGGGAGCGCACCGGCAGGCCGACCGCCTCCAGCAGCCTGTGCATCGGGCTCACGTCGGGCGTGTAGATGATCTTCCAGATGAGCGCGACGACGATCGGCGGCAGCACCATCGGGATGAGGAACACGGTGCGCGTCGCGCCGAGCACCTTCGACTTGCCGTTGAGCAGCAATGCCAGCCCCAGCCCCACGCCGAGCTGCAGCGCCACGCTGACCACCGACAGCTTGAGCTGCACCGCGATCGACGCGAGGAAGCGCTTGTCTTCCAGCAGGTGCCGGTAGTTGCCGAGCGGGTCGTCGAAGCGGAAGGTGTTGGCCGGATCGGTCAGGCTCAGCGGCGTGAGGCTCGCGACCAGCAGCGCCACGGCCGGCACCAGCGTGATCGCCAGCAGCACCAGCAGCGAAGGCGACAGCCCGATCAGGAAGGCGCGGCGGCGCTCGGCCTCCCAGCTTCCGTCCTTGCCGCCGGCCGTGCGGCCACCGCGTGCAACGGCAATGGCGCTCACAGGTTCAGGCCTGCCCGCTTCAGTTCCGCGATGGACTGGGCCTGCGCCTGCTGGAACGCCTGTTTGGCCGACAGCTGCCCGGTGACGATCAACTCGATCGCCTTGTTGAGCTGCTGGTCGACCTGCGGATAGACCGACACGGTGCGGTACTTCATGTGGCCGGTCTTCGCGGCAAGGTCGATCGATTCCAGCGAAAGCTTGGCCAGGTCGCTGCCGTTGATGACCTGCTTCTGGCGGTACTCGGGCGAGTCGATGTCGGAGCGGCGCGCGGGCGATCCGTAGCCTGCTGCCACTGCGCGGCGCGTGGTCTGCTTGCTCAGGGCCCACTGGATGAAGGCCCACGCGGCCTCCTTCTTCTTCGAGCCGGCAGGGATGCCGAGGGCGTGCACCGCAGTACCCGGAAAGCGCCCGGCCGGACCCTTGGGGATCAGGCCGAACTTCACTGTCTGGATCGTCTTGCTCGTGGCCGGATCGCCGAGCTGCGCCAGGTACAGCTGACCCGCATCGGTGAAGTTCACGCGGCCGAGCTTGAGGGCCTGCGTCACCTGGTCGGGCTGGTAGGTCACGGCGCCGTCGGGGCCGAACTCCTTCAGCAGGTTGGCGTAGTACTCGCCGGCGGCAATTGCCTCGGGCGTGTCGAGCGTGGGGAACAGGTCGTCGGGCGCCTTGCGGAAAACATCGCCGCCGAAGGCATGCAGGTAGGGCACGAAGGTCCAGCCGTAGTGGTTGTCGGCGACGAAGCCGGCCACGCGCTCCTTCTTGTTGACGGCGCGCAGCACCTTCACCAGGTCGTCGGTGGTGTCGGGGAAGGCGAGCCCGGCCTTCTGCACGAGGTCGAAGCGCGACGACCCGGTGAGCAGCGCCTCGGCGGTCCACGGCACGCCGTAGAGCTTGCCGTCCTTGCCGGTCTCGGGCGCGCGGGCGCCGGGCAGGAAGTCGTTGAGGTCGAAGTCGGCCGGCGTGAGGTTGGGATTCCTGATGTAGTCGTCGAGCGGCGTGAGCCAGCCCGAGTTGATCCAGCGGCTCGAATAGATGAAGGTCACGTTGACCACGTCGTAGGCCGAGCCCTTGGTCGACAGCTCCAGGTCCGCGCGCTGGTTGTAGACGGGGAAGGAGGGCGCGTCGTAGTTGACCTTTGCTCCCGTCAGCGCTTCGAACTCGGGCAGCCATTGCTGCAGCAGCTTGGGGTAGGCGGCACTGAAGGTCGAGACGTTGAGCGTGACGCCGTCGAACTTCTTCGCGCCGCCTTGTGCTGCGGCCAGGCCGGGAAGGAGTGCGCCTGCGCCGAGTGCCGCGCCGGCCTTGAGAAGACCGCGGCGGCCGTTGTTGAAATCGTTGTGCATGTTTGCCTCGCGTGCGTGATGGGCTTCAGGCTGTTGCCGTGATCAGCTCGTCGATGCGCTCGTCATTCGTCGCCTCGGGCCGGCTGCGCGTGCGGCTGCGCTGGCCGTCGACCGATACGGCCGGCTCGCCATGCACCGTCACCCGCCGCACCAGTCGCGGCTGCTTGCCGTAGTCGTTGATCGCGAAGTGCTGCGTGGCGCGGTTGTCCCAGATCGCCACGTCGTCCTGCCGCCAGTTCCAGCGCACGGTGTTCTCCAGCCGCGTGACACGGTTCTGCAGCAGCTCGAAGATGCGCGCCGACTCGGTGCTCGACAGGCCGACCAGCTTCTTCACGAAGTGCCCCAGCAGCAGCGCGCGCTCGCCCGACACCGGATGCACGTGCACCACCGGATGCTCGGCCTCGTACACGGCCGACACGAACACGTTGCGGTGATGGCGCAGCCGTTCTTCCTCGACCTGCACGCGGTCGGCGCCGTAGTCGTAGTCGTTGCTGTGCACGGCCCAGAGCGAATCGGCGAGGCGCTTCAGGTTGTCGGGCAGGCGTTCGTAGGCGATGGCGGTGTTGGCCCAGACGGTGTCGCCGCCATAGGCCGGGATCGTCACGCCGCGCAGGATCGAGATCTTCGGGAAGGCATCGACGAAGGTCACGTCGGTGTGCCACGAATCGGCGCGTCCTCCCCCCTTCGATGCGTCGAGTTCGAACAGCTTGGTGCCTTGCGGCGAAGGCACCGTCGGGTGCGCGACGGTCTTGCCGAAGCGCGCGCCGAAGGCCTGGTGCTCGCTGTCGTCGAGCTGGCTTTGCCCGCGGAAGAACAGCACCTTGTGCTTGACCAGCGCGGCCGTGATCTCGTCCTGCGTGGCGTCGGGCAAGGTGGACGAGAGATTCAGGTCGAGCACCTCGCCGCCGATGTTGCCGGCCACGCGGCGGACCTTGAAGGCGTTGAAGGTGTCGTCGATGGCGGACGGGGTCTGCGTGCTCATGGTCTTGTGCTCCTGCGGATGCGTGGGATCGGTATGGGGCACGAATGCTATGGGCGCGAGTCGCTGAAGAACGCGCTTTGCTACGAAGCAATCCAGATAACCAAATTCGCTTTTCGCGCATGCGAACGCACCATCGAAGCTCAGATGTTTGAGTAGTAAGCAACCCACGAATCATTCGTTCCGTTCGCGCTGCCGTCGCCCTAGAGTCGATCGTTTCGTCCTTGAGTCGACACAACACCATGCCCCGTTTGGATACCCGCCCGTGGAGCCGCCAGGCCGCCGCATTCGTCACCGCCATCGGCTTGTTGGGCAGCAGCCTGGCCGCACACGCCGAAGGGCAGCTGCGCATCGCCGAGCAGTTCGGCATCGTCTACCTGCTGCTCAACGTGGCGCAGGACCAGAAGCTCATCGAGAAGCGGGCCAAGGCGGCCGGTGTCGACGCCAAGGTCGAATGGGTCAAGCTCTCGGGCGGCCCGGCCGTCAACGACGCGCTGCTGTCCGGCAACATCGAGATCGCCGGCGCCGGCGTCGGCCCGCTGCTCACGCTGTGGGACCGCACCAAGGGCAAGCAGAACGTGAAGGGCGTGGCCTCGCTTGGCAACTTCCCGTACTACCTGGTCAGCAACAACCCCAGCGTGAAGACCATCGCGGACTTCACCGACAAGGACCGTATCGCGTTGCCGGCCGTCGGTGTGTCGGTGCAGTCGCGCGTGCTGCAGCTCGCATCGGCCAAGCTGTGGGGCGACAAGGAGTTCGCGAAGCTCGACAAGATCAGCGTCGCGCTGCCGCACCCCGACGCGGCCGCCGCCATCATCAAGGGCGGCACCGAGATCACCGGCCACTTCGGCAACCCGCCGTTCCAGGAGCAGGAGCTGGCCGGCAACCCGAACGCGCACATCGTGCTCAACTCCTACGAGGTGCTCGGCGGGCCGGCGTCCGCCACGGTGCTCTACGCCACCGAGAAATTCCGCAACGAGAACCCGAAGACCTACCAGGCTTTCATCGACGGCCTGAACGACGCGGCGCAGTTCGTCACCGCCAACCCCGACAAGGCCGCCGACATCTACATCCGCGTGAGCAATGCGAAGATCGACCGCGACCTGCTGCTGAAGATCATCAAGAGCCCCGAGGTCCAGTTCAAGACGACGCCGCAGAACACCTTCCAGCTGGCCGAGTTCATGCATCGTGTCGGCGCGATCAAGAACAAGCCCGCCTCGGTGAAGGACTACTTCTTCGACGACGCGCAGAACGCGGCGGGCAATTGATGGCGGAAAGCGCGTTGCGGGTCGGCGCGCCGTTTGCGCCGCAAGCTGTTGCGCCGCCGGTGCGGCCGGCTCGGTCTCTCGATGCTTCCGATGGCGAATCGGCATCTGGCACATTGGCAACCAGCGAAGGCGCATTGCTGCAGGTCGACCGCGTCAGCCTCGAATACCGCACGCCGGAACGCGTGGTGCGCGCCACGCATCGCGTGAGCTTCGACCTTCATGCCGCCGATCGCTTCGTGCTGCTCGGGCCATCCGGCTGTGGCAAGTCGACACTGCTCAAGGCCATCGCCGGTTTCATCGCGCCGGTCGAAGGCGAGATCCGGCTCGATGGCCGCGCCGTCACCGCGCCAGGGCCGGACCGCATCGTGGTGTTCCAGGAGTTCGATCAGCTGCCGCCGTGGAAGACGGTGAAGCAGAACGTCATGTTCCCGCTGCTGGCCTCGCGCACGCTGGGCCGCAAGGAGGCCGCCGAACGCGCGCTGCACTACCTCGACAAGGTGGGCCTGTTGAAGTTCGCCGACGTGCATCCGCACCAGCTGTCGGGCGGCATGAAGCAGCGCGTGGCCATCGCGCGTGCGCTGGCGATGCAGCCGCGCGTGCTGCTGATGGACGAGCCCTTTGCCGCGCTCGACGCGCTGACGCGGCGCAAGATGCAGGAAGAACTGCTGGCGCTGTGGGACGAGGTGCGCTTCACGCTGCTGTTCGTCACGCACTCGATCGAGGAGGCGCTGGTGGTGGGCAACCGCATCGCGCTGCTGTCGCCGCATCCGGGCCGCATGCGCGCCGAGATCAACAGCCACGGCTTCTCGCTCGACAGCCTGGGCGGCGCGGATTTCCAGCAGACCGCGCAACGCATCCACCGCATGCTGTTCGAGGAAGAGGGCGCTGCTTCATGAGCGCATTGATCCCGCCCGTGCGGCCGGAATACGAACTGAAGCTCGCGCCCTTCACCGAGCTGCCGGTCGAGCGTGCATTGCCCTTCGCGACGCGGCTGTGGGCGCAGGGCTGGCTGCGCAAGGGCCTGATCCTCGTCGTGCTGGCCGTGCTGTGGGAACTGGCCGCGCGCTGGCAGGACAACGACCTGCTGCTGCCCACCTTCACGGCCACCGCGAAGGCGCTGGTCGAAGGGCTGGCAAGCGGCGAGCTGGTCGAGAAGGTCGGCATCTCGATGGCGGTGCTGCTGCAGGGCTATGTCGCCGGCGTGCTGCTCGCCTTCGCGCTGACCACGCTGGCGGTGTCGACGCAGATCGGCCGCGACCTGCTGGGCACGCTGACCTCGATGTTCAATCCGCTGCCCGCGATTGCGCTGCTGCCGCTGGCGCTGCTGTGGTTCGGGCTGGGGCGCGGCAGCCTGGTCTTCGTGCTGATCCATTCTGTCCTTTGGCCGCTGGCGCTCAACACCTATGCGGGCTTCCAGGGCGTGCCGGAGACGCTGCGCATGGCGGGGCGCAACTATGGCTTGAAGGGGCTGCGCTATGTGCTGCAGATCCTGGTGCCCGCTGCGCTGCCGGCCATCCTGTCGGGGTTGAAGATCGGGTGGGCCTTCGCGTGGCGCACGCTGATCGCGGCGGAACTGGTGTTCGGCGCGTCGTCGGGCAAGGGCGGGCTGGGCTGGTACATCTTCCAGAACCGCAACGAGCTGTACACCGACCGCGTGTTTGCGGGGCTTGCGATGGTGGTGCTGATCGGGCTGCTGGTGGAGAGCCTGGGGTTCGCGACGCTGGAGCGGTTGACAGTGCGGAAGTGGGGGCAGCAGCGCTGAGGGCGGGCAGGCCGTATCGGGCCTGCCGACGGCTCAGGCTTTTGCCTTGGCCTTCGTCTTCTTCGCCGGCTTCAGCTTGTTCAGCGCGATCGCCTCGTGCACGAGCGCCTTGAAGGCAGTTGCATCCACTTCCTCACCCTCCGCGATGTCGATCGCGCGCCGCAGGTTGCCGTCGAGGCTGGAGTTGAAGAGCTTGGCCGGGTCTTTCAAATGCGCCCCCTTGGCAAAGGTCAGCTTGACCTTGTCCTTGTACGACTCGCCCGTGCAGATGATGCCGTCGTGCTCCCAGACCGGCGTGCCCATCCACTTCCATTCCTCGACCACGTCCGGGTCGGCCTGGTGAACAAGCTTGCGCATCCGCGCGAGCGTTTCACCGCGCCAGTCACCGAGTTCGGCGATTCGCTTGGAGATGAGTTCGGGTGCCGAGGCCCCTTCACTCGCGGCGGGCTTTTTCGTCATGCGCGCATCCTGGAATGCTCACCCGCCTTGCGCCTGAAAGACGATGACGGATGGTGCTGTAAGAGTTCGGAGGCGCGATGTTAAGGCCGGTCCGGTCCAGCGAGAAGCGCCAGGCTCTCCACGCGCAGGAAGCACCCGTATCGACGGAGGGCTCTATGCCAGCGTGGCCTCGTCGCTCAATGCCTGGTCCACCACAGCGCGCGTCAAGGTCGGCGCAAACGACTCGATGAAGGCATAGACATACCCGCGCAGGTAGCTCCCGCGCCGCACCGCCAGCTTGGTCAGGTTGATGCCGAACAGGTGCCCTGCGTCGATCGCGCGCAGTTGCGTGTCGCGCTCCGCCTCGTAGGCGATGTTGGCCACGATGCCCACGCCCATGTCCAGGCCCACATAGGTCTTGATCACGTCCGCATCCATCGCGGCCAGCGCGATGTTGGGCGTGAGGCCCTGCTGCGCGAACGCATCGTCGATGCGCGTGCGGCCGGTGAAGCCGGTGTCGTAGGTGATCAGCGGGTGCTGCGCCAACGCGTCCAGCGTCAGCGGCGCATCCAGCAGCGCGTGGCCCGGCGGCACGATCACCGAATGGGTCCAGCGGTAGCAGGGCAGGGCGAGCAGTTGCGGATAGTCGGCCAGCGCCTCGGTCGCGATCCCCACGTCGACCTCGCCTTCCAGCAGCATCTGCACGATCTGCTTCGGCGAGCCCTGGTGCAGGTGCAGCCGAACGTTGGGGTAGTGCGCGCGAAACTCCTGCACCGCCACGGGCAGCGCATAGCGCGCCTGCGAATGCGTCGCCGCGACCGAGAGCACGCCGCTCTGCTGTGCGACGAACTCCTGGCCTGCGTGGCGCAGGTTGGTGCTCTCCATCAGCACGCGCTCGATGATCGGCAGCACATGGCCGCCGGGCTCGGTGAGTCCGGTCAGCCGCTTGCCGGCGCGCACGAACAGCTCGATGCCAAGCTCGTCCTCGAGTTCGCGGATCTGGCGGCTCACGCCGGGTTGCGAGGTGTGCAGTGTCTGCGCGGCCTCTGTCAGGTTGAAGCCGCTTCGCACGGCTTCTCGCACCGAGCGAAGTTGTTGGAAATTCATGATGGGGCGATTCTGGCGGGCGCGCTTCATTTCAGGAACGAACGATTTGTTGATTCCAAATGAGCGAAATGTCTTTGGCACGGAGATGACAAACCCTTGGTCGGCACGCTATGGCCAACATTGATTTGCTCTATTCCCCTCGCGCGGCGTCTGCCACAGAATCAATCCCCCCTCATGCAACAACAGGAGATTCCATGGCCAATGAGAAGACCGAGGCAAAGTGTCCCTTCAGCCAGGCAGCCGGTGGCGGCACGACGAACAGCGACTGGTGGCCCCGACAGTTGCGCGTCGACCTGCTGCACCTGCACTCCGCCAAGTCGGACCCGATGGGCGATGGTTTCGACTATGCGAAGGAGTTCGAGAGCCTGGACTACGCCGCCCTGAAAAAGGATCTCGCCGACGTGATGACCGACTCGCAGGACTGGTGGCCGGCGGACTTCGGCCACTACGGCCCGCTGTTCGTACGCATGGCCTGGCACAGCGCTGGCACCTACCGCATCGGCGACGGACGTGGGGGCGGTGGCCGCGGCCAGCAACGCTTTGCGCCGCTCAACAGCTGGCCCGACAACGTGAGCCTGGACAAGGCGAGGCGCCTGCTCTGGCCGGTCAAGCAGAAGTACGGCAAGAAGATCTCCTGGGCCGACCTGATGATCCTCGCCGGCAACGTCGGGCTGGAAACCATGGGCTTCAAGACCTTCGGCTTCGGCGGCGGCCGACCCGACGTGTGGGAGCCCGACCAGGACGTTTACTGGGGCCGCGAGGAAAAATGGCTGGGCGGTGACGTGCGTTATTCCAGGGGATCGCCTGGCGTCGACGAGGCTCACGGCGTGCTCGTGAAGGACGACGACAGCGAGGTGAAGCATTCGCGCGACCTGGAGAACCCGCTGGGCGCCGTGCAGATGGGCCTGATCTACGTGAACCCCGAAGGCCCGGACGGCAACCCCGACCCGATCGCGGCGGCCTATGACATCCGCGACACCTTCGCCCGCATGGCGATGGACGACGAGGAGACCGTGGCGCTGATCGCCGGCGGCCACACCTTCGGCAAGACCCACGGCGCGGCACCGGCATCGAACGTGGCGCTGGAGCCCGAGGCGGCCGGCATCGAGGCGCAAGGGCTGGGCTGGCACAACAGCTTCGGCGCCGGCAAGGGCGGCGACACCATCACCAGCGGCCTGGAAGTCACCTGGACCACCACGCCGACGAAGTGGAGCACCAACTTCTTCTGGAACCTGTTCGGCTACGAATGGGAACTGAGCAAGAGCCCCGCCGGCGCGCAGCAATGGGTGGCCAAGGGCGCAGGCGCGACCATCCCGCACGCGCACGATCCATCGAAGAAGCTGGTGCCGACCATGCTGACCACCGACCTGTCGCTGCGCATGGACCCGGCCTACGAAAAGATTTCGCGCCGCTTCATGGAGCACCCCGACCAGTTCGCCGATGCCTTCGCGCGGGCCTGGTTCAAGCTCACGCACCGCGACATGGGGCCGCGTGCGCGCTACCTCGGGCCGGAAGTGCCGAAGGAAGAGCTGATCTGGCAGGACCCGGTGCCCGCGGTCGACCATCCGCTGGTCGATGCGCAGGATGTCGCGTCGCTGACGAAGAAGGTGCTGGACTCGGGCCTCACGCCGGCGCAGCTGGTGTCGACGGCATGGGCGTCGGCCTCGACCTTCCGCGGTTCCGACAAGCGTGGCGGCGCGAACGGCGCACGCATCGCGCTGGCGCCGCAGAAGGACTGGGCCGTGAATGATCCGGCGCAGCTGGCCAAGTCGCTGCAGACGCTGGAAGGCATCCGCAGCGGGTTCAACGGCGCGGGCGGCAAGAAGATCTCGCTGGCCGACCTGATCGTGCTGGCCGGTGGCGCGGGTGTGGAGCAGGCGGCGCGGGCCGCGGGCCGCGAAGTGAAGGTGCCGTTCACGCCAGGACGCACCGATGCGTCGCAGGAGCAGACCGATGTGGAGTCCTTCGCGCCGCTGGAACCGGTGGCGGATGGCTTCCGCAACTACACGAGCGTGCGCTACGGCGTGCCGGCGGAAGTGTTCCTGGTCGACCGGGCGCAACTGCTGACGTTGACGGCGCCGGAGATGACCGTGCTGGTTGGCGGGCTGCGTGCGATCGGGGCGAATGCCGGGGGGTCCAAGGCCGGCGTCCTGACGCAGAAGCCGGGTACGCTGACCAACGACTTCTTCGTCAACCTGCTCGACATGGCGACGGAGTGGAAGGCGGTCGCTGGCGGCCAGGACGAGTTCGAAGGGCGTGACCGCAAATCAGGCCAGACCCGGTGGACCGCGACGCGCGCGGACCTGGTGTTCGGCTCGAACTCGGTGCTGCGCGCTGTTGCCGAGGTCTATGCCGGTGCGGACGCCAAGGAGAAGTTTGTCGATGACTTCGTGGCGGCCTGGACCAAAGTGATGAACCTGGACCGCTTCGACCTTCGAGGGTAGGAATATTTCTACTGCGGCCACCGATCTCGGGCCTGTGGTGTTGGCTCCGGCATGACAAGCGCTTCGCGCAATTGTCAGCCTCGCCGCAACTGCGTTGTCACCGTACTGGAGTACGGTTCCGCTCCGCGGCCCGACCTCGGCGCCCTCGCTACGAAATCTTCCTACCCTCGGGGCCGGCGCGAGATCTGGTCGGAAAGGCAGAGCCATCTCGACTTGTCGCTTATGCGCTGGTCCCGAAGCCCGTATCAAAGGTCCCGCGCACGTCGAGGTGCTGCTTGATGAGGCCGACCTGCTCGTAGAAGTCGGCGGTGGCCTGCTGGTCCGCGATCACCTTGGCGTCGATCGCGATCCACTGCTGCTGGCGCCGCTCGAATTGGAGCTTGGCCGCCTCGGGCGGGATGCCGATGATGCGGGCCAGCGTGCTGGAGTAGGCATCGACGTTGCGGTAGGACCAGACTTGCGCCTTCACCACGCGCTGCAGGAAGTCCTGCAGCACCGGACGCTTGGACGCGATGGCCGCATCGGTCGCGGCCAGGTAGCTCAGGCCCGGCAGCAGGCCACGTCCGCTCACCAGCACGCGCGCATGCTGGCTGGTTTCGGCCAGCGCGGTGTAGGGCTCCCACGTTGCCCAAGCATCCACTGAACCCTGGGTCAGCGCCAGCTTGGCATCCGCGGGTGCGAGGAAGCGGATGTTCACGTCCTCCGGCTTCAGGCCCGCCGAGGTGATGGCCTTCAGCGTGACGTAATGGCCGATGGAGCCGCGGTTGGTGGCGATGCTCTTGCCCTTGAGATCGGCGGCGGTCTTGAGCGTCGAATCGGGCCGCACCAGCACTGCCGTGCCATAGGAGTCCGAACGGTTCGCGCCGATGGCCTTCACGCGGGTGCCGGCCGCCAGCGCGAAGATCAAGGGCGCATCGCCGATGGGGCCGGAGTCGACGGCCTGGGCGTTCAGCGCCTCGGCCAGCGGCGCGGCGGCCGGGAACTCCGACCACTGGATGTCATAACTCACGCCTTCGAGGCCGCCGGCCGCTTCGAGCAACGCGCGCAGGCCGCCCTTCTGATCGCCGGCCTTGAGCACGGGGCGGGTTTGGGCATGCAGCGTGGGCAACGCGATGAGCGCGGCGGCGGTGCCGGCGATGAAGTGGCGGCGCGAGGTGTGGCTGGATGAAGTCATGTGCGAAGTCCTTGGTTGAGTGCAAGTGAAAGTGGAAGCGGCAGAAGTCGTGAAGATTTCGTAGCGAGGGCGCCGAGGTCGGGTCTGCGGACCGGAACCGCACTCTCGTGCGGTGAGGACCGCGGGCCCGAGATCGGTGGCCGCAGTAGAAAGATTCATGACTTCTAGTGAATGAACCCGCCCTTGACGAAACGCACCGGCTCGGCATCGATGCGTGCGATGAGTGCGCCCAGGCCATCGCTGGCGGGTGCGCGTTCGGCGGCCCGGGGTGCGAGATCGGTGCGGCAGATCAAGTCGTCTTCGGACCATGCGGCCTGGCCCGGCCCGCTGCGTGCGCGCAGCCATCCATCGCGGTCGGCAATCAGTTGCAGGCCGGGGAGCGCGTCGCTGCCGGCGATAAGCGCGAGGGCGTCGCGTAGCTCGGCATCGTCGACTTCGCAGTCGGCTGCTGGCGTCGAAGGCAAGCGCGGCGCGGTGCGGACGACCACGGTTGCGAGGCGCGGGTCTTCGAGTGGCAGTGCGCTCGATGCATCGGCCAGCACGATGCGAACGCGCTGGCCGCGCCAGCTGGAAAGCGCCCTCGGCGCACGGCCGTCGCAGCGCACCGTCGTGCCGGGCAGGGCGACGGGCTGTGCCCATGCGCCGGTCGCGCGCAGGCTCTGGCCGGCGGCATTGGCTTTCATGAAATCGATCAGCGCCCACGCGTCCTGCGCATCGAGGCTGTCGGCGAAGGCCGGCATGGTCGCGTGGCCGCGCCGGTCGTGCGTGCCGTGCAGGATGCGCCACAGCACATCGCCATCGGCGCGCCGCCACAGCAGCGGGCCGGAAAGGTTCGGCGGCCACACGGGTTGCGCCGACGCGAGCGGCCCGCCGCGGCCGTCTGCGCCGTGGCATGCCACGCAGTGCTGCGCATAGAGCGCGCGGCCTTGCGATATCGACGCCGCGCTGAAGCCGGTGGGCGAGCGATGAAAGCTCGTCGGCTGCGCGGGCGACAGCAGCACGCCGGCGTCGGGCCAGGGCGCGATCAGCAGCAGCAAGGGCACCGTGGCGATGAGCCACCACCGACGCCGCCGCCACAGCAGCGCGAGCAGCAGCACGATGAAAGCAAGCGCCAGCAACCCGAGCGTCCATGCAAGGCGCCGCGCCTGTCCCAGGTCGATCAGCAGGTTCTCGCCCGTCAGCCGCACAGTCCATGGCCATGCCGCCTGGCCCTCGCTGGCGCCTGCCAGACCCGCCCACGACAACAGCCGCAGCACGGCGAGTTGCACGGCCTCCAGCAGCTGGATCAGCGGGTTGACCCAATCGGCGCTCGGGATGTTCATGGTTCAGGCCGGGGCCGCTGCGCAAGGCCGCCCGCAACGGCCTTGGGCCGAGCGCTCGTCACCAGGTCGCGTCGAGCCCGAGGTGCCGCAGCGCCTCATGCCGCAACTCCGCCAGTCGCGGATGTCCGCGGTGCCGTGGATAGGGCAGGTCGACGATCAACTCCGCCGTGATGCGCGCCGGCCGGTCGCTCAGCACGATCACGCGGTTGGCGAGGAACAGCGCCTCCTCCACGTCATGCGTGACCAGCAAGGCCGAGAAGCCCGCGCGCTGCCACAGGTTGACCAACTCGCTCTGCATCGCGATGCGCGTGAGCGAATCGAGCTTGCCGAGCGGCTCGTCGAGCACCAGCAGTTGCGGGTCGTTCACCAGCGCGCGCGCCAATGCCACGCGCTGCGCCATGCCGCCCGACAACTGGTGCGGAAAGCTTTTCGCGAACTCGGTGAGACCGACCAGCCTGAGCGCATCGTCGACACGTGAACGCTGCGACTTCAGCAGCCCGCGCGCCTGCAGTCCGAGCGCCACGTTGTCCCACACGCTGCGCCACGGGAAGAGCGTCGGGTCCTGGAACACGACGATGCGCGAAGGGTCGGGTCGCGTGATCGGCGCGTCGTCCTGAGTGATGGTGCCGGCGGTCGCGGGCTCGAGGCCGGCGACGAGTCGCAGCAGCGTCGATTTGCCGCAGCCGCTCGGCCCGAGCAGCGCGACGAACTCGCCGGGTCGCACATCGATGCTGATGTCGTCCAGCACCTGCAGCACGCCGCTCTGCTGCTTGAACCAGTGGCTGACGTTGTGCACGCCAATGCGCGCGCCCGTCTCGACGGGGTTTGCAAGGTCTACCACTTGACCGTCCCCTTCTGCCACGACAGCGCGCGGTCGCGCACCGTAAACAGCAGCGTGATCAGGCTGGAGCACAGCACCGCCATCACCAATAGCGCCGCGTACATGTTGGCGTAGGCGGCCCAGCCCTGCGCCCATTGCAGGTACCAGCCGAGGCCCGCCTTCACGCCCATCATCTCGGCCGTCACCAGCACCGAGAACGATGCGCCCAATCCCATGAAGAGCCCGACGAACACCTGCGGCAATGCGGCGGGTATGGCCACGCGCAGCACCAGGAACCATTCGCTCGCGCCCAGCGTGCGCGCCACGTCGTAGTAGCTCTTGTTGACGGACGCCACGCCCGACCAGGTCAGCACCGCGACCGGGAAGAAGGTGGCCAGGCCGATGAGGAACACGGCCGCCGCGTAGCTCGACGGCGCGAAGAAGAATGCCAGCGGCAGCAGCGCCGAAGCAGGCACCGGCCCGAGGAAGCGCAGCAGCGGATGCACCCAGTAACCCGCGATGCGCGACCAGCCGATCCACACGCCCGTTCCGAAGCCGACCAGCGTGCCGAGCACGAAGCCATGGGCGAGCAGGCGCAGCGAATGCGCGGTCGACAGGCCCAGCCTTTGCCAGTCTTCCACGGCCACGTCGACCAGGCTTTGCGGCGGCGCGAAGAAGGGCGGCGGCAGCAGGCCGAGCTTGGCGGTGGCCAGCTCCCACAGCGCGAGCAGCAACGGTGCGGCCACCAGCCATTGCCCCGCAGGCCGCAGCGTCCGGCCCACGCGGCCCGCGCGTCCACCGAGCAAGGCAATGGCGAGCACCAGCGCCGCCACGACGAGCGCCGAGATGCCGAACTCGCGTGTGAAATTCCAGTCGCTGAAGCCGACCTCCTTGTTGGGCCATGCCAGCGTCAGCACGCCGAGCCCAGCCCACGCCACGGAGGCGATCATGCCTGTGCGCCAGATCCCAGTGAAAGGCGCTTCCTGCAGCGAGGCAGGCACCATGCTGGCAATAGTTGCACGCTGCGAGCGCGGCGCTGGCGCCGCCGCAGGCCGCGTCGCAACAGCCGCGGATGAACGCTGCAACGGCGCGCCCAGGACGTCGTCAACCGTCGTCATGCGAGCACATCCACCGACACATGGTTGGCCAGCCGCACCGGGTCGGTCGTGCTCTTCAGAACGCCGACCGACTTGAAGTCGCGCGCATAGAACTCGACCTCGTCGCGCAGGCTCTTGCCGGTCGGGTGGTGCGCATGCGTCAAGGTGCCGAGCAGCGCCTGCAGGTCCTCCACCGGCACCTTCGGCGAATACTTCGCGAACAGCTTCGCCGACTCGTTGGGGTTCTCGGCCACATAGTCCGAGGCCTGCACGATCGAGCGCACCAGCGCGGCCACGGTCGGCTTGTCGTTGCGCACCAGTTCGCCGCGTGCACCGACGATGCAGCAGACCTTGTCCTTGTATTCGCCCGACAGGTTCGAGGCCAGCTCCACATAGCGGCCCTTGTTGCGCTTCTCGATCAGGTAGAGCGTCGGGTCGCCATCGGCAATGGCCTGGATCTCGCCCTTGTTCACCGCGATGTCGAGCAGGTCGGCCGGGTACTGGCGCCAGGTCACGTCGGTGTCGGCATCGATGCCGTTCTTCTTCAGCAGGATCGAGAAGAAGTTCTTGCCCGGGCTCGCGATGTCCGACACGCCGATGGTCTTGCCCTTGAGCTTCTTCAGGTCGGTCACGCCCGCTTCCTTCACGCCCACCATGCGCACGCAGCCGCCGTGCGAGCTTCCGACGATCTTCACATCGAAGCCCGACTCCAGTGGCTTCAGCCAGCGGTGGATCATGCCCACCGCCGCATCTGCCTTGGCCGTGGCCAGGGACTCCAGCAGTTGGTCGGTCGAGCCGGTGTAGTTGATCAGTTCGACGTTGAGCCCGTTTTTCTCGAAGATGCCGCGCTCCTGCGCAACCACCACCGGGGAGAGGCAGAAGGCCGTCGCGTTCCAGGCGAAGGTGAGCTTGCGCGGCTGCGACCAGGCGCGCGAGGCGAGCAGGCCGCTCGAGGCGAGGACGGCCGCAGCGCCGGCGCCGCGCGCCAGCACGCCACGGCGTGAAAGTGAAGTGTTCATGGTGTTGCTCGCTTTACTGCAGGAGTTCGGGCTCGGCTTCGACCAGGCCTTCGTAGAGGCTCTCGAAGGCATGGCGCGCGCCGTCGGGCCCGCCAATCTGGCTGTGCGTGTGCCGCGCGACGTCCTCGTCGATCGGTTGCGGCGTGCCGGCGGCCTCTGCCAACAGTTGCGTGTGGCAAGCGTTGTCGAGCGCGATGTACCACCACGCCGCGGCCTCGACCGTCGGGCCGGCGGTCAGGATGCCGTGGTTCTTGAGGATCGCGCCCTTGCCGTCGCCGAGCGCCTTCGCGATGCGCAGCCCCTCGTTCTCGTCGACCACCATGCCGGTGAAGTCGTCGAACAGCGCCACCTCGCCGTGGAACGCGCAGCTGTCCTGCGTGATCGTGTCGAGCTTTCGGCCCAGCGTCGACCAGGCCTTGCCATACGTCGAATGGGTGTGCGCGGCGGCGATGATCTTCGGGTTGTGCTCGTGGATGGCCGCATGGATCGCGAAGGCGGCCTTGTTGAGCGGCTTGTCGCCGATCACGGTCTCGCCCTTCGCATTGACGAGCAACAGGTCCGACACCCTGATGCGCGAGAAGTGGATGCCCAGCGGGTTGACCCAGAAGTGGTCGGTCAGCTCGGGATCGCGCGCGGTGATGTGGCCCGCGAGGCCTTGCGCGAAACCGAAGCGCGCGAACAGGCGGACGGCGCCTGCGAGGCGCTCCTGACGGTGGCGGCGTTCCGCCTCGACGCTGGTGCGTTCCTCGGGCGGATCGAACCAGTATTTCTGCTGCGGGTTCGGGTTGAGTTGCAGGCGCGTGCTCGCGCCGCGGCCGATGGAAAGGACAGCGCTCATTCGGTCTCTCTTGATGGCGAGTGGGTGCATGAACGGCTCAAGCCGCCTTGCGCTGCGAGGCGACGCGCTGCGCGACGAGTTCGCGCGTGCGCGGGATCAGCGCGCGGCCGTAGTCGATGGCGTCCTCCAGCGGGTCGAAGCCGCGGATCAGGAAGGTGGTCACGCCGAGGTCGTAGTAGTCGAGCAGCGCGTCGGCCACCTGGTCCGGCGTGCCGACCAGGGCGGTGCTGTTCGAGCGGCCGCCGATCTCCTGCGCGACCGCGGTCCACAGGCGCTTGTCGAGCCGAGTGCCCTTCTCCGCAGCTGCGAGCAGCCGCTTCGCGCCCTCGCTCTGCTGCGGACCCCCACGGCCGAAGCCTTGCACCACGCGCAGTCGCTTGGTCTCGGCCAGGATGCGATCCGCACGCTCCCAAGCAAGTTCTTCCGTCTCCGCCAGGATCGGCCGGAACGAGACGGAGAAGCGCACCTGCCGCCCGTGATTCGCCGCCTCGGCCCGCACGCGCGAGGTCAGTTCGCGCGCCTGGTCGAGCGACTCGCCCCACAGCGCGTACACGTCGGCATGCTTGCCGGCGACGGGAATCGCGGCCTCCGATGCGCCACCGAAGTACACCGGCACATGCGGCTTGCCGTTCAGCGTCTGCACCGGCTTGACTTCGGAGAAGGCGCCCTGGTAGCGGTAGTGCGCGCCTTCGTGGTCAAAAGGCTTGTCGCTGGTCCACACCTTGCGCAGCACGTCGATGTATTCGTCGGTGCGCGCATAGCGCTGGTCGTGGTCGAGCCAGTCGCCATCGCGGCGCTGCTCTTCATCCGAGCCGCCGGAGATGTAGTGCACGCCGAGCCGTCCGCCGCTGAACTGGTCCAGCGATGCGAACTGGCGCGCGGCCAAAGTCGGTGCCACGAAACCGGGCCGGTGTGCCAGCATGAAGTGGATGCGCTCGGTCACCGAGGCGGCATAGGCCACGGTGAGCGTGGCGTCGGGGCCGGTGGAGTGGTGGGGCACCAGCACGCGGTCGAAGCCGGCCTGCTCGTGCGCCTGCGCAAAGGCGCGCACGTAGTCGCGGTCGATCGCGGGGCCCTTGGCGGCATGGATCTCCGAGACCTTCTGGCCCTGGATCATTCCGATGAATTCGACGTCGTTGTGGTGTTGTGGCTGGCTCATGTGAAGTTCCTTTGGTGAAGAAGTAAAGGCTCAGGCGCCGTGCGCGCGAAGAAGGGTCTCGAAGCTGCGGTCCCACAGCGGCCGCACGTTGGCAGGGCCGTCGAGCACGCCGAGCTTCTGGAAGGTGTCGGCCACGTCCTGGTGGCTGCGGATCACGCTGTCGTCGATGGCGGCCAGGCTGTAGTCGCCGCTGCGGCCGTTGAAGAGTTCGACGATGTCGCCGACCGGCACGCGCGTCTCGGCCGACTGCGCACGCGCATAGGCCAGGTAGTTGCTGTTGATCCACGCGAAAGAGCGTTGCAGCCGCTGCAGCAGGTCCGCGATGGCGGCGCGCCGAGGCGCGTCATCGAGCGTGCGGGGGTTGGCATAGATCGGGAAGTTGCCGGAGAGGTAGCCCACGCCCGTCTTGATGGTGCGTGCGCCGTACTGCGTGCGCGCCAACTGGCCGTTGTAGCCATAGATGGCCCAGGCATCCAGGTCGCCGCGCGCGAAGGCCGAGAGGCCATCGGCCGGCGTCAGGCTCACCGGCGTGATGTCGTTGAACGAAAGCCCGACTTCCGCCAGTTGCTTGGCCAGGTAGTAGTGCGAGGTGGTGGCGCGCACGTAGCCGATGCGCTTGCCCTTGAAGTCGGCGATGGACTTGATCGGCGCGTCCGTGCGCGCCAGCGTGGCCTGGTTGTTGAGGTCTTCGTGGGTGACCGCGACGAAGCGCACATGCGCCTTCTGCCGCGCCGCGAACACCGCCGGGATCTCGCTGCCGGAACCGAGGTCGAGCGCATCGCCGTTGATCGCCTCGATGTGCAGCACGCCGTTGTTGAGTTCGCGCCAATCGATTTTGTAGGGCGTGTCGGCTTGCCCCGATGCCGTGAGCAGCGGGCGCCACAGGCCCTTGTACGTGCCGACGCGCAGCGTGACGCCGCTGAGGTCTTGCCGTTGTTGCGACGGCGCTGCGCGCGATGCGGTCGCGCCGAGGCCCGCCGCACCGAAGGCGGCTGCGGCCTGCAGCCACTCGCGGCGATTGAAGGATGCAATGTTCATGCGGTCTGTCGGACGTTGAGGAGGGTGAACCGTACCGGCCGGCACGCCGGAAGCGAACGCAGAAAAACGAGTTTGGATATGCGGGATCGGTCGTTCGCCTGCGCGCCATGCCCGCTTAACTTCGCTGCATGAGTGCACTACCCCTGCGCCGCTCGGCGCCCGATCTCCCCGCGTCCATCGCCCCCGATGCGGCGCTGCTTGAAAAGCTCGCGCAGCAGTTCGCGAGCACTGCCGAGGATTTCGATCGCAGCGGTGCGTATCCGCATGCCAACTTCGAAGTGCTGCAGGCCCATGACCTGGTTGCGCTCGTCGCGCCGCGCGAATTCGGCGGCGGCGGTGCGAGCCTCGAAGCCGCTCGCAGCGTGATCGCCGCCGTCGCGCGCGGCGAGCCCGCCACCGCGCTGATCCTGACGATGACCTACCTGCAGCACCATGCGCTCGGCCGCAGCGACAACCGCTGGCCGAGCGCGCTGCGCGAGCGCGTGGCGCGCGATGCGGTGGCGCATGGCGCGCTCATCAACGCGCTGCGCGTCGAACCGCTGCTCGGCTCGCCCGCACGCGGCGGCCTGCCCGCGACAGTCGCGCGCCGCGAAGGCGACGGGTGGCGCATCGACGGCCACAAGCTCTACACCACCGGCATCGAGGGCCTGCACTGGCTCGCGGTCTGGGGCCGCACCGACGAACCCGAGCCACGCGTGGGCACCTTCCTCGTGCCACGCGATGCACCGGGTGTTCGAATCGTCGCAAGCTGGGACCACCTGGGCCTGCGCGCATCTGGCAGCCATGAAGTCATCTTCGAGGATGTGGCGATCCCGTTGGCCCATGCCGTGGACCTGCGCGCACCCGCCGAATGGGCCCCCGATGCCGGCAGCCAGACCGACATCGATGCCCACGCCACGCAGCAGGCCTGGATGGTGGTGCTGCTCGGCAGCCTCTACGACGCGGTCGCGCACGCGGCGCGCGACTGGCTCGTCGGCTTCCTGAACCAGCGCGCGCCCAGCGGCCTCGGCGCGCCGCTCGCAAGCCTGCCGCGCGTGCAGGAGCATGTCGGCGAGATCGATGCGCTGCTGCACGTCAACCACGTGCTGCTCGATCACGCGACCACTGCCGTCGACCAGGGCCGCACGCCATCGGCCGTCGACAGCGGCCTGCTCAAATACACGGTGACGAACAACGCGATCCGCGCGGTCGAACTCGCGCTGCAACTCAGCGGCAATCACGGCCTCACACGCCACAACCCGCTGGAGCGCCATCTGCGCGACGTGCTGTGCGGCCGCATCCACACGCCGCAGAACGATGCGGTTCTGGTCGCGGCCGGCAAGCGGGCCTTGCAGAAAGCCACCGCATGACGCCCTACGACGCCCGCAAACTCTCCCGCCGCAGGCTGCTCCAGGCCACTGCGGCCATCGGCACGGCGAGCCTCGTCTCGCGGCCCGCTTTCGCGCAGCCGCAGTTGCAGCAAACCTCGCTCGTCCTCGGCGACCAGGCCGGCGGCCTGCGCGCCCTGTTCGAAGCCTCGCGCACGCTCGAAGGCGCGCCTTTCGCCTGGCGTTGGGCCAATTTCCAGGGTGCGGCGCCGCTGTTCGAGGCGCACCGCAGCGGCGCGGTCGACACGGCCATGGCCGGCGACCTGCCGGTGCTGGCCGCAGCTGTCGGCAAGACGCCGCTGAAGATCGTCGCCACGCGCGTCGGCAAGCCCGAGTCGCTCGGCATCGTGGTGCAGGCGGAATCGAAGATCCGCAGCGTCGCAGACTTGCGCGGGCAGACGGTGATCGTCTCGTCGGCGCGCGGCAGCATCTCGCAATACCAGCTCTACGGCGCGCTGGAGGAGGCCGGCGTCAAGCGCGAGGACCTGACGATCAAGTTCGTGCTGCCGACCGATGCGGCGGCGGCATTCGCCTCGAAGCAGATCGAGGCCTGGGCCGTCTTCGACCCGTACTACACGATCGCGACGCAGCAGGGCGGGCGCATCCTGCGGGATGGTCGCGGCATCAACACGGGGCTCGGCTTCATCACCGCCAGCGAGGCCGCGCTCGCGGACCCGGCGAAGCGCACGGCGATCGTGCAGTTCCTCGACCGCCTCGCCCGCGCCGGCGACTGGGCCCTCGCCAACCCCGAGGCCTATGCACAGGCCTACACGCAACTCACGCGCCTGCCGATCGAAGCGTCGCGAATCATCACGGCGCGCTCGACCGTGGCCGGCCGCCCGGTGAGCGAGGCCGACATCGCCGCGCTGCAGAACGTGGCCGACCGCTCGGCGCGTGATGGCATCCTGCCGGTGCGGGTGGACGTGCGCGCCATCACGGATGCCGAGCTGTGGCGGCGTCCCGCATGAGCGCAGCGCCCGGCATCGCACCCTTGCGCGAGTTCGTCACCGCCTTCGGCCGCCTGCTCGACAACCGCCCCGACGAAGGCCGCGTGCTGCGCGACGGCGGCGCCATGCTGCGCTGGCTGGTCGCCCGTGACGACTGGCTGCCCGAGGCCTTCGCGCAGCCCGACCCGCTGCGCTACCAGCAGTACCTGCTGCATGCCGACTCCACCGAGCGCTTCTCGGTCGTGAGCTTCGTCTGGGGCCCGGGGCAGGCCACGCCGGTGCATGACCACACCGTGTGGGGCCTGATCGGCATGCTCCGCGGCGCGGAGTTCAGCCAGGGCTATTCGGCGCATGGCGGGCTGCTGTATCCGCACGCGGAGGAAGTGCGGCTCGATCCCGGCGAGGTCGAGGCCGTGTCGCCCACCATCGGCGACGTGCACCGCGTGCGCAATGCCTTCGACGACCGCGTGTCGATCAGCATCCACGTGTACGGCGCCAACATCGGCGCGGTGCGGCGCCATACTTATCCCGACGAAGGCGGCCGCAAGCCCTTCATCTCCGGTTACTCCAACACCGTGCTGCCCAATCTCTGGGACCGTTCCGCCGAACTCCGAAGCCCCGCATGACTGCTTTTACGTAACCGCCTCCACATGACCGACTCTGCACTCCTGACCGACCGGCCCGTCCCTGCCCGCGCCGCGCCGCCTTTGCCAGGCATCTCCGCCGCCGCCGTGCGCGCCCGCCTGCTGGCACGCGAGGAAACCGCCTTCATCGACCTGCGCGAGGAAGACCCGTTCGCGCAGTCGCATCCGTTGTGGGCCGCCAACCTGCCGCTCTCGCGCATCGAGCTCGACGCGTGGCGCCGCATCCCGCGGCGCGACGCGCTCATCGTGCTCTACGGCGAGCTCGACGGCGAAGACCTGGTGCCGCGCGCCGCAGCCACGCTCTCGGCATTGGGCTACACCCAGCTGCGCCGTCTCGAAGGCGGCCTCGACGGCTGGCGCGATGCCGGCGGCGAATTGTTCCGTGACGTGAACGTGCCGAGCAAGTCCTTCGGGGAACTGGTCGAGCATGAGCGGCACACGCCCTCGCTGTCGGCGCAGGACGTGAAGGCGCTGATCGATGCGAAGGCCGATGTGGTGGTCGTCGATGCACGCCGCTTCGACGAGTACCAGACCATGAGCATCCCGTCGGCCACCAGCGTGCCCGGCGCCGAACTCGTGTTGCGCGTGCGCGAACTGGCGCCCGACCCGGCCACGCAGGTCGTCGTCAACTGCGCGGGCCGCACGCGCAGCATCATCGGCACGCAGTCGCTGGTGAACGCGGGCATTCCCAACCCGGTCGCGGCACTGCGCAACGGCACCATCGGCTGGAAGCTCGCGGGGCAGGTGCTGGACCACGGCGCCGTACGCCGCGCGCCCGGGCTGGTCGATGAAGCCCACCTCGCGCGCGCGAAGGCCGACGCACGCAGCGTGGCGCAGCGCGCCGGCGTTCGATGGATCGCGCTCGACGCCTTGCCGTCCTTGCGCGAACCGGGCCGCACGTTGTACCGCTTCGACGTGCGCACGCCCGAGGAATACGAGGCAGCGCACTTGCCCGGCTTCGCCAATGCGCCCGGCGGCCAGCTGGTGCAGGAGACCGATCACCAGGTGCCCGTGCGCGGCGCCCGCATCGTGCTGGTCGACGACGACGGCGTGCGCGCGCCGATGACCGCCTCGTGGCTCGCGCAGATGGGTTGGGACGTGCATGTGGTCGACGCAGACAGCGCGCGCCGGGACTTCGTCGAGAAGGGCCAGCCCGCCGCCGCGTATCCGTCCGCGCCATCGCACGAAACCATCGGCGTCGCCGAACTGGCCGACAGCCTGCAACGCACGGCCGTCATCGACGTCACGACCGGCGTCAACTACGCGAAGCGCCACATCGCCGGCGCCTGGTTCGCGATCCGTGCGCAGTTCGCGCAGGCGCTCGACCGCATCCCGCCCGCGTCGCGCTACGTCCTGACCTGCGGCAGCAGCCTGCTCGCGCGCTATGCCGCGGCGGACCTGCGCGCCGCGCTGGACGCCCGTGGCCAGCCCGATGCCGACGTGCGCGTGCTCGCCGGCGGCAATGCCGCATGGTTCGCTGCCGGCCTGCCAACCGAGACCGGCGACACGCGCCTCGCCACGCCGCGCACGGATCGCTATCGCCGTCCCTACGAAGGCACCGACGCGCCGGCCGAGGCGATGCAGGCCTACCTGGACTGGGAGTTCGGCCTGGTGGCGCAACTGGCGCGCGACGGCACGCACCATTTCAACGTGCTGTGAAGTGAAGCCCACCCCCGAATGCGTCTGCGGCGGCGCGGGTGGCGCGTAGCGGGCATCAGCCTTCGCGTTCCAGATTCGCCTTGAGTTGCCGCACGGCCTGCGCCGACTCGTCCTCGATCTGTCGCCGCAGCGTCACCGCATTGAGAAACGCGAACAGCAGGCTGTGCGCCTCGTACAAAAACTCCCGCACGAAATGCGTGCCACCGCCGGCGATGGGCGAGACCGAATAGCTCACGATGCCGGCGTCGCGTCCGTTGATCTGGCCAGCGATGCGCCACAGGCGGTCGGGCTCGCGCGCGGTGACGCGCCAGGTCGTGCGTCCGCGCCGACCGGCGACCTGGAAGTCTTCGCCCACGGTCTCGCCGACATTCAGCGAATGGCCCGCGTCGCCGCTGACCGCCAGCGAGGACGGATGCCACAGCGGCCACTTGGCGGGCGTCGTCACATAGGCGTAGACCTCCGCCGGAGGCCGCGCGATGTCGACGACGGACACGATGCGGGTGACGCCCGCAGGCATCGGCACGAACAGCGCCCCCACCAGCACCGCCACCACGAGGGCGGCGCCGACCCATCGTTTCCAGGCGCGAGACGTCGAGCGTTCCATGATCGACCTCCATGCGGGCGCGGCCCACGGCCCGCGGCCCTTCGCATTCTTGGCAGAAAACGGCTTCCGTTGGCGTATTTCTTGCGCGGGCAGCAGCTAACATTCACACCTGAGGCCGTCGCCCGTGTCGGGATTCCGCCCCGAATGGCTGGCCTGGACGAGGATTTGGATACTGTGGGCACCGACAACGCATTCGCCGAACTGGGTTTGGCACCTGACGCGACCGACACGGAGGTCAAGGCTGCCTGGCGCCGGCTGGTCTCGCAGTGGCATCCGGATCGCAACAGCAGCGCCGACGCGGTGGCCCGGATGCAACGCATCAACCGGGCATTCGAGGAGATCCGCAATGCCGGCCCGCGCCCGGCGCACGCCACCCGCCCCGCTTCGACGGCAGCCGAGAGCGCCAAGCCCAGGAAGCCCGCGCAAGAGTCCACCCGCGCATCTGCCGCGGACGACAACAGGAAGACGGGCCAGCGTGCGAATGGCCATGCCGCGTCGGGCAACGCATCCGGCGCTACTTCCGGCAGTGCATCCGGCCATGCGTCCGGCAATGCATCCAGCCATACATCCGACAGCACAGCCGATGCAGGCCCGCAGCGGCGCCCCATCTTCCGCAAGGTCAAGCTGACGCTGGAAGAAGCCGCGGTCGGCTGCATCAAGGTCATGCAGGGCAAGATCACCGAGACCTGCGCGGTCTGCGCCGGCGCCGGGCACCAGGTGCTGGGCGGCAACTGCGCCCAGTGCGGCGGCTCGGGGGCGATGCCCAAGCGCTCCTTCTTCGGCTGGCCCACCGGCTACTACGAATGCACGGACTGCCTGGGCGGCGGTATCGCGCGGCGGCCCTGCAAGGCCTGCGCCGGCGCCGGCAAGGCGACGCCGCAGCCCTACAAGGTGGGCGTGCGCATTCCGGCGGGCGTGCGGTCGGGCGACCTCCTGCATGTCGATGCACGGCGCGCGAGCAAGGGCAGTGCGCCGGCGGACCTCGAGATCCGCGTCGAGTTCGCGGAGCACGAATTCTTCAGGCTCGAGGACGACGGCACCATCCACTGCGAGATCCCGGTAGACGGCTTCGCATGGATCGCCAACCGCTCGATCCAGGTGCCCACCGTGGCCGGCCTTCAATCGATGAAGCTGAAGCGCGACCAGGTGTCCTACCGCCTCAAGGGCCATGGCTTTCCCGTGTCGCGCGGTGGTCCCCGCGGCGACCAGCAGGTGACGGTGCAGCCGATCTTCCCGGATCACCTCACCGCCGACCAGGAGATCCTGCTCGACCAGCTGCTGGCGACGACGTCGGGGGATGGCGGCCCCGCATCGGACAAGCGCCTGCGTGCATGGAACAGCGAATTGCGCGCGTGGGAGCGCGGGATGTCCAAGCGCGCGCCTTGACGCGAGCCTGAACAGGTCTGTCGCGGACTGCGCGACTTCGGCTCGGGTCTTCGCGAATCTTCGCCACGGACGAGTTCGAGCGAATCGGCATTGCGCGCGCGAGGCCAGACCGATTGGCCGCGTTCTGCTTGCGCACTACAGTGCGCGAATGACGAAGCGCTTCCTCTTCATATCGCTGTGGGTTGTGCTTTTCGGTGCGGATGGTGCCAGCGCCCAGCCGGCCGTCGCCGCCGGGGTCGACTACAAGGCCGACGCATCCTGGCTCTGCCGTCCCGGCCGCACGGATGCCTGCAGCCGCGACCAGATCGCTACGCGCGTCGAAGCGGATGGACGACGCACCATCGAGCCCTTCCAACCCGCCGCAGCGCCGGCCATCGATTGCTTCTACGTCTACCCGACGGTGAGCCGCGAGCGCACGATGAACAGCGCGCTGGCCGCGACCCAGGCGGAACGCGAAGTCGCCAACCAGCAGTTCGCCCGCTTCGCCTCGCGCTGCAGGCTCTACGCGCCGCTGTATCGACAGCTGACGCTGCATGCCCTCGTCACCACGGTGTTCGGCGAGCGGCTCGAGGAGGAGGGCGACGTGGCCTACGCCGACGTGAAGGCCGCCTGGCAGGACTACCTGGCCCGCGACAACCAGGGCCGCGGCTTCGTCCTGATCGGCCACAGCCAGGGCGCGCGCTGGCTCACGCGCCTGATCCGGGAGGAGATCGACGGCCAGCCGGTGCAGTCGCACATGGTGTCGGCGCTGCTGATGGGCACGAACCTCGCGGTGCCCAAGGGCGCTGACGTGGGTGGTGCGTTCCAGCACGTGCCGCTGTGCCGCAAGCTGACGCAGACCGGCTGCGTCGTGGCCTACGCGAGCTTCAGGGCCGAATCGCCGCCGCCGGACCGCACGCTGTTCGGCAAGGTCGCTGCACCGGGGCAGGTCGCGGCCTGCGTGAACCCCGCGGCGCTCGCGGGAGGCGAGGGCGCATTGATGCCGTACTTCTCGAGTGGCGACGTCGACATCACGGGCGTGCCGTCGCGCGTCACTTCGTGGCTGAAGAACGGCGACAAGCTGGGCACGCCCTTCGTCACCACGCCCGGCCTGCTGAGCGCCGAATGCGTGTCGAACGCGCAGGGCGACTACCTGGCCGTCACGACCCATGCCGACGCCGTCGACCAGCGCATCGACCACATCCCTGGCGATGTCGTCGTGGCAGGTGTTGTGCTCAAGGGCTGGGGCCTGCACCTGGTCGACGTGAACCTCACGCTGGGCAACCTGCTGGCTTTGCTGGAGCGGCAGACGGCGGCCTACCTCGCGCGCCAGTGATTCATACGACTTCGCAATCAAACGCATAACTGCGTTGGATCGCCTTGCCGTGCTACAGCACTGTCTGCGGCGCTCCGCCTTGTTCTGCGCCTGATTGCAAAGTCGTATTTCAGGTCCCGGCCACGTAAGGATTGCTGCGCCGCTCGCGCCCGAAGCTGCTCTCCGGGCCATGCCCCGGAATGAACACCGTCTCATTACCCATCGGCCATAGCCGCTGCGTGATGCTGTCGATCAGCTGCTGGTGGTTGCCCTGCGGAAAGTCGGTGCGGCCAATGCTGCCGGCGAACAGCACGTCGCCGACGAAGGCGCGCTGCGCGCTCGCCGAATGGAACACCACATGGCCCGGCGTGTGGCCCGGGCAATGGCGCACCGACAGCGTCTCTTCGCCGATCGACACCGTGTCGCCATCGGCCAGCCAGCGCGTCGGCACGAAGGGCTCGGCCGGCGGGAAGCCGAACATGCGGCTCTGCTGCGCGAGGCCGTCGATCCAGAACTGGTCGCCCGGGTGCGGGCCGACGATGGGCAGCCCACGCTTTCTCGCGAGTTCGCCGGTGCCACCGGCAAGGTCGATGTGCGCATGGGTGAGCCAGATCTGCTCGAGCGTCACGCCGAGCTTGTCGATGGCAGCCAGCAGCCGGTCGAGGTCGCCGCCGGGGTCGATGATCGCGGCCTTCTTCGTGGCGTCGCACCACACGATGGAACAGTTCTGCTGGAAGGGGGTGACGGGGACGGTCTGGTAACGGAGCATCCTTCGATCGTAAATGCACGGTCAGGACACCAGCTCATAGAGCACGAAGCAGAGGATCGCCGCGCCGATGCCGCCCGTGATCCACGCGCGCTTGCGCAAGGCCGCGAGCGCGCCTTGCTCCGGACGGTCCGACACGATGAAGGGCCGGTCGCCGTGGCCCTTCCACACCATGCGCGCATTGGGCGAAAGCGCGGGTGGCGGGCCGTCGCGGGAGGTGCGCGGTCGCATGCGCGCCGCGCCGATGCCGGTGAACATGTCGATGAAGCCGATGAACACCGCCAGCACCACGCGCATGGGCGCAGGCGCGGCAGCGACCACGTTGCGCCGCCATGCGCCGGTGCGGATCGCGTCGACGGTGCGCTCCAGCCAGCCGGGCGCCTGCGACTCGGGCACGTTGCGGCGCAGGTCGAGCGTGCCGATCACGTAGAGCGTGGCGCCGACCTCCACGCACTCCTCGGTCACGCGCAGCCGTTGCCCGCCCCGCCAGGGGAAGCCCAGCGTGTCGAGCAGCGCGACGCCGCGCGGTGGCAGCGCGTCCTTGTCGTCCTTGTCGCCCTTGTCAGATTCCCAGCTGCGCAACTCCAGCAGCAGTTCCGCGCCGTTGAGCCACACCGTCGCGCTGCCCGTCTCATCGCCGATGTCGATCGACTCGGCGCTGCCGCCATGGCGCGAGGCCACGCGTCGCCAGCCGCCGCTGTCCTCGCTGTCGCTCTCGTACCAGACCCACACCGCCACGTCCCACCAGGCGCACGCGCGTCCGGTGATGGCGGCGCGGGTCGGCGTGGCCGCTTCGGCGGGCGCCTCGATGTGCACCAGGCCGATCCTGGCCCGGCCGACCTGCGCCACCGCCATGCCCGCTGCCGCCTTGGCATCGCGCAGCATGCGCAGTCCGCGGCGCAGCAGCCAGCCGCCGGCCACCAGCCCCGCGGGAACCAGCACGAAGGGCGTGAGCAGCAGCGCCAGCAGCAGGATCGCCAGCACCAGCATGCCGAGCACCGCGACGACGATGCCGGCCACCTTGAGCCCGCTCCATTCCTGCGAATGCGTGCCCATGCGCTGCTGCGCCTCCTTCAGCGGCAGGCCTTCGCCGAGCCAGCGCGTGCCCAGGCGTTCGCGCACGGCGGCCAGCAGGGCCTCGCGGTCGGCGCCGGGCGGCGGCAGGCGGCGCATGAAGCTGCTTTCCACCTCGTCGATGCGGGTGAGCACCAGCCATTCCATCTGTGCCGGCACCCAGGTCGGCAGGTCCGGCCCGCCGCGGCCGCCCATGCCTTCCATGGCGGCGGTGCTGCCCTCCCGGATGGTGCTCCAGCGCACGGCGGCGCCGTCGCCCGCGAGCGGATCGTCGGATTCGTAGATCAGCGCGACGTCCGTGATGGCGTAGGTCGAATGCGTCTCGCCGAGCGGCGTTTGCACCGTGAAGGTCCAGCGTTGGCGCGCCCGCACGGCCTCATCCATGGACCGCTCCACGCCATGGGAACTGGAACCCGATGGCAGCGCGGGCCAGCTTGGGCGCAGCGAGACACCACCGGCGTTGGGTCATGCGTTCTCCGTCCTTGGGACCGACGGTTCGCATCATCCCGGAAAAAGCAGCCGGATGCGCGAATGCATTGCCTTGCCTCTGGCACGCCGTTTGCATCACACCTTGTACACAAGACAGGATGCTTGATGATGGTGCACGACAAGGTCTCGCTGGCCGAGCCCGATTCGACGACGAAGGCGACCGACGCAACGCCTGCTGCTGCCTGGATCACGCGCTTCGATGCGCCGATGAAGGGCGCGGTCGCCGGCGGGCCGCTGGCGGGATTGCGCTTCGCCGCCAAGGACAACATCGACGTGGCCGGCGTCGAGACGACGGCTGCGTGCCCCGCTTTCGCGCGCACCGCTGCGCAGCACGCACACGTCGTGGGCCGCCTGCTCGATGCCGGTGCGGCGCTGCTCGGCAAGACCAACCTCGACCAGTTCGCCTGCGGCCTCAACGGCACGCGCTCGCCCTACGGCGCGGTGCCCAACAGCTTCGACTCGCGCTATGTGTCGGGCGGCTCCAGTTCGGGCTCGGCCTACGTGGTCGCCACGGGGCAGGTCGACTTCGCGCTCGGCACCGACACCGCCGGCTCCGGCCGCGTGCCGGCGGGCCTCAACAACATCGTCGGGCTGAAGCCGAGCAAGGGCCTGCTGAGCACGCACGGCGTGGTGCCGGCGGCGCAGAGCGTGGATTGCGTGTCGATCTTCGCGCCCACGGTCGCGATGGCGGTGAAGGTGCTGCACGCGGCGATGGGCTTCGATGCAAAGGACGCCTTCTCGCGCAACCTGCAGCTGCGGCGCATGCCCTTTCCTGCGCGCTTCAACTTCGGCGTGCCGGCTACGCTCGAATTCTTCGGCGACGCGCTCGCGGCCGAGGCCTTCGACGAGGCCATCGAGCGCCTGGAATCGTTCGGCGGCCAGCGCGTGGCCATCGACTACGCGCCGCTGGCCGAAGCCGCCTCGCTGCTCTACGAAAGCGCGTTGGTGGCGGAGCGCTACGCTGCGGTGCGCGAGTTCTTCGACGCGCACCAGGACGAAGTGATGGAGCCGGTGCGCGGCATCCTTGCGAGCGGCCGCCAGTACAGCGCCGCCGACCTGTTCGACGCGCAACTGCGCCTGCGGGAGATCGCGCAGCGCGTGGCGCCGATGTGGCGCACCATCGACGTGCTGCTGGTGCCGACCGCGCCCTGCCACTGCACCATCGACGAGATGCGTGCGGACCCGGTTGTGCGCAATCGCGAACTCGGTGCGTACACCAACTTCGTCAACCTGCTCGACCATGCGGCGCTGTCGGTGCCCAGCTCGATCCGGCCCGACGGCCTGCCCTTCGGCATCACCCTGATCGCGCCCTGCGGCAGCGACCTGCAACTGGCCGAGCTGGGTCAGCGCTTCCACCATGCGACCGGCCTCACGCTCGGCGCCACGGGCCGCGCGTTGCCGCCGCCGATGGCGCTGCCGCTCGGGGCCGACATGGTGCGCGTCGCCGTTGTCGGCGCCCATTTGTCGGGCATGCCGCTCAATGGCCAGCTGCGCGAGCGCGGTGCACGCTTTCTGGTCGAGACCGAGACCGCGCCCGACTACCGCCTCTACGCCCTGGCCGGCACGGTTCCGCCCAAGCCCGGCATGCTGCGCGTCGCACCGGGCGCGGGCGCCGCGATCCGGCTGGAAGTGTGGGAGATGCCGAGCAGCCACTACGGCAGCTTCGTCGCGCTCATTCCCGCGCCGTTGGGCATCGGCACCGTGACGCTGGCCGACGGCAGCAGCGTGCAGGGCTTCGTCTGCGAGCCGCTGGCGCTCGAGGGCGCGGAAGACATCACCCATCACGGCGGCTGGCGCCGGTACATCGCATCGAGACAAGCCCCTGCGGGGTGATGCCCGCAACGTCCCTCGTTCATTCCATTTGCAGGAGCTTTCAATGCGCAACACCTCTCCCTCCACCTCGCGACGCAAGCTGCTGCAGGCCGGCGCTGCCGGACTCGGCGTGCTCGCCGCGCCCGCGATCGTGCGCGCGCAGGCCGCCACGAAGATCCGCATCGGCTACTGGCCCGTGGCAGCGGGCCTGCCCTTCTTCGCGGCCATCGAGCGCGGCTATTTCAAGGAGGCCGGCGTCGATGTCGAGCCGCTGAAGTTCGCTGGCGCGCAGCAGGTCATGGAAGCGATGCTCTCGGGCCGCGGCGACGGCAGTTCCAACGGCACCGGCTCGGCCAACCTGGCCATCGGAGAGATCGCGCAGCCGGGGTTGTTCAAGATCTTCTGCACCAACCCGAGCAATGCCAAGTTCGTGCTCGACGAATTCATCGTCGCCAAGGACAGCCCGGTCAAGGCGACGGCCGAACTCGCCGGCAAAAAGGTCGCCTCCGGCCCCGGCATCCAGAACGTCACGCTGGCCAAGACCATGCTGGAGCGCGCCGGCGCCAAGGGCGCGGTGGTGAGCGAACTGCCGATCGGCCAGCACGTGGCCGCGCTGGTCGCGGGCCAGGTCGACGCCTGCTACACGCTGGAGCCGACCGGCACCATCGGCCGCATGAACGGCACCACGCGCGTCATCGAGGCGGGTGTGGTGGCGAAGTACATCCTCGGCGACCCGATGGCCCCGTGGCATGGCGGCGCCGCCAGCCTCACGAGCGAGTTCATCAAGAAGAACCCCGACGCGGCGAAGAAGTACATCGCCGCCTATGCGCGCGGCGTCGAGCTGGTGCGCACCAAGCCCGACGAGGCGCGGCAGTACATGAAGGGCTACACCGCCATCGAAGGCCCGCTCACCGCCGAAGTGCCGCTGGCCTCGTACATGTTGCATCACGAGTTCAAGCCGAGCGACGTGGCCTACTTCCAGAAGTTCTACGACCTGTTCACGGACAAGGGCATCTTCGAGAAGAAGGTCGCTGTCGATCCGTTGCTCTACAAGGCCTAGCCATGGCCGAGCCCGCCGCCACCACCGCCGCCGCCCCCTGGGCGCCGCCCGCTGCCACCGCTGGCGCCGCCAGCGCCGTGCCGAAGAAGCCGCAATGGGAGCGCTGGATTCCCGCCATCGGCCCCATCGTGCTGTTCATCCTCTGGGACCTGGTGGTGCGGCTCGGCTTCATCAAGCCGATCCTGCTGCCGGCGCCGGCCGACACGGTGTCGACGCTCATCACCGGCCTGGCCGGCGGGCCGCTGCTGACCGACTTCGCGGTCACGGTGTGGCGCACGGTGCAGGCCTTCGTGATCGCGGCCGTGGTCGGCGTGCCGCTGGGCGTGCTGCTCGGCAGCAACGAGCGGCTGTACCGCAGTGTCGAGTTCCTGATCGACTTCTTCCGCTCCACGCCATCGTCGGCCTTGATCCCGCTGTTCCTGTTGATCTTCGGCGTGTCGGACATCAACAAGATCGCGATCGCGGCCTTCGGCGCCTTCCTCATCGTGGTGTTCAACAGCGCCTATGGGGTCATCAACGCGCGCAAGCAGCGCGTGATGGCGGCCAAGGTGATGGGCGCCTCGCGCTGGCAGGTGTTCAAGGACGTGCTGATCTGGGAAAGCCTGCAGCCGTCCTTCGTGGGCCTGCGTTCCGCGGTGTCGATGGCGCTGGTGATCGTCATCGTGGCCGAGATGTTCATCGGCTCCGACGCGGGGCTCGGCCATCGCATCATCGATGCGCAACAGGTGCTCAACGTCAAGAGCATGTATGCGGCGATCCTGGCCGCCGGTGCGCTGGGCTACGCACTCAACATCCTGTTTCTCGTCGCCGAGCGCCGCATCGTGCACTGGAGTGGAAGATGAGAGCCACCTCCGACGTCGTCCTCAACGGCCCGGTGTATGCCGATGTGCCCAAGCCCCTGTTCGTTCCCGGCCCCTCGGGCACGCACATCACGATCCGCGGCCTGACCAAATACTTCGCGGGCTGGCCGCTCTACGAGAACTTCGACCTCGACATCCCCAAGAACGCCATCGTCTCGGTGTTCGGCCCCAACGGCTGCGGCAAGAGCACCTTGATCAACATGATCGCGGGGCTGGTCCCGATCGATGCGGGCGAGATCCTGTTCGACGGCAAGTCGCTGAAGGACACCAAGATCGGCTACGTGTTCCAGAACTACCGCGAGGCGATGTTCCCGTGGATGCGCACCATCGACAACATCGCCTATCCGCTCAAGTTGGAGGGCCGCAGCAAGGCCGAGGTCGACCGGCGCATGGCGGAACTGGTCGCGTCCTTCGACGTGAAGTTCGACCTGAACCGCTACCCGTACGAACTCTCCGGCGGGCAGCAGCAGACCGCGTCGATCATGCGGGCGCTCGCGCCCAACCCGGAGGTGCTGTTCCTCGACGAACCCTTCTCCGCGCTCGACTTCGAGATGACGCTGTTCATCCGCGAGAAGTTGCAGGAGGTCTTCATCCAGACCGGCACCACGATGCTGCTGGTGTCGCATGACCTGGAGGAAGCGGTGTACCTGGCCGACCAGGTGCTGCTGCTGACCAAGCGGCCGACCAGGGTGGCCGAGATCCTGCGCTACGGCGAGGCGCGCCCGCGGACGCTCGACACGCTGAGTTCGCAAAGCTTCGTGGCGATGAAGAAGCTCAGTCTCGACATCTTTCAACGCGAGGTACGGCGGTGAATCCTTCCTTGGATCAAGCCCACCTCCGAAAGAGTCTGCGGTCCATAGTTGGTGGGCGGGATCACGCCGACGGCGTACTCTGCTCCGCGAATGTCCCCCGGCCTTCGGCCTCCTCCTTTATTTCGCTGCGCAGAGCACACCATCGACGTGATCCTGACGCGCAGTGGTCGATCGGCCCCGCACGACGCGGCGTGTCCGGGGCTGTGGGCAGCGGGTGTCCCCTGCAGCGAAATAAAGGGGGAGGCCGAAGGCCGGAGGACATTCGCGGAAGGGGATACCCGATGTCCTCGGCCCACGCCCCGGAGCAACTGACATGACCCCTGCACAAGTCTCAGCGTACGTCGACGCCGCCGCCGCCGCGCTCGGCTTGCGGTTGCGCAATGACCATCGACCCGGCGTATTGCGCTACTTCACGCTCGCGTCGGAGTTCGCGGACATCGTCGACGCGGTGCCGCTGCAGCCGCATCACGAGGCGGCGACGACCTTTGTGCCGGTCGAAGCGCAGGAGCCGGAGCAATGAGCGCAGTGCCGGATCGCACACGCCCACCGGGCACGCTGGCTGACACTTTGCTGGCCCAGGACGCTGCCTCCATGGCAGACGCGGTGCGCAGTGGCGCGACCACTGCCACCGCGCTGGTGCAAGCGAGCCTCGACCGGATCGACGCCACCGACAAGCGCGTCAACGCCTTCACCGACGTGGTGCGCGAGCGGGCGCTGCGGCGTGCCGCGCAGGCCGATGCGTCGCTCGCTTCGTCTTCCGGCGATCGAACGCGCGCGCTGCCGTTGCTCGGCGTGCCCTTCGCCGTCAAGAACCTGTTCGACGTGGCCGGCCTGCCGACCCTGGCCGGCTCCAGGATCGAGCGCGGCGCGGCCCCGGCGGTGCGCGATGGACTTCTGGTGCACCGGCTCGAAGCCGCGGGCGCGGTGCTGGTCGGCGCGCTCAACATGGACGAGTACGCCTACGGCTTCACGACCGAGAACAGCCACGTCGGCCCGGCCCACAATCCGCACGACCTGACGCGCATCGCGGGCGGCTCCTCGGGTGGTTCCGGCGCGGCGGTGGCGGCGGGACAGGTGCCGATCACGCTGGGCTCCGACACCAATGGCTCCATCCGCGTGCCGTCCTCACTGTGCGGCGTGTTCGGGCTCAAGCCGACCTTCGGAAGACTGCCTCGCACCGGCAGCTACCCCTTCGTGTCGAGCCTGGACCATCTCGGCCCCTTCGTGCGATCGGCGCGTGACCTCGCGCTTTGCTATGACGCGATGCAAGGCCCGGAAGACACGGGACCGCATGATCCCGGCTGCGCGCAGCGCGCCATCGAAGCCGTGACGCCCTTGCTGTCGCTCGGCACGAGCGGCTTGCGCATCGGCGTGCTCACCGGCTACTTCCGCGAGCATGTGCAGCCCGAGGCCTTGCTGGCCGTCGACCGCGTGGCCGAGGCCCTCGGCGCCACCCGCGCGGTCGAGCTGCCGCTGGTCGAGGCCGGCCGCGCCGCCGCCTTCCTCATCACCAATTCCGAGGGCGCCGCGCTGCACCTGCACGACCTGCGCACGCGTCCGCAAGACTTCGAGCCGCTCTCGCGCGACCGCTTCCTCGCCGGCGCGCTGCTGCCCGCCGCCTGGGTCGCGCGTGCGCAACGCGTGCGCCGCGCCTATGCCGAAGCCGTGGCCCGCGTGTTCGAGCGCTTCGACATCCTGCTCGCCGCGGCCACGCCCTGCGCCGCCACGCCGATCGGCGCCGAATGGTTCGAACTGCATGGCCAGCGCCTGCCGGTGCGGCCCAACATGGGGCTTCTGACGCAACCAATTTCGTGCATCGGCCTGCCGGTCTGCGCCGTTCCGGTGTGGGGCGCGCATGCGCACCTGCCGATCGGCGTGCAGGTGATCGGTGCGCCCTGGCGCGAGGACCACGTGCTGCGCGTGGCCGCTTCATTGGAGGCAGCGGGTGTCGTGCATGCGCCCGTCGCCGCGCTGGTGTAGTCCCAACCCCGGTTGGTACGGTTTATGCACACCGTCTTGTATCCAAGAACGGATACCTCCTTCACTTACTGGAGCCCAACATGTCCCAACTGAACCGTCGCGAATCGATCAAGACCCTCGCCGCACTCGGCGCCGCCGGCACGCTCGGCGGCCTGAGCTCACTGGCGGGCGCGCAGAAGCCGCTGACCATCGGCGTGATCTACGTCGGCCCGCGTGACGACTACGGCTACAACCAGGCGCAGGCCCAGGCCGCTGCCGAAGTGAAGAAGATGCCCGGCCTGAAAGTGGTCGAGGAAGAGAACGTGCCCGAGACCGCGGCCGTGCAGAAGACCATGACCGGCATGATCTCGCAGGATGGCGCCAAGGTGCTGTTCCCCACCTCCTTCGGCTACTTCGACCCGCACATCCTCGCGCTCGCGCCGAAGAACCCCGACGTGCGCTTCTCGCATTGCGGCGGCATGTGGACCGAAGGCAAGCATCCGAAGAACGTCGGCAGCTACTTCGGCTACATCGACGAGTGCCAGTACCTGAACGGCGTGATCGCCGGCCACATGACGAAGAGCAAGAAGATCGCCTTCATCGCGGCCAAGCCAATCCCGCAGGTGCTGCGCAACATCAACGCCTTCACGCTCGGTGCACGCTCGGTCAACCCGGCCATCACCTGCAACGTGATCTTCACCGGCGACTGGTCGATGCCCGTGAAGGAAGCAGAAGCCACCAATAGCCTGGCCGACCAGGGCTGCGATGTCTTCACGATGCACGTGGACAGCCCCAAGGTCATCGTCGAGACAGCCGCCAAGCGCGGCAAGATGGTCTGCGGCTACCACGCGAGCCAGGCCAAGCTGGCGCCGAACGCGTACCTCACCGGCGCCGAATGGAACTGGCTCACCGCCTACAAGACCATCATCGACGCGGCGCAGAACGACAAGCCGCATCCCAACTTCCTGCGCGGCGGCCTGAAGGAAGGCTACGTGAAGATGTCGGCCTACGGCCCGATGGTGACCGACGCCGCGAAGAAGCAGGCCGACGACATCAAGGCCAAGATGATCGCGGGCAACTTCGACATCTTCACGGCCGGCCTCAAGGACGGCAAGGGCACGGTCGTGGTGCCAAAGACGTTGAAGCAGACCGACCTCGAGCTCGAGAAGATGAACTACCTGGTCGACGGCGTCCTGGGCAGCCTCTGAGCGACGAGAAGCCATGCCCAACTGGTTGAAGGAAATCGCACTGCCGGCGATCGCCATCTCGGCGGCGCTGCTGCTGTTCGGCATCCTCGTGTGGTTTGCCGGCGTGAGCCCGGTCGACGTCTGGGTCACCCTGTTCAAGGGCGCGTTCGGCGACTGGTTCTCCTGGCAGAACACCCTGCAGCGCGCGGCGCCTTTGATGCTCACCGCGCTGTGCGTGGCGATACCGGCGCGCGCCGGCCTCATCATCATCGGTGGCGAAGGCGCGCTGGTGCTGGGCGGGCTGGCTTGCGCGGCGCTGGCCCATGCGGTGCCGCTGCCGGGCAACATCATCGGCACGGTGCTGGTCTGCATCGCAGGCGCCATTGCCGGCGCGCTGTGGATCATGCTGGCCGGCTGGCTGCGCCAGTACCGCGGCATCAACGAGACCATCAGCAGCCTGCTGCTGGCCTACATCGCGATCGGCATCTTCAAGCACATCGTCGAGGGGCCGCTGCGCGATCCGTCCAGCCTGAACAAGCCTTCCACCTACCCATTGAACGAAGGCATGCTCATCGGCGGCATGATGGGTTCGGACGTGCACTGGGGCCTGGCCATCGGCGTGGTGGCCTGCGTGGCGCTGGGGCTGTGGCTGCGCGTCACGGCATCGGGCTTCTCGGTGCGGGTGGTGGGCGGCAACCCGCGCACCGCGCAGCTGGTCGGCCTGCCCGCGACGCAACTCATCCTCGGCGCGTGCGCCGTCGGCGGCGCCTGCGCGGGCCTGGCCGGCGCGGTGGAAGTGGCGGCGGTTCACACCAATGCCAACGCATCGCTCATCGCGGGCTACGGCTACGCCGGCATCCTGGTCGCCTTCATCGCGCGGCACAACCCGATCGCGATCATCCCGGTGGCCATCCTGTTCGGCGGGTTCGGCGCGGCCGGCAGCCTGCTGCAACGTCGTCTCGGATTGCCCGATGCGTCGGTGCAGGTGCTGCAGGGCATCGCCTTCGTGCTGATCCTCGCGAGCGAGGGTCTGCGCCTGGTGGACTGGAAGAACCTCATCAAGAACCGGATGCCGCATCCGATGCAACCGAAGCTCTTGAAACTGAAGGGCCACGCATGACCGCCGATCAATGGATTGCGCTTGTTGCGGGCATCGTCGGCGGCGCATTGCGCGTGGGCGCACCCTTCCTGTTCGTGAGCCTGGGCGAATGCCTCACGGAAAAGTCGGGCCGCATCAACCTCGGCCTCGAAGGCGTGCTGGTGCTGTCGGCCATGTCGTCCTTTGGCGGTGCGTATCTCACCGGCTCGCCCTGGCTCGGCGTGTTGATCGGCGCGGCGGCCGGGGCGGCGCTCGCATTGCTGCACGGCCTGCTGTGCTCGCTCGACCGCGTCAACGACGTGGCCACCGGCATCGCGCTGATGCTGTTCGGCACCGGCCTGGCCTTCTACCTGGGCAAGCCGCTGATCCAGCCACAGGCGCCGCAGATCCCGGCGATTCCGCTGGGCGACTGGAGCGACAACTCGGCCGTGCGCGCCGCGCTGCAGGTGAATGCGCTGGTGCCGATCGGCATCGTGCTCGCGGTCTTCCTCTGGTGGGCCTTCGCGCGCACGCGTGCCGGGCTGCTGGTGCGCATGGCGGGTGATTCGGCCAATGCGACGCGGGCGCTGGGCTATTCGGTGTCGGGCATCCGCATCGCGGCGACGACCGCCGGCGGCGCGATCGCCGGGCTCGGCGGCGCATCGCTCACGCTGTTCTATCCGGGCAGCTGGAACGAAGGCATCTCCAGCGGCCAGGGCCTCATCGCCGTGGCGCTGGTGATCTTCGCGCGCTGGAGTCCGCTGCGCTGCGTGGGCGCGGCGCTGCTGTTCGGCGGCGCGGGCGCGCTCGGGCCGGCCCTGCAATCGGTGGGCGTGGGCTGGGGCTATCACCTGTTCAACACCGTGCCTTATGTGCTGACGCTGGTGATCCTTGTGCTGACCTGCAAGCCCGGCAGCGTGGCGATCGGCAGCCCGGGCGAGTTGTCGTCGACGCGATAGGTCTGCGCGATGCTTGCTCGCTTCGCTTGGCCGGACTCCCTTCGAGGGGGCCTTGACGTGAGGCGGCCCCTCGGCTTGGCTATGTTGTCGGATTCGGATTCGGATTCGGATTCGGTTGCGGACTGGGGGCGGGATCACGCCGACGGCGTACTCCCCTCCGCGAATGTCCCCCGCCGTCAACCTGCGGTTGCCGGCTCCTCCTTTATTTCGCTGCGGGGAGCACACCATCGGCGTGATCCATACGCGCTGTCGGTGATCGACCGGCATGGCGCGACGTGTCCTGTGCCGAGGGTGCTGGGTGTCCCCCGCAGCGAAATAAAGGAGGAGGCCGCAGGCCGGGGGACATTCGCGGAGGGGGATACCCAGTGCCCTCGGCACTCGCCCCGGTCGCAACTCGCTTCCGTTTCACACCGACGACCTGGACATGGCCGCGCGCGAACCCGATGAAGTGACGACCACGCCATGAACGCCATCACCGCGATCCACACCGAACGGCACGTCGCCGCGCAACCCTACCCGTGGCCGTACAACGGCGACCTGCGCCCCGACAACACCGCGCTCATCGTCATCGACATGCAGACCGACTTCTGCGGCAAGGGCGGCTACGTCGACGTGATGGGCTATGACTTGTCCCTGGTGCAGGCACCCATCGAGCCCATCGCGCGCACGCTCGCGGCATTGCGGCCGCTGGGCTACACCATCATCCACACGCGCGAAGGCCACCGTCCCGACCTGGCCGACCTGCCCGCCAACAAGCGCTGGCGCTCGCGGCAGATCGGCGCCAACGGCGTCGGCATCGGCGACGACGGGCCGTGCGGCCGCATCCTCGTGCGCGGCGAACCGGGCTGGGACATCATCCCCGCGCTCGCGCCGCTGCCCGGCGAGGTCGTCATCGACAAGCCCGGCAAGGGATCGTTCTACGCGACCGACCTGGAGCTGATCCTGCGCACGCGCGGCACCGAGAACCTCATCCTCGCCGGCATCACCACCGACGTCTGCGTGCACACCTCCATGCGCGACGCCAACGACCGCGGCTTCGAATGCCTGCTGCTGTCGGACTGCACGGCCGCGACCGACCACGGCAACCACCTCGCCGCGCTGAAGATGATCACCATGCAGGGCGGAGTCTTCGGCGCACATGCCGAATCCACCGCGCTGCTGGCGGTCGTCGCGTGACCAAGACTGAAGGACACCATGGCTGACGACACCCCCACCCAACCCATCGGCGCCTTGCCCCGCGGCACCGGTGCGCTTGCGCTCGACACCTTCCAGCTCACCAAGCGCTTCGGCGCCTTCACCGCGATGGACAGCGTGACCATGCGCGTCGAGCCCGGCACCGTGCATGCGCTGCTCGGCGAGAACGGGGCAGGAAAGAGCACGCTGGTGAAATGCGTGGCCGGCTTCCAGGTGGCCGAAGAGGGCGCGGTGCTGATCGATGGCCGCGAGGAACACATCAACAACCCGATCATCGCGCGCGAGCTCGGCATCGGCATGGTCTACCAGCACTTCACGCTGGCACCCGGCATGACGGTGGCCGAGAACCTGCTGCTGGCCGGCGGCAAGACGCCCGCGCTGATCGACTGGAAGGCCAAGCGCGCGGAGCTCAAGGCATTCCTCGCGACCACACCCTTCAGCCTCGACCTGGACGTGACCCCGTCCTCGCTCGCGGCCGGCGAGAAGCAGAAGCTGGAACTGCTCAAGCAGCTCTACCTGAAGCCGCGCCTGCTGATCCTCGACGAGCCCACCTCCGTGCTGACGCCGCAGGAAGCCGACGAGGTGCTGGGCCATGTGCGCGAGTTCGCGCGCAGCGGCCAGTGCACGGTCCTGATCATCACGCACAAGTTCCGCGAGGTGATGGCCTATGCCGACAACGTGACCGTGCTGCGCCGTGGCAAGGCCGTCAAGCATTGCAGCGTCGCCGAGACCAGCCCCAAGCAACTGGCCGCCGCGATGATGGGCGAGAGCGATGCGCCGCCACCCGAACTGGCCCTCGGCGACGAGGGCGAGAAGGCCGCGCTCAGCGGCCGCGCGATCCACGGCGTGAAGCCCGTGGCCGCCGATGCAGCGATCTCCCTGAGCGTCGACAAGCTCGTCGCGCAGGGCGACCGAGGCACGCTGGCGGTGCATGAGCTGAGCCTGCAGGTGCGCGCCGGCGAGATCCTCGGCGTGGCCGGCGTGTCGGGCAACGGCCAGCGCGAACTGGTCGAGGCGCTCGTGGGCCAGCGCCCGCGCCTCTCCGGCAAGGTCACGGTGCGCGGCCAACGCTATGACGCGAAGCGCGAGGAGAACCGCAGGCTCAAGGTCCGCAGCCTGCCCGAGGAACCGCTGCGCAACGCCTGCGTCGGCGACCTCAGCGTGGCCGAGAACATGGCGTTGCGCGACTTCGACCAGCCCCCCTTGGCCAGCGGCGGCATGCTGCGCTTCCCGAAGTGGCGCAGCCGCGCACGCGAGTGGATCGCGGAGTACGGCGTCAAGACGCAGGGCGAGGGCGCGCCGATCCGCAGCCTCTCCGGCGGCAACGTGCAGCGCGCCGTGCTGGCGCGTGAACTCGCCGGCGACATCAACGTACTGATCGCCGCGAACCCCGTCTTCGGCCTGGACTTTGCCGCCGTCGCCGAGATCCACACCCGCATCGTGCAGGTGCGCGAGAAGGGTGGCGCCGTGCTGTTGATCAGCGAGGACATAGACGAACTGCTGGAGCTGGCCGACCGCATCGTGGTGATGAGCGAGGGCCGCATCGTGTACGAGACGGATGCCGCCACGGCCGAGCGGCATGTGCTCGGCGCGCACATGGGCGGTGGGGAACATCAACATCACGGCGCCGTGGTGGCCGACGGCCCCGGCCCTCACCCCAGCCCTCTCCCGGAGGGAGACGGAGTAACACCCACGAGCGTACCCACGGCGGCGGGTGGCATGCGAAGTGCTCCGGGCGCCGCCTCTGTGCCGCCGAAGCGCGCAGCGTTCGGCGGATCAGGGCCACATGCTGTCTGAGCGAAGCGAGTTCATGTGGACCCCGCCGGACGCGAGCACTGCAGGGCAGCCGCACAGTGAAGGCGCCCGGAGCACTTCGCATGCCGCCCGCCGTCGCACCCCAAACGTCACTGCCCCCGGTCCCTGTACCCCCAAACGTCACTGACCCCAGTCCCCGCACCCCGAGCCTCACCGCACCCGAACGTCACATGGAACAGCGACCGCACCTTGAACCATCGCCGCGCCACTGACCAGCCCGCCTGACCACCTCCAAAGGACGAAAGTGCAAATCGAAGCCGCTCCCTTCCCGTATCCCCTGGACATCCAGAAGACCGCCTTCGTCATCATCGACATGCAGCGCGACTTCATCGAGCCCGGCGGCTTTGGCGAAACCCTGGGCAACAACGTCAAGCTCCTCGAAGCCATCGTGCCCGCCACGCAGGCCGTGCTGCAAGCGTGGCGCCAGGCCGGCGGCCTCGTCGTCCACACCCGCGAGGCGCACAAGCCCGACCTGTCCGACTGCCCGCCCGCCAAGCGCGGTCGCGGCAATCCCAAGCTGCGCATCGGCGACGAAGGGCCCATGGGCCGCATCCTCGTCATGGGCGAACCCGGCAACCAGATCATCGACGCGCTCGCGCCCATCGACGGCGAGCTCGTCATCGACAAGCCCGGCAAGGGCGCCTTCTACGCCACCGGCCTGCACGAGATCCTGCAGGCGCGCGGCATCACCCACCTGCTGTTCGCCGGCGTCACCACCGAAGTGTGCGTGCAGACCACCATGCGCGAAGCCAACGATCGCGGCTACGACAGCCTGCTGCTCGAGGATTGCACCGAAAGCTACTTCCCCGAATTCAAGGCCGCCGCCGTCGAGATGATCCGCGCGCAAGGCGCCATCGTCGGCTGGACGGCGCCGAGCAAATCATTGCTGGCTGCCCTGCGGAACCCCGCCTAAGATCCCTCGGTGACCGCCGTCTACGCCTCCACCGCAGACACCGACGTCGTCGTGTTCCGCACACGCGCCGACGAGGTCTATGCGCAACTCAAGCGCGACATCGCAGAGTTCCGCATGGTCCCCGGCGATCGCTTCACCGAGAACGAGATCAGCGAGCGCCTGGGCGTTTCGCGCACCCCTGTGCGGCAGGCCTTGTTCAGGCTGCAGCAAGAGGGATTCGTGGAAGTGCTGTTTCGCAGCGGCTGGCGCGTGCTGCCCTTCGACTTCGACCAGTTCGAGCAGCTCTACGACCTGCGCATGGTGCTCGAGACCACGGCCGTGCACCGCCTTTGCGAGACCGATCGCCGCATCAACCGCCAGATGCTCAGCGCGCTGGGCACCATCTGGCTGGTGCCGCAGGCGCAACGCAGTTCCGACAACGCCCAGGTCGCGGAATGGGACGAGGCCTTCCACTGCGCGCTGGTGGCGGCCGCCGGCAATGCCGAGATGACCCGCGTGCACCGCGACCTGACCGACCGCATCCGCATCATCCGCAGGCTCGACTTCACCATGCAGCCGCGCATCGAAGCCACCTACGACGAACACGCCAAGATCCTCAAGGCCATCCGCGCCAACCGCGGCGACCAGGCCGCGATGCTGCTGCGCGCGCACATCGAGACCAGCCAGGCCGAGGTGCGCAAGATCACCTTGCATCAGGTACACCTAGCCCGCCACTCCGCCTTGTAGAAGGTGTGAATATTCCTACTGCGGACCCGACCTCGGCGCCCTCGCTACGGAATCTTCACACCTTCTGCGCCGCGCGCGAACTGGCTTGCGCCGACGCGGACTCGCGAAACGCCGGATGCACAGCCGATTGACTTGTGGCAAATTCCGGCGGACCCTTGGCGCAACAAGCAACAGCGTGCCGGGCGGTCGATCCATTCGACCGTTGCACCGAAGCCGTGGGATACCGATTCCGATGAAAGACGATGCGCATGGGGAGAAGGCCGGCATGGCCCTGGGCAGGCGCTACCTGACCCTGCTGTTTGCCGACCTCTCCCAGTCGACTGAACTGGCCGAGATCATGGAGGCCGAGCACTACGCGACCGTGCTCGCCGCCGTGCGCAAGGTCTACCACGATGCCATCCCGCGCCATGGCGGCATCGTCGTGCGCGTGCAGGGCGACGGCCTGCTGGCCATGTTCGGCTATCCGGTCACGCGCGAGGACGACGGGCGCGGCGCCGTCGCGGCAGCGCTCGAGATGCACCAGCGCATCCGCGACCTGCGGCCCTACCTGCCGGCCGGGCGGCACCTTTGCCTGCACACCGGCATCCATTCCGGGCTGGTGCTGATGAGCACCGGCGACGTCGAGCTGGGTCGCTTCGAACTGCTGGGGCCTGTGCCCAACGTCGCCTCGCGCCTGTCCGATGCCGCGGGTCCGCACGAGATCCTGGTCAGCGAGGAGACGCTCGGTCCGGCGAGTCGCTTCTTCGTGACCGGGCCGCCGCAACTGCTGCAGGTCAAGGGCCGCGCCGCACCCCTGCTGGTGTACCGCGTCGACGCCCGCGCCAGCCTGGCGGAGAGCTTCAGCGCCTCGTCGCGCCACGGGTCCACCGCCTTTGTCGGACGCCGCGCGGAACTCGCGTTGCTGGAACGCGCCATGGACGACGCCATGGAGGGGCGCACCCGTTCGGTGGCCGTGGCCGGGCCGCCGGGCATGGGCAAGACGCGACTGGTCGAGCACTTCCTGAGCCGGGTGGTGCAGCGCGGGTGCACCGTGCTGCGCGGCTATTGCGAAAGCGCACTCGGCGCCGAGCCGCTGCAGCCCTTCCACCACATGCTGCAGGCGGTGGCCGACGAGGCGCAGCCCCACACGCCGGACGCCTTCGATGCCCTGTTCGCCCGGCTGGCCGGGCAACGGCCGCTGCTGCTGTTCGTCGACGACTGGCAGTGGGCCGACGATGCCTCGCACCAGGTGCTGGCCGCGCTGCGCAAGCGCACCGACAGCCGCTTGCTGGTCGTACTGTCCACGCGCATCACATCGGCTGCCAATGCGCCCGTCGCGGCCGACCAGACCATCGAGCTGGCGCCGCTGTCCGACGATGAAGCCCGGCGCGCCATCGCGGCGCGGCTGCACGTGCTCGACCCGTTCGTGGCCGAGGAGATCTGCCGGCATGCCAATGGCAACCCGCTGTTCCTCGAAGAGCTGTGCCATTCCGCCGCGCGCGGCGATGGCGGGCGGCGCCTGGGACGGGCGCAGGGCGCCGGCTGGCTGAACCGGCTGGTCGAATCGCGCGTGCAGCACTTGTCGGCGCCGCAGATCGAGCTGGTGCGCGCAGCCGCGGTGATCGGCAACGTGATCCCCGCCTGGCTGCTTGAAAGCATCACCGGGCAGCGCGCGGATGGCCCCCTGCAACTGGGCCTGGCCGAGCAGGACTTCATCTTCCCCGGCGAGCGGGCCGGAACGCTGCGCTTCAAGCACGGCATCACGCGCGACATCATCTACGAATCGGTCGGCCTGCATCTGCGCCAGTCGCTGCACCTGCGCATCGCGGAGGCCATGCAGGCGCACAGCGCCACAGAAGCGCAGGACGAGGCCCTGGAGGCGCTGGCCATGCACTTCGATGCCGGCGGCGATGCGGTGCAGGCGGCCCGCTATGCCGAGCTGGCGGGCGACAAGGCGCTGTCGGCCTCCGCGCTCGACCGCGCCCGCGCGCTGTACCGGGTGGCGCTGGCCGCACTGGACCGCCTGCCGGAGAGCCCGGCGGTGGCCTTGCACTGGGTCTCCATCGCGCACCGGCTGGGCCGTGTCTGCGTGTTCGACCCGGTGCGCAGCGAGTTGGCCCTTTACGTGCGCGCGGTGGAACTGGCCGAGCGTTATGGCAACGCGTCGATCATCGGGCACGCGCACTACTGGCTGGGCTACATCAGCTATGGGCTGGGCGATGGCCGCGCGGCAGTCGCGCACTGCGAGCGGGCGCTGGTCGAGGCGCGGGCGACGCAGGACGAAAAGCTCGTGGTGCAGGTGGTGGCCGCGCTCGGCGAAGCGCACCACGCCGCCGCCAACTACGACCGCGCGCTGGCGCTGCTGGACGAGGCCATCGCGGTGAAGAAGCAGCACCGCAGCAGCCGCCACGTCAATGTCGGGCTGGCCTTCTCGCTGTCCTGCCGGGGCTTCCTGCTCGGCGATCGCGGGCAGTTCGCCGAATCGCATGAATGCTTCGACGAAGCGCTGGGCTCCATCACCGGCATCACCCACGAGATCGGCAACACGGTCCATGGCCTGCACGCCGCCGTCCTGCTGTGGCAGGGACGCTGGGAGGAAGCGAGCGCCGCTGCCAGGGAATCCGGGCGCTTTGCCGAGGCTACGCGCAGCCTCACGCAGCTGTCGGTGGCGCGCGCCATGGATGCCTTCGCCAGCTGGATGCTGACGCGCCGGCCGGAATGCCTGCAGACCATCATCGACGTGACGGCGTGGCTGCAGCCGCGCCAGAGCGGCCTGTTCCGTTCGCTCAACCACGGCTGGCTGGCCGCAGGCCTGACACATGCGGGACGCCATGCCGAGGTCCGCCGCCATGCCGCGCTGGCATTGCGGCGCAGCCGCCAGCGCGACCTGCTGGGCGCGGCCATGAGCTACCGCGCGCTGGCCCGCGGCGTCTCGGCGCACCGCCCGGAGCGCGTGCAGCACTACCTCGACCGCGCGATGCAGGCGGGGCGTGCACGCGATTCGGCGCACGAGATCGCGGTCACGCAACTGTGCGCCGCCGAGATCGCCTGGCAGCATCGCGGCCAGCGCGAGAACGCCCTGCTCGACGCTGCCATCGCCGGGTTCGAGCGCATGGGCATGCGCTGGCACCTCGCGGAAGCGCTGTGGCTGCAGTCGGCGATGGAGGCGGGCAAGCGCGACGAGCGCGAGACGGCGCCCGCCGGGGCGGCCCTGAGCGCGGCCAGCTAATCAGCAGTCGGTAGGCGTCTCATCGGCTGCGGCGGAAGTCGTGCCCATGGCGGGTGCGGATGCGGCCAGCGATACCAATTCGGCCACCAGTGCGGTCGTCGGTGGCAACCCGGCGGGCGGCGGGGTCGGCGTCGGCGTCGGCTTCGGCGTCAGGATCAGCAGCACCGGCGAGCCGGTCGGCCGCAGGGAGCCGGCGTTCAGCAGGCCCGCGAACATGGCCAGCATCACGCCCATCGCCATGTAGTAGCCGGGGCAGCCATGCACGGTCTCGTTGGGCGCGCACGGGCTGCCGCCGGCCTCGTCGGGCTGGTTGCGGCCGAACATCAGCGCATCGGGCGCCGCGGGGTCCGTCAAGGCCGAGGTGAGGCCCAGCACGACGTGGTTCTTCGGCTGCTTGTCGACCACCCCCTTGGCGTCGACCGAGCAGCGCCACAGCATCTCCGGCACGGGCCGCTTGCGCATGGTGGCCAGCAGCGGCTTGCGCAGCGCCGCGTTGGCCTGGTCGTAGCTGGGTTCCGCACCGCCGGTGGCGTCGAACAGCGCCTGCTGGAATTCCCACAGGGTCTCTTCCTTGATCCAGGTCTCCATGGTGCGCAGGAAGTTGCCTTCCACCGTGGGCGGGAAGCCGAGCAGCACGCCGGCCAGGTTGAGCGCGAAGATCGGATCGGTGACGGAAACCGGCGTGGTGGAGGTCTTGTTCAGGCCGGCGAGGATCTCCTGGGCGAGCGAGCCCAATCCGGCGGCGCCGTTTTCGCGGAGCCAGTCCTGCACGGCTTTCAGGACCGCCTCGCCCTGGGCCCGGCCTTCTTTCTCCACCCCCTCGCGCGGCTGCGGCGAGAAGATGTAGCGCGATGCGGTGGCGAAGTTGCCCGGGCAACGCGGCGTCGGAGGGTTCTCCTCGACGCGGCCGCCGGGGACCATGTACGTGCCGTGCGCCTCCGGCAGCCCGATCCAGTGGGTGCACAGCGCGGCCATCACGTAGTCTGCGAGGGTCAACGTGTCGACCGGTCGCCGGACCACGTCATCCTTGAGGGGCGAGGGCAGGTCCGGGAACTTCGTGGCGTCGGCGAGCAGGCCCTTCACCACGGCGAGTGTCCGGTTGTAGGCGGTCTTTTCATCGATGTTCAGGACAGCCGTGTTGAGGGCCAGTTGCGCCGTGTGCCTGGCGCCGTCCAGGCCCAGCAGGTTGAGGCCGATCGATTGATCCATGCGATCGCCGTAGCCCTGGACCGAGTAGCGGACGCCATCGTCCTTCATGACGTCCAGCACCTCGGCGTAGGTGCCGAGCAGGTGGCCGTAGGCCGTGCAGGTCGGGGCGTCCTTGGCGCCCTCGCGCACGAGCTTCCAGGCGGCCGGCGCCCTGTCCGGGTCGTCCAGCCGCTGCCGCACCTGCTCCCGCTCGGCCTCTTCGAGCTGCTCCGCGGTCGGCGGGGGCGGATCGGCGGGCTTGCAGGCCTTCGGCAGTTCCGCCTGCCAGGCATCGAGCGTCGACAGTGCGGCCAGCGACGGCACGAACGCATACAGGCCCCACTCCAGGTGCACCAGCGGCTTGTCATCGAGGACGAAGCGGGCCACGTTGCCGTTCTTGTCGAGGTAGCGGAAGGTGTACTTCTCGCCGATCTGCGGCACGCGCAGGAAGGCGTCGCCCTGCGCCGAGCCCACGCCGCTGCTGTTGCCGCCGGTGATCCAGCGCTGCAGCGTCTCGTACTGCTCCGACAGGCTGGCGCAATAGGCCATGAACACCAGGCCGCGCTCCGCGGACGGGTCGGCGGCCACCGGCGGGCCATAGGACATGCCCCGGCGGATGATGCGTGGCGTGTATTGCCGGCGGTCGCGCGGGTTGGCGCGACGGATGTGCGAGTGATAGGGGCAGGCGTCGCTGGCCTTGTCGTAGTTGAAGTCGTTTTGGCCGGCCCCGGGCGGCAGCGGCACCAGCGGCGTGCCGTCGCGTTGCCGACCCATCATGCGGCTCAGCAGGTCGTCGCGCTCGGCCTGCGTGTGCAAGGACATGGCGGCGTCCAGCGTGTCCATGTTCTGGCGCAGCTTGCGCACCGCCACGAAGGTGCCGTCCAGCCGCAACGGGTCGATGCCCGGGTTCGCCGGGTCCTTGCGGTTGTTGGCATGGCCGAGCAGCACTTCGCCGGGCCAGACCCGATCGTCGAATGGCGGGGGCGGGTCCGCCGCAGGGGCCATGGTGGGGTCGATCCTCGGCTGGCTGATGCCATCGGCAAAGTTCAGGTGGCCCGCCATTTCGCCCTGCGCATTGCGCACGGCGAAGGTCGGCTGGACGGCGAGCACACGCAAGCCGGACTTCGCATCCAGTGCGTCCACCTCGGCCGCCAGCAGCGGGTGCAACCCGAACGAGGAATTCTTCGGGTCCCGCAGCCGCAGGTGCACGAGCACGTGCACGGCCTTCATGTCGACCCGGTTCCCGCTGTCTTCATGGCGCCAGGCCGGCGGCCGGTTCCAGCGGTCCGGATGGTTGGCGCGCACGTCGCCGAGCAGCGAACTGCGCGCCTCCATGCCCTCGGCGAATTCCTGCGGAAAGCCCGCGAGGCGGGACTTCGCGATCCCGAGTGCCGCCAGCCCCGCATGCGTGAAGCCGACGGTGAAGGCGATGCCGGTGCCGGCCAGCACGCCGCAGCGGGGCGCGAGCGCCGAGAGCGAGCTGCGCGCCAGCGCGGGGTCCTTCACGCGCAGCAACACGACGCAGGCATGCGTGACGGGTTCCTTGTTGGTGAGGATGTGGCTCTGGATCCGCGCCGGATCGAAGGGCGGGTCGGCGGGCGCCGGCAAGGTCGCGGGGGACGCGCCCAGCAGCCACTTCAGCTGGTCGGCGTAGGGCACCAGCTTGGCCTGGGCAGCGACCCAATCGGCATGTCCCGGGGTGCTGGGCTTGTCCAGCAAGGTCATCAGGTCGATGGAGCCTCGCAGCACCGACTGGGCGAAACGGCGCAGCGTGCCCCGGTCGCCATCGTGGTTGGCAGCGTCGCCCGGCGGGAAGTAGACGGACAGCCGGTACAGGCCGGTGAGGGTGCGCAAGGGCAGCACCAGCGCGCTGACGACGGTCTTCAGCCCGCCGCTCAGCGCGCGGTCCTGCGCGTCCTTGCGCGCCTTCGGCTCCGAGGCCAGGGCCAGCCTGGCGATGGCTGCGTCGGTGGTCGCGTCGCCGCCGCCTTCGCGCTGCGCCTTCTCCACTTCCGCCAGGTATTCGTGGTCGCCCAGCGGCATCACCGAATCGGCATAGAAGGTGCCGCCCGCGACTTCGTTGCGCCGCACCCAGGCGCAATAGTCCTCGTAGCGCGAGGTCTTGGAGCCGGGGTAGTCGTCGCAGTTGCAGAACAGCAGGTCGAGCAGTTCGCCCAGGTCTCGGTAGATCACCCGCATGTAGGGCTCCCAGCCGCCGTCGAAGGTCACGTTGAGCGACAGGCGCCAGGTGCCGTCGTCCGGCTGCGCCTCGTCGAGCGGCAGGCCGGGCACCGGCGGGACCAGGGCATAGCGGAAGTGGTCGATGATGCCGAACTGGCCGACCGAATCAGGGAACACCGGCTGCAGCAGCTCCGATTCGCGCACGTTCTGGCGCGCCGAGTACAGCGCGTCGAGCACCTTGCGCAAACGTTCGAGATAGCTGATGGGCTCGAAGCCGATCACCATGCCTTTCTTGACCGGCGCCAGCACCGAGAGGTTGGTGATGCCGCCAAGGACGGTGCTTCGCTTGATCGTTGTTGGCCCCATTTCCGCGCTCCTTGTGGTGCGCGCCGCGCCGTCGTCTTGACGGGTTGCACGGTCGCGCATGACCCCCTGTGGTGTCCCGCAGTTGTCGTGACAAAGCCGGCGCTCGTCAATGGCGGAAGCCCATGACGAGGCTCCCGGGAGGCGGGCGTGCGGATCGGTTGGTGACGGACGGCGGGGTGACATGGTGGGACAAGGCATCGGTGATGGCACCCCCAATGCGGGGGAGGTCGGCGTGCGCCGGATCGTCGCGCCGGGGTGGGGATGGTCAGCTACTTGCCGCTACCGCCGCCTCCGCCGCCTCCGCTTCCACCACCGCCGCCACCACCGCCGCCACCGCCGCCACCGCTGCCACCGCTGCCACCACTGCCACCACTGCCACCGCCACCGCCGCTGCCGCTGCCGCCGCTGGAACCGCCGGAACTTCCCGATCCGCCCGAGGTTCCTGAACCGCCAGAGCCGCCAGAGCCGCCAGAGCCGCCAGAGCCGCTGGAGTCACTGCCCGGACCACCCGAACCACCCGAACCACCCGAACCACCCGACCCACTCGACCCACTCGACCCACTCGACCCACTCGACCCACTCGACCCATGCCCCGAACTCGACGAACCGGAAGTGCTGGATGAACCCGAGCCGCCGCCAGCCCCTCCGCCCGGCCCGCCCGCCTCGATCAAGACCTGACTCACCACGATGCGCCGCTGCGCATCCATGCGGCCCGTCACGCGCACGAACTGATTCACCACGAGATCAGCCGGGCTACCCCCCGCCACACGCGCCTGTGCATCGAGTTGCAGGCTGCCGCCCCTGTCGAGGCTCATCGACCCGCCGCCGAGTTCCCGCACATAGCCTTCGAGCACGACGTCGCGCACCTGTCCCAACTGGTTGGCCGTCGGGTCGACCGTCACGTGTTGCGCCACCAGCGCGTCGCCGATCCAGCGGCCGGTGACAAGCACTTCGGCGCCGCGCTCGATATTGCGTGGTGCCGCGCGCGCATCCAGCCGCACGCGCGTGCCGCTGACCTGCATGGCATCGGGCGTGACCGCCTCCACACGACCCGCGACCTGCGCCAGTCGGGTCATGACGGTGGCGGCCCGCACTTCGATCCGTGAAGCCACGAGCAGGCCGTCCGACTGCCGGTGTCCGCTGAGCCGCACCCAATCGCCGATGCGCTTGCCGTTCAGCGCGTCGGCCGGACGCACCCTTGCCGTCTGCCCGAGCACGCGCACCGTTCCCGCGCCGCCATCGATGGCTTCGATCGGCCCGACCAGCGCGTGCATCACCGCAATGCCTTGGGCACGCATGTCGTTGCCCGCGCCCGTCGCGCGCACCGCGACCACCTGGCCCACGGCCAATTCGCGCGCGCTCGTCGACTGGCCGTTGTCAGAGACCGGCGTGCGCGTGTCGAACTGCACCTCGACGCCGTTGACGCAGATGCTCGCGAAGCCCGTGATCACGCCGACGATGCCAGTGCCGCCGATGCCGCCGGTCGGATCGCCCGCGCGGGCCGTGACACCCGTGCCGCCGATGCCACCCGTGGCACCTTCGCCACTGGCGCGTGCCGTGATGCCCGTGCCGCCTATGCCGCCTATGCCGCCTATGCCGCCGCTGCCGCCGCTGTCACCGCTGTCGCCGCCCGACGCAAGCGAAGCGCGCGCGGTCGGGTTCACCAACGATGCACCGCGCTCGCAGATGTTGGCGGATTGCGCATGCACTCCCACGACCGGCAGCAGCAGCGCCAGGCCGAGCAGCGCACCCGCTGCAAGCGAGCGAGGCATGCGCCCGGTCATTTCGGACCCTTTGCTTTTTTCTTCGCAGCCGATGCAGCCGATGCAGCCGATGCCGCCAGCGCAGCAGCTGCGGGCGGTGCAACCGCGGGCGCCGAATCCTCGGCATAGAAGTACACCCCGAAAGTCATGCGCTGCCGCGTGGAAGCATCGCCGCCGCCGGCCCGCTTCGCCGATGCCAGCGCGCTCTTGTTGACCGCGACCAGCGCCTGCATCCCCAGCGTGCCTGCTTGCTCTGCCAACTTCGAAACAGCCTCGCTGCCGAGCCCGTCGTAATGAACGCTGCGCTCCATGAACGGCGGCTGGCCCCCCATCAGGTTGTGCGCTGCCGCCTCGGCGTGGTCGTGCAGGTTGTGTCCCAGGTAGAAGCTCATTTCATCGAAGCCCTTGGTCGGCACGAAAGCGCCGGCGTTCAGGCACACGTGGCCCGCGTCGTCGATGTGCACGACCCCCAGGCGCAGCCACTCGTCCAGCACCACGCGCGGGCGGATGTCGCGGTTCACGCGCGCGACCAGCGCCTCGAACGACAGTTCGGCGCCTTCGCTAGCAAACCGGGCCAGCGGCAGGGGTGCGCCGGCCTCGTCGATGTACGGCGGCGCGCCCATCCACTGCGCGACCACCTGCGCACCCAGCGAGACCACTTCGGGAATGGTCTCCTCACCGGACTCCATCGCCAGACGCAGGCGGCTCACCTCCTTGCGATGCACGCCGGATACGAGGCTCACGCGGCTGTCCGTCGGCACCTTGTCATCGAGCCGGAAATCGCGGTCGGCCACCTCGACGAACAGCGACTTCAACAGTTCGCTCGCATAGGTGAACGTCACGCCGCGCGACAGCATGAGCTTGACCAGAGGCCGCAGCGCATGGCGCAGCGCCTGCACGAATGCGCGCGGTGGCGTGACGTTGGAAGGGGGGGTGTCTTCGGGCATGGGCACAGGAGAACAAGGCAGGGCCGGCAAATGAGTCTAGTTGAAACTCGTGGGAAATAATCACACAAAAGATTGACGTGGGTAAATTTCCCACATAGTCTCCGATTCAGGCGTGGGTAAATTTCACACGTCATCAACCTTGATGGAGAGCAGCATGGACAAATTCAGAAGGACGGCCTCGGCCGGCATCGTGGCATTGGCGTTGGGTATGACCATGAGTGCGGCACTGGCGCACGGCGGTGGTGGGGGCGGTGGCGGTGGAAGCGGTAGCGGAGGTAGCGGAGGCAGCGGGGGTAGCGGGGGCGGAGGAGGCTCGGGTGGATCGGGCGGTTCGGCCGGGTCGGGTTCCTCCGGTGGATCGGGTGGCTCTGCAGGCGGGAGCGCCTCGGGTGGTTCAGCCGGATCGGGCGGGTCGAGTGGATCAGGCAGTTCAGGTGGATCCGCGGGGGCTGGTGGATCCGGTGGGTCGGGTAGCTCCGGCGGCTCGGCCGGATCGGGCGGCTCTGGGTCAGGGTCAGGCGGGTCCGGCTCGGGCTCAAGCTCAAGCTCAGGCTCAGGCTCAGGCTCGGGCTCGGGCGGAGCCGGAGCATCGTCCGGCGGTTCGGGCGCTGCCGCAAGCAGCAGCGCCAGCGCGAGCAATGCAGGAACCGGCCACGGCGGCCACGGCGCAGCCCAGGGGGCCGGTCACGGCGTAGGCCATGCGCCAGACGACGCACCGGGCCATGACGCCAACGCCCCGGGACCTCATGGCGTGGGTCACGCCGCAGACGACGCGCCAGGTCACGACGCCGCCAACGCAGCGCCTCATGGTGTCGGCCATGCCGCGGACGACGCACCTGGCCACAACGCCAACGACGCTCCCGGGCACCTCTGATCCGGAATGGAGGCAGGCGCAAGGCGAAGCGCCCGGCGCAGCAAGAGACGGCGAGATAAGACGGCGGAGACGACGGTCTAAGACGCGTCAGGTGAAACCCGGATGCTCATCGGATGTTGTTGTGCTTCAATGTATTAAGACGATTTAATACAACTTACCAGTGTCCGCGGCCAACCTTCGCTCTTCCATGCCCGATACGCGGCCCCTCGAGGCGTCGAGCCACGAGCCGCTCTACGTGCAGTTGGCGAACCGCCTGGCCGACGAGATTTCGAGCGCGCGCCTTGCGCCCGGGCAGAAAGTGCCGACCGAGGCGGAACTGATGGCCACGTACGGCATCAGCCGCGTCACCGTGCGGCAGGCCATCCAGCTGCTCACCGGCAATGGCCAGCTGGTGTCCCATCGCGGCAAGGGCACCTTCGTGACGCGTGCCGCCATCCAGCAGGACCTCAGCACGCTGCAGGGCTTCCAGGATGCGCTGCGCAGCCAGGGCATCAAGCCGCAAACCGAATTGCTCGAGTTCTCCGCCTCCAGCGGGCGTGTCGACCGCGACCTGCCGCAGGGCCTCGACCTGCCGGTGCGCCTGCGCCGCCGCTACTGTGTCGACGGCGAGCCCTTCGCCGTCGTCGAAGCCTACCTGCCGGCCGAAGCGGCCCAGCTGGGTGAGGAGCGCGCGAAGCAACTGGCCGTCTACGAAATCCTGCAGCAGTTCCTGGGCGTGCGCATCGGCAGCGCGGATGTGTCGATCCAGTGCGCGCGGGCCAGCAATAAGGTGGCGGCCGAATTGGGGCTCGACGCCCGCAGCCACGTGATGCTGATGCAGAGGACGTCGTACTCGGTGACAGGCGCGGCGTGCGAACACATGCGCATCCACATCGTGCCGGAGCGCTACACCTTCAAGCTCAGTGTGCCGGGCCCGATGGAACTGACCAGCGCACTGCGGCCCACCGCGCCGGGCGCATCCGTCGCAGCTTCACACCCCACGCGCGCACCGCGCACCGCCAGGAGATAAGCCCTTGCATGCACAAGTCCTACAGCGCGGCGTCGCGCCGCCCGATCAGCCACGCCGGGCCGTCCCGCCCGGTTCAGGCGCCATGACCCTGAACGACGAAGAGAAGGCCATGCTCGCCGGCGAGGCCGGCACCGTGGCCCGGACCGCCATCGAGCACCAGATCAAGGTCGGTAACTTCTTCGGCGCGCGCGACTTCGTGCCGGTGACGCAGGCGCACATCATGGCCGACACCGAAAGCCTGGGGCAGGCCGGCGTGGTCTGGCTCGAGAAGCTGGCCGACGCGCGAGAAGGCGGCGTGCGCATCCCGACGATCACCGATCCGCGCGGCACCGACTTCTCGAAGGCCTCGATGCTGGGCCAGGCCGACTGGATGCTCGAACTCGAACAGCGCGCGATCGGCGCATTCAAGCGCCTCGGCGTCAGCATGACGGACACCTGCATCAACTACCAGACCGTGCTGGCCGCGACGCGCGGAGAGCACGTGGCCTTCGGCGACACCGGCGTGGTCATCTATTCGAATTCCGTCGGTGGTGCGCGCTCCAACTTCGAAGGCGGTCCGTCGGCGCTGGCGGCCGGGCTCACCGGCCGCACGCCGCGCTACGGCTATCACCTGGACGCACAGCGGCAGGCCACGCTGCGCATACGGCTCGACTGGACGCCGCGCGAGCTGAACGACTGGGGCGCGCTCGGCGGCGTCATTGGCCGGTTGGCAGGCAACTACTGGGCCGTGCCGGTGGTCGAAGGACTGGATCGCGCGCCAACCTCCGACGAGCTGAAGCACTTCGGCGCGGCCATGGCGAGCTTCGGCTCGACCGCGCTGTTCCACTTGGTCGGCATCACGCCCGAGGCGCAGCGCCTGTCGGATGTCGGCGGCGACAAACTGCCCGTTGCGCATCGCATCGGTGAATCGGACATCGTTGCGTTGCGCCAGAGCTATGCAGTGGACGACGCCATCGACGTGGTCGTGTTCTCCGCGCCGCAGTTGAGCATCTACGAATTGCGCGAACTGGCCGCGATGTGCAAAGGCCGGCGCTTCAAGCGACCGCTGCTCGCCGTCACCAGCCCGCAGGTCAAGCCCGACTGCGACCGCTTCGGCTACACCGAGGCGATCGAGGACGCGGGTGGCAGCGTGCTGTCGGGCATGTGCTTCTATCAGTCGTATGCGCGCGAGATGAGCGAGGCCAAGGGATGGAAGCGGCTGGCCACCAACAGCGCGAAGCTGGTCAACATCCTCGGCGGCTATGGCTACGTGCCGATGCTCGCCTCCATGCGCAGCTGCGTCGAGGCTGCAGAAACAGGGGTCCTCCGATGAGCAGCAACACCGTGTTCAAGGCGCGCCATGCGATGGGGCGCCGCGTCGTCGGCCAGGCCCTGGTCGCGCATGACGGCTTTTCCGCGCGCTACGACCTCAACCGCCTGCAGGGCGTGTTCTCGCGGCCGGCGCACAAGCTGGTAGGGCAGTCCTATGTCAACCGCGTGCTGGTGCTCGACACCGCCAAGGGCGGCGTGGCCACCGCGTGGATGCTGCACGAGATGCGCTCGCGTCACATGGCGCCGGTGGCCATCGTCTTCAACACCGTCAACACCATCCTCGCGCAGGGTGCGGCCCTCGGCGACGTGACGATGCTGGCCGGCTTCGATGGCGACATCACCGCGCAGATCGCGCATGGCGCCATGGTCGAGATCGACCCCGAGGCCATGACCATCCGCCTGCTCGATGCCGACGAGATCGAAAGTACCGCCGAACTCGCGCCCGGCACGCAGCGCGTGCACGGCCCCGCCCGCAGCGCCTCCGCCTGACAGACAACGATTCGCAAGGACCCACGACATGATCCCCATCTACACCGCCATCGGCCTGCAGACGCGCACCTTCGACTGCATGTACTCGCTGAGCGACACGCCCAACTTCAAGCGCAATCTCGACCACATCTGCAACATGATCGACGTGGCGGTGCTGTCGTCGATCGAGAACCCGGTGAAGCTGCTGGCGCTGGCCGAAGGCGCGATCCAGGGCTTTCCGGACGAACTGCGCGACTGGGATACCGCCGCCTATGCCGCACGCGGCGCCATCGACATTCCCGGCCCCGTGACCGACGTGCTGGCCGAGCGCGCGGTGAAGTGGGGCATCTACATCATTGCGCAGGCCAAGGCGCGCATGCCCGAGTTTCCGGACCGCTTCTTCAACACGATGTTCATCATCGACCCGGCCGGCAAGATCATTCACCAGCATCGCAAGAACATCATCTTCACCATCGAGCACAGCACCACGCCGCACGACGTGTACGACCAGTGGGTGGAGATGTTCGGCGACGACCTCGACGCCTTCTTCCCGGTGGCGCGTACGCCCATCGGCAACATCGGCGCCTGCATCTGCATGGAAGGCAACCTGCCCGAGACCGCGCGCGGCGTGGCCATGAACGGCGCCGAGATCATCTACCGCCCCAGCTCGATGGAGAACAAGACGACGCAGGGCGCCTGGGAGATCCAGAACCGCTCGCGCGCGCTCGACAACGCCTGCTACGTGCTCGCGCCCAACACCGGCCGCCACTTCATCGACGACAAGCAGAGCCAGGGCTTCTTCTGCGGCGGCAAGTCGATGATCGTCGACTACCGCGGCTCGCTGATGCACCTCAACGACTCGCATGACGACTGCTTCGTGTCGGCGCCGCTGAACATCGAGGCGCTGCGCTACCACCGCAGCAACGCGAAGAACTTCAACTGGATCCCGCACATCCGCTCGGAGCTGTTCCGCCTGATCTACGAGAAGAGCGTGTGGCCGGCCAACATGACGCTCAAGACCAAGCACATGCGGCGCGAAGCCGCCGAGGAAGTGATGACGCAGACCGTGCGCAAGCTGGAAGCGCGCGGCGTGTTCACGCGCTCGGCGCTGGAGCCACAAGAGCCGGCGCCGACACCTGCCGCGAAGCCATCGCCATCGTCGAAGGCGCCTTCAAAGGCGAAAGCTCACGCCAAGCGCTCGCCGAAGGCGCGCGCCAGCTGATTCGACGAAGCCCGCGCCCGAGGGCGATGGGCCACGCACAACTGAACCGAGGGACATGTCATGAAGAAATATTCGCGTTCGATCCTTGCCGGCTTCGGCCTGTTCGCAGCAGCGGCCACGTGCATGGCGCAAGCCAACCTGGGCGGCGGCGAAACGGTGCGCATCAACGACTACCCGGGCGTCGGCAATCCGCTGGCCCGCGTCGTGGTGGCCAAGCAGTTGTGCGAGAAGTACGGGCTCAAGTGCACGCTGCAAACCATCCCCGGTGCACCGCTGGTGCTGCAAGCGCTCATCGGCGGCAGCATCGACGTGGGTGGCGCGGCGGCCGAGGTCGGCATGCAGGCGGCGGCCAAGGGTGCTGACCTGAAGGTGCTCGGCAATGCCTTGCGCGACACCAACTTCTTCCTGGTCGCCAACAACACGGTGAACCTGCCGAACCTGGCCAAAGGCTACCCGGCCGTGATGGCCGACCTCAAGGGCAAGAAGATCGGCGTGACCGCGCGCGGCTCGGGCGCCGAACTTCAATTCGTCGAACTGCTGGCCGGCGCGGGCATGGCGAACACCGATGTCACCTTCGTCGCGGTCGGCGCGCCCGACACCGCCTACCCCGCGCTCACCAACAACCAGGTCGACGCGGTGCTGAGCTTCGAGCCGCTGGCCGCGTTCTGCGAAGTGCTCAAGACGTGCAGGATGGTGGTGGACATGCGGCGCGGCGAGGGCAGCGCCGAACTGCGCAAGCTCAACGGCGCCGCCGCGCCCCTGTGGATCCGCGCCCAGTACGCCAAGGAGAAACCGCAGGTGATCGAGGCGCTGCGCCGCGCCTTCACCGATGCCGAAACCTTCTACCAGGACCCGGCCAATTTCGACGAGGTGCTGAAGATCCACCAGCAGTATTTCAAGCTCAACCAGCCGCAGGGCGACAAGATCCTGGCCGCCGCGATCAAGGCGTCGGTGCCGGCGGCCGTGTTCAAGCTCGACAAGGTCGCGTTGCAGGCGAATGCCGATCACCTGCTGAACAAGAAGCAGTTGCCGCAGCGCTTCGACACCACCACCCTCCTGCTCGACCCGCGATGAACACGGCGGCCCTCAAGGTGGTACCCATCGATTCCGCTGCGCATGCCAGGCCGGGCCGCGCGCCGGCGACAGGCCCGCATGCCGTCGAGGTGGATCACGTCTCGCTCGATTTCGGCAACGGCGTGCAGGCGCTCGCCGATACCTCGTTGAACGTTGCCCAGCAGGAGTTCGTGTCGGTCATCGGGCCGAGCGGCTGCGGCAAGACCACGCTGCTCAACCTGCTCGCGGGGCTGGTCGACAAGCCCTACGAGGGCCGCATCAGCCTGTTCGGGCAGAAGCCGGCGCTGGGCAATCCGGCCGTGTCGTACATGCTGGCGCGCGACTGCCTGCTGCCCTGGCGCACGGCGCTCGACAACACCTGCTACGGCATGGAAATCCGCGGCGTGCCGCGCGCGCAGGCCGAGCAGAAGGCGCGGCACCTGCTCGCGCAGGTCGGCCTGGCCTCGTTCGAGAAGGCGCTGCCCAAGGCCCTGTCGCACGGCATGCGCCAACGCGTCGCGCTGGCCCGCACCTTCTGCCTCGATTCGCCGCTGCTGCTCATGGACGAGCCCTTCGGTGCGCTCGATGCGCAGACCAAGATCATGCTGCACGACACGCTGATGCGCCTGTACGACAGCGAGAAGCGCACGGTGGTCTTCATCACGCACGACCTGGCCGAGGCGATCACCCTGTCGGACCGCGTGATCGTCATGACGCCACGCCCCGGGCGCATCGTGCGAGAAGTGAAGATCGACCTGCCGCGCCCGCGCTCCGTGCGCGAGCTGCAATCCAGCCCGCGCTTCCACGAACTCTATGCGGAACTGTGGAACACGCTCGACCAGGCCATGCATGGCGCCGAGCACTGAGGAGAAGCAGCACATGAACCGCTTTCGGATGCCCGCCGCGCACGCGGTGTTCCTCGCCGTGTTCCTTGGCGCGTGGGAATACGCGTCGCGGGCCGGATGGCTCGCGCCGACGTCGTTCGGCCGGCCGAGCGCGATCTTCCTGTTCCTGTGGGACGGCCTGTTCGTCTCCCGCAGCCTGCTGGTCGACCTGGGCTGGACGCTCGGCGCGACCTTCCTGGCCTTCATCGCGGGCAGCCTGCTGGCCGTGCTGGCCGGGCTGCTGTTCATCAACTTCCCGGCCATCGAGAAGTTCTGCGAGCCGTACCTCTCGGCCATCAACGCCATGCCCCGCATCGCGCTGGCGCCCTTGTTCATCCTGTGGTTCGGCCTGGGCATCGGCTCGAAGATCGCGGTGGGGGTGAGCCTCACCTTCTTCATCGTGCTGTCGAGCACCATCGCCGGCATGCGCGCCGTGAGCGCCGACTGGCTGACGCTGTCGCGCACGCTGGGCGCCAGGCCGGGGCAGTTGTTCTTCAAGGTGACGTTGCCCAGCGCCACGCCGGTCATGTTCTCCGGCCTGCGGCTGGGACTCGTGTACTCGCTGCTCGGCGTGGTCGGCGCCGAGATCCTCGCGTCGGAACACGGCCTCGGTCAGCAGGTGGCCTACCTCACCTCTACCTTCGACATGAGCGGCGTGATGGGGCTGCTGCTCCTGCTGGCGCTGGTCGGCTCGCTGGTGACGTGGAGCATGAACCGGCTCGAAGCCAGGCTGCTGGCATGGCAATGAAGCACGGCTTCCAAACCTCGGAGAGATGCAGATGAGCGAGAGTCTTCACGGAAAGGTGGCGTGGATCACCGGCGCCGCCACCGGCATCGGGTTCGCGACCGCGAAGGCGCTCGCCGACGGCGGTGCCAAGGTCGTCATCAGCGGCAACCAGGCCGACGCGCTCGAGGCCGCCGCCCGCGCGTTGCGCAACGACGGTGCGATGTGCGATTCGGTCCTGCTCGACGTGGCGGACGCCGCGGCGGTGGCAGCCGCGGGCAAGGCCATCCTCGGGCGGCACGGCGCGGTCGACATCCTGGTGAACTGTGCGGGGCTCAATGTGCCGCGCCGCTTCCTCCACGAACTCGATGTCGCGGACTGGCAAAGGATGCTCGACGTCAATCTGAGCGGCGCGCTGTACTGTGCGCAGGCCGTGCTGCCGGCCATGCGCAGGCAGCGCGACGGCCTGATCGTCAACATCGCCTCCTGGGGCGGCAAGCACGTGGTGCGTGCCGCGGGCGCCGCGTACACCGCGGCCAAGCATGCCGTCGTCGCGTTGACCGAGGCGATCAACGTCGAGGAGTGCGTCAACGGCATCCGTGCCTGCACGATCTGCCCGGCCGAAGTGTCCACGCCCTTCCTCGACCAGCGGCCCCGGCCGCCCACCGACGAGGAGCGCCAGTCCTTCCTGCTGCCCGAAGACCTCGGCCGCGTGATCCGCATGGTGGCGGAGTTGCCGGCGCGCGCCTGCGTCAACGAGATCGTCATCTCGCCGACGCGCAATCCGCTGTACCTGGCGCAACATCCGCAGCCCGTGCCCGCTGAGGCCCTGCGGCCATGACGCAGCCGAAGATCGCCCTGGTGACAGGTGGCGGCTCGGGCATCGGCGCGGCCGCCGCGCGGCGCCTGGCCGGGGCGGGCTACAAGGTGGCCATCAACTGTGTCGGCGATGACAGCGCCGCCCGGGCAGTGGCTGCGCACATCGGCGATGCCGGCGGCGAATGCATCACATTGGCAGCCGACGTTTCGGACCCCGCGCAGGTCGCGGCCCTGTTCGACGCCACGATCGCGAAATTCGGCCGCGTCGATGCGCTCGTGCATTCCGCCGGCGTCGATACGGCGTGGCCGGTGTCCATCGCAAAGATCGAGGATGCGGACGTCGAGCGCATCGTCCGCGTGAACGTGCTCGGCACCATGTGGTGCTGTCGCGAGGCCGCGCGCCGCATGGGCACGAGCGGCGGCGGCGCGGGGGGCTGCATCGTGCTGGTGTCGTCGATGGCGGCCACCATCGGCGGGCGGGTCGGCAAGACGGTGTACGGCGCGTCGAAGGGCGCGGTCGACGGCCTGGCCAAGGGCCTGGCGCGCGAACTGGCGCCGGAGAAGATCCGCATCAACGCCGTGCGGCCCGGAGCCACTGAAACGCCAATGCTCGGCGCCTTCGCGCACGACGAGGCCTATGCCCGGCGCATCGCCGGCTCGATCCCCATGGGCCGCGTCGCGCAGCCGGAAGAGGTGGCCGAGGCCATCTTCTGGCTCGCTTCGGATGCCGCGTCCTTCGTGTCCGGCGCACTGCTCGATGTCTCCGGGGGCGGGTTTTCGATTGCGAGCTAGGCGCGGGGTCGAACATACAAATCAACACCACAGCAACAACAGCCAAAGAAGGAGATTCCCATGTTCAGCGGATTGACGGGCAAGAGTGTGATCGTGACGGGCGGCGCCACGCTGCTGGGCGCCGGTGTCGTGCGCGCGTTCCAGCAGGCCGGCGCGAAAGTCATGGTGGCCGACATCGACGCGGAAGGCGGCAAGGCCGTGGCGGCCAGCGTGCCGGGCGGCGTGGTGTTCCGCCACACGGACATCACGGACGACGCGCAGGTGCAGGCCTGCGTGGACGAAGCGGTGCAGCTGCATGGCGGCGTCGACATCCTGGTCAACCTGGCCTGCTCCTATGTCGACGACGGCATCAACGCTTCGCGCGCCGACTGGCAGACCTCGTTCAACGTCAACGTGGCCAGCGCGGTGATGATGCTCAAGGCGGTGCGGCCGCACATGAACAAGGCGGGCAAGGGCGCGGTGGTCAACTTCACCAGCATCTCGTCCAAGTGCGCACAGACCGGCCGCTGGCTCTATCCGGTGAGCAAGGCCGCGATGGTGCAGCTCACCCGCAACATGGCGATGGACCTGGCCACCGAAGGCATCCGCGTGAACAGCGTGTCGCCCGGCTGGACCTGGTCGGCCATCATGAACCAGCTCACCAACGGCGACCGCGCCAAGACCGACCGCGTGGCCGCGCCCTTCCACATGCTGCGCCGCGTGGGCGACCCGCAGGAGGTGGCCAACGTGGTGCTGTTCCTCTGCTCGGACCTGGCCAGCTTCGTGACCGGCGCCGACTATGCGGTCGACGGTGGCTATTCGGCGATGGGGCCGGAGTCCCATGAGCCCGCCATCCCCAAGCTGATGTCCTGAATCCCAGGAACCCCGCTTCTCAATCCCTGCTGGAGAAATCGCATGCGCAAGATCATGATCGTCGGTGCCGGCCAGTCCGGACTTCAACTCGGGCTCGGCCTGCTGGCCGCGGGCTACGAGGTATCGCTCGTCACCAACCGCACGGGCGAGGACATCCGCACCGGCAAGGTGATGTCCAGCCAGTGCATGTTCCACACCTCGCTGCAGATCGAGCGGGACCTCGGCCTCAATCAGTGGGAGCGCGAATGCCCGACCGTCGACGGCATCTCGCTCGTCGTGCCCAACCCGGAGCAGAAGGGCGCCAAGCTCATCGACTGGGGTGCGCGCCTGCGCTCGCCCGCGCAGTCGGTGGACCAGCGCGTGAAGATCCCCGGCTGGATGGACGCCTTCAGGAAGGCCGGCGGCGAGCTCATCGTCAAGGACGCGGGCGTCGATGACCTCGAGACCTATGCGAAGAGCCACGACCTCGTCATCGTCTCCAGCGGCAAGGGTGAGATATCGAAGCTGTTCGAGCGCGACGCCGCCAAGTCCACCTTCGACAAGCCGCAGCGCGCGCTGGCCCTCACCTACGTGACCGGCATGCGCCCACGCGAGCCCTTCTCCGCCGTGTGCTTCAACCTGATCCCGACGGTGGGCGAGTACTTCGTGTTCCCCGCGCTGACCACCACCGGGCCGTGCGAGATCATGGTGTTCGAAGGCATCCCCGGCGGCCCGATGGATTGCTGGGCCGACGTGAAGACCCCCGAGGAGCACCTGGCCAAGAGCAAGTGGATCCTCGACACCTTCCTGCCGTGGGAAGCCGAGCGCTGCAAGGACATCCAGCTCACCGACGACAACGGCATCCTGGCCGGCCGCTTTCCGCCGACGGTGCGCAAGCCCGTGGCCACGCTGCCCTCGGGCAGGAAGATCATGGGCATGGCCGACGTGGTGGTGCTGAACGACCCGATCACCGGCCAGGGGTCGAACAACGCGGCCAAGTGCGCCGACGTGTACCTGAAGAGCATCGTCGAGCATGGCGACAAGCCGGTGGACCACGTCTGGATGCAGCACACCTTCGACCGCTACTGGTACGGCTATTCGCAGTGGGTCACGCAGTGGACCAACATGCTGCTGCTGCCGCCACCGCCGCACGTGCTCAACCTGCTCGGCGCCGCTGGCGCCATTCCGCCGCTGGCCACCGCCATCGTCAACGGCTTCGACGACCCGCGCACCTTCTTCCCGTGGTTTGCCGACCCGGCCGAGTCGGAGCGCTTCATCGGCCAGTGGGCGGCTGCCGCGTAGAGGCCGGCGGCAGCAGCGGACATGAAGCGCATCGCCATCATCGGCGCCGGCCAGTCCGGCATGCAACTCGCGCTGGGCCTGCTGGGTGCGGGACATGAAGTCACGGTCGTCTCCAACCGCAGCGCGCAGGAGATCCGCCTGGGGCCGGTGATGTCGAGCCAGTGCATGTTCGAGACCGCGCTGCAGGCCGAGCGCGAACTCGGCCTCGACTGGTGGAACGACGACTGCCCGCCGGTCGAGGGCATCGGGCTCGCGGTGCCCGCGCCCGGCGGCGGCAAGGCCATCGACTGGGCTGCGCCGCTCGACAGCCCCGCGAAGTCCGTCGACCAACGCCTCAAGGTCCCGGCGTGGATGGCCGAGTTCGAGCAGCGCGGCGGTGAACTGGTCATCCAGGAGGCCGGCATCGCCGACATCGAGGCCTACGGCCAGACGCACGACCTCGTCATCGTGGCCAGCGGCAAGGGCGAGATCAGCGGGCTGTTCGAACGCGACGCCGCGAAGTCGCTCTTCGACAAGCCGCAGCGTGCGCTCGCGCTCACCTACGTCAGAGGCATGAAGCCCGCGCAGCCGTACCCGCGCGTGTGCTTCAACCTGATTCCCGGCGTGGGCGAATACTTCGTCTTCCCGGCGCTGACCACCACCGGCCCCTGCGAGATCATGGTGTTCGAGGGCGTGCCCGGCGGCCCCATGGATTGCTGGGACGACGTCAGGACACCGCAAGAGCACCTCGCGAAGAGCAAGTGGATCCTCGACACCTTCCTGCCCTGGGAGGCCGAGCGCTGCAAGGACATCGCGCTGACCGACGACAACGGCATCCTCACCGGCCGCTTCACGCCCACCGTGCGCAAGCCCGTCGCCAGGCTGCCCTCGGGGCGCTGCGTGCTCGGCATGGCCGACACGCTGGTGCTGAACGACCCGATCACCGGCCAGGGCTCGAACAATGCCGCCAAGTGCGCGGACATCTACCTCAAGAGCATCCTCGACCACGAAGGCGATTCCTTCAACACCGAGTGGATGCAGCAGACTTTCGACCGCTACTGGAAGGGCTATGCCGCCTGGGCGACGGAGTGGACCAACAGCCTCCTTGGCGCGCCGCCCCCGCACGTGCTCAAGCTGCTGCAAAGCGCCGCCAGCGCGCCCGCGGTGGCGAGCACCATCGTCAACGGCTTCGACGATCCGCGCATCTTCCATCCCTGGTGGTTCGATGCGCTGGAGGCAGACCGCTTCCTGGACACCAAGGCAAGGGAAGCGGCGGGCGACCGCTTCGACCGGCGCGACTTCCGCAGGGCGCTCGGCCAGTTCGCCACCGGCGTGACCGTCATCACGAGCCGTGCCATCGACGGCCGGCGCATCGGCATGACAGCCAACTCCTTCTCGTCGGTGTCGATGGACCCGCCGCTGGTGCTGTGGAGCCTGGCGAAGGAAGCGGCCAGCCTGCCCGACTTCACCAGCGGCAGCCACTTCGCGATCAACGTGCTGGCCGCGAACCAGCACCACCTGTCGCGCCAGTTCTCCACCGCGCTGCCCGACAAGTTCAGCGGCGTGGACTGCTGCGAAGGCATCGGCGGTGTGCCGCTGCTCAACGGCGCCATCGCCCGCTTCGTCTGCCGCAACGTCAAGCAGTACGAGGGCGGCGACCACCTGATCTTCATCGGCGAAGTCGAGCACTACGAGCGCTTCGACGGCGAGCCGCTGGTTTTTCACTCCGGGTTCTATCGGGTGGCCACGCGGCACCCGGAACTCCCACAATGAGCCCCTCTCAAGTCGATGTGGCTTTGCCATCTCGACTTGACCCCCTCGGGGGGGCGGGCTGGGCAAGGCCCGGCCCCGGGGGGCTTTCAATCGACATCAACCTGGAAGGATTTCAGATGGCTGGACAGTGGATCAACGTTGACGCCGCGGACGGCAGCGGCAGCTTTCGTGCATACCTCGCCGTGCCCCCGGCCGGCAAGGGACCGGGCCTGGTGCTGGCGCAGGAAATCTTCGGCGTGAATTCGACGATGCAGGAGGCTGCCGATTCCTATGCCGCCGAGGGCTACACCGTGCTGGTGCCGGACCTGTTCTGGCGCCAGGAGCCGGGCGTGGAACTGGGCTACACCGAGGCCGACTGGCAACGCGCCTTCGGCTACTACAAGGGCTTCGACGAAGCCAAGGGCGTGGAAGACATCCAGGCGGCGCTGGATGCCTTGCGCAAGCGGCCGGAAACGCTGCCCGGCAAGACCGCCACGCTCGGCTACTGCCTCGGCGGCAAGCTGGCCTACCTGGCTGGCTGCCGCACCGATGTCGACCTCGCCGTGGGCTACTACGGCGTCGGCATCGAGAGCGCGCTCGGCGAGGCCGACAAGATCCGCGGCAAGCTGGTGCTGCACATCGCCGAGAAGGACCAGTTCTGCCCGCCCGAAGCGCAGGCGGCGATCAAGAAGGCGCTGGCCGGGCGCGAGCGGATCGAGGTGTTCTCGTACCCCGGCGTCGACCATGCGTTCGCGCGTGTGGGCGGCGACCACTTCGACGAGGCTGCCGCGACGCTGGCGAACCAGCGCACCCGTGATGCGTTGCGGGCGGCGATAGGGCCGCAATAGCGCCGGCCTCCATGGACCTGAAGCAGCTTCAGCTCCTGGTGGACCTGGTCGAAGCGGGCAGCCTGAGCAAGGTCTGCGCCGCGCGGGGCATCGCCCAGTCGGCGTTGAGCAAGCAGATCGCGGCGCTGGAGCGCGACTTCGACGCCAAGCTCTTCCATCGCACGGGCCGCGGTCTGGTGTTGACGGAATTCGGGCAGGCGATCATGCCGCGCGTCGGCAGCATCCTGTCCGAGGCGGATGCGCTCAGGGACGAGATCCGCGCGCATGCCGGGGTGCCCAGCGGCCCCGTTCGCCTGGCCATGCAGACCTCGATCACGCAGTTCGTCGTCGGTGCGCTGTTCCAGCGGGTGCTCAGGGACTATCCGCAAGTCGAGCTGAGGTTGATGGAGGGCTTTTCTGGAAGCATCGAGGAGTGGCTGGCCAACGGCCGAGCCGACGTCGGCGTGCTCGCCCGCTACGAGGGAGTCCATGCCGCCAGGACCGACGAAGCGCTGAACACCGCCGGTCTCTACCTGGTTGCACCGGCGGGCGACCTGCTCACCGCACAACCGCAGATCAAGTTCGCCGACCTGGCAAACCTGCCCTTGGTGCTGCCCGGCATCCCCGACGGGCTGCGCCTGATGCTGGCCGAGACGGCCAGGAAATTCGAGGTTCCGATCCACGTGGCCGTGGAAGTCGACTCCCTCACGGCCATGAAGGAGATCGTGGCCGGCGGCTCCGGCTACACGATCCTGACCCGGCAAGCCGTGCATTTCGAGCTGGCGCAGAAGCGCCTGCAGGTGTCCCAGATCGTGGAGCCCGCCCTCACGCGCACGCTGGTGCTTTCCACCAGCGTGCACCGGCCGATGACGCTGGCCAGCAGGGCCGTGGCTTCGCTCATTCGCGAAATCGGCCGGGAGCTGAAACAGGACTGACGCCGGCGAAGCGCGCCACCCGCGCCGCATGGAGCCGGTGCAAGCGCAGCGAAGCATGTTCGTGGGCACCCGTGGAACCCGCTTTGCCGAGCCGCCGGGTGCGCCCCGTTGAGGGGGAGGCGCCGCCGGCGCATTCGGGGGTGGGTTGATTTCACGCCGCTTCGCTCATCTCCGGCTGTGCATGGTCGTGCGCATGCGCCGAGCGCTTGAGCAGGTCCAGCGCGACGTCCACGATCATGTCCTCCTGCCCGCCCACCATCTTGCGTGCGCCCAACTCAACCAGGATGTCCACCGTCTTCAGCCGGTACTTCTTGGCGGCCGCCTCCGCGTGGCGCAGGAAGCTCGAGTACACGCCCGCATAACCGAGCGCCAGGGTCTCGCGGTCGACCCGCACCGGGCGATCCTGCAGCGGCCGCACCAGGTCGTCCGCCGCGTCCATCAGCCGGTAGAGGTCCGTTCCGTGATGCCAGCCCTGGCGCTCGGCCGCGGCGATGAACACTTCCAGCGGCGCGTTGCCGGCACCCGCGCCCATGCCGGCCAGGCTTGCATCGATGCGGTCGCAGCCTTCCTCGACCGCCACGATGGAGTTCGCCACGCCGAGGCTCAGGTTGTGATGGGCATGGATGCCGGTCTGCGTCGAGGGCTTGAGTACTTCCTTGAAGGCGCGGAAGCGGTCCCGCACGTCGCCCATGCCCAGCGCGCCGCCGGAATCGACCACGTACACGCAGGTCGCCCCGTAGCTTTCCATCAGCAGCGCCTGCTCGGCCAGCTTCTTCGGCGTGGTCATGTGGCTCATCATCAGGAAGCCCACCGGGTCCATGCCGAGTTCGCGTGCGTATTCCAGGTGCTGGCGCGAGACGTCCGCCTCGGTGCAGTGCGTGGCCACGCGCACGATGCGCGCGCCGGCGTCGTAGGCATTGCGCAGGTCGTGCGTGGTGCCGATGCCCGGCAGCAGCAGCGTCGCCACCTTCGCCGTCTTGACCGTCTCGGCCACCGCCGCGATCCATTCCACATCCGTGTGGGCACCGAAGCCGTAGTTGAAGCTGGAGCCTTCGAGCCCGTCGCCATGCGCGACCTCGATGCTGTCGACGCCGGCGGCATCGAGCGCCGCCGAGATCGCCTTGACGTGCGCGATGCTGTACTGGTGGCGGATCGCGTGGCTGCCGTCGCGCAGCGTCACGTCGCTGATGTAGAGCTTCTTGCCGGGATTCATGTTGTCTCCTTCAGGCCGCGGGCGATGCCGCTGGCGATGCGTCGTTGGGCCATCATGTCGCCGCAGGCCAGCGCGGCCGAGGTCATGATGTCGAGGTTGCCGGCATACGACGGCAGGTAGTGCGCGGCGCCCTCGACCTCCAGGTAGACCGAGGTCTTGAGGCCGTGGCGCGGCCCGAGCCTGGGCACGTTCAACGGATGCTCGGGCGCGATGACGTCGAACTGCACGCGCTGCTTCAGCCGGTAGCCCGGCACGTAGGCCTTCACGGCCGCCACCATCTTCTCGATGCTGGCTTCCACCAGCGCCTGGTCGGCCAGCTCGGACAGCACGAACACCGAGTCCCGCATGATCAGCGGCGGCTCCGCCGGGTTCAGCACGATGATCGCCTTGCCGCGTTCGGCCCCGCCGAGCTTCTCGATGGCCGCCTTCGTCGTCTCGGTGAACTCGTCGATGTTGGCCCGCGTGCCAGGCCCCGCGCTCTTGCTGGAGATCGATGCCACGATCTCCGCGTAGTGCACCTTCGCCACGCGCGAGACGGCCGCCACCATCGGGATGGTCGCCTGGCCTCCGCAGGTGACCATGTTCATGTTGCTCGCGTTCTCGGCCTCGAGGTTGATGGCCGGGATCACATACGGGCCGATGGCCGCCGGCGTGAGGTCGATCACCTGCACGCCGTGCGCCTGCAGCAGCGCGTTGTGGTGCTTGTGGGCGCTCGCGGAGGTGGCATCGAACACGATGTCGATGTCCTCGAAGACATCGAGGCGCAGCAGGCCCTCGATGCCTTCGGCCGTCGTCGCGATGCCGAGGCGCTCGGCCCGCGCGAGGCCATCGGACTTGGGGTCGACGCCGACCATCGCACCCATCTCGAGGTGCTGGCTGTTGCGCATGACCTTGATCATCAGGTCGGTGCCGATGTTGCCCGGGCCGATGATCGCGACCTTGAGCTTGTGTGGAGGCATGGTTGGTTCCTAACAAATGAATGATTGGGGCGTGAAGCTGGCGTGGCTTCAGGCGGCGAATGCAGGCAGCGAATTCAGTGGCGAGTTCAAGCCACGCGTTCAGGCGGCGAACTGGGTGGTGACGCTGCCAAGACCACCGATGGTGGTGACCACCGAGTCGCCCGGCGCCACCGCGACCATCGGCCCCAACGCCCCGCTCATGATCACGTCGCCTTCCTTGAGCGGCCTTCCGACTTCGACCATCTTCCTGGCGAGCCACAGCGCGGCGTTCAGCGGATGGCCCAGGCACGCGGCGCCGGCGCCGACCGAGACCACATCGCCGCGCCGCTCCATGACCATGCCGCACAGCCGCAGGTCGACCTGGTCGAGCTTGCGCGGCTCGGTTCCGAGCGCATAGAGGCCGGATGACGCGTTGTCCGCGATCGTGTCGAGCAGGCGGATGTCCCAGTTCTGGATGCGGCTGCCGACGATCTCGACGGCAGGCAGCACGTAGGCCACGGCGGACATCAGCCGGGACAGCGTCAGCCCTTCGTCCGAGAGGTCGCGCTTCAGGACGATGGCCACCTCGGCTTCCACCTTCGGCTGCATCACGCGGCCGAGGGCCACTTCCTCGCCGGCATCCAGTTCCATGTCCGCGAACAGCATGCCGAAGTCGGGCGCGTCGACGCCCAACTGCAACTGCACGGACTTGGACGTGAGTCCGATCTTGCGCCCGACCAGCCGCCGACCCTGGCCCAGGTGGAACAGGGTGTTGGCTTCCTGGATCTGGTAGGCCGCATCGGCGCCACCGTCTTTCAGTTCATCGCGGATGGGCGGTATGGCAATGCCGGTCTGGGCCGCGACCCGGAGGCGGGTGGCGATGTCGGCGATCGACGGAGGCATGGTGGTCATGTGCTATCGCTTTCTTTTCAGGAGGAGGCCAGCGCTGCCGAGGCGAGCGCTGGCTGCAAGGCAGAGGGGTTGCAGAACACGGCGGTCCAGGGCTTGACCAGCACCTGCGCGAACACGCCGCCGGTGAAGAAGGGGTCCTGGCCGATCAGGTGCATGGCGGCGGCTTCGTCCGCTGCCTCGTAGACGAACAGGGCACCGCTGCCGTCGGCGAATGGGCCGGCCAGCACGAGCTCACCCTGGGCCAGCAGGCTGGCGAGATAGGCGCGGTGTCGGGGCCGCAGTTCGGCCACCGTTGCCGCATCCGGGGCGTAGGTGATCCAGCAGGAAAACTTCATGGGAGTCCTTTGAAATGGAGAAGAGCGATCAGCCGAGGAAGCCGATGGAGAACCACGGGAAGACGGCGATCAGGATGGTTCCGGCGAGCAGCGCGAGCATGTAGCCGGCGATCGGCTTGATGCCTTCGCTGGGACTCACGCGGCTGATCGCGCAAGCCGCGTAGTAGCCCACGCCGAAGGGCGGTGCAAAGAGGCCGATGCCCATCGACAGCACCACCACCATCGCGTACTGCACTTCGTGGATGCCCAACTGCTTGGCGATGGGGAACAGCAGCGGCCCGAACAGCACGATCGCCGGAATCCCTTCGAGCACGCTGCCGAGCACGATGAAGGCGACGATCGAGACCGCGAGGAAGCCCGCGGCGCCGCCCGGCAGGTGCGTCATGACTTCCGCCAGTTGCCGCGAGAACCCGGACTGCGTCAGCGCCCATGCCATGCCGGTCGCCGCGCCGATGATGAGCAGGATGGCGCCCGACAACGAAGCCGTCTCCACCAGCGCCGGACCGACCCGGCGCCAGTCGAACTTGCGATAGATGACCAAGCCCACGATCACCGAGTAGACGATGCCGATGGTCGACACCTCGGTCGCCGTCGCCACGCCCTCGATGACCGCGGCCCGGATCACGAAAGGCAATGCCAGCGCCGGGGCGGCGATGACCAGCGTCTTGCCGATGACGCGCCATGCCGCCTTGCGATCGACCGCGTGCGAGCCCGACCGGTAGCGCCACCACACCACGGCGCTGAGCATGATCGCGAGCACGACGCCGGGGACCAGGCCGCCGGTGAACAAGTCCGCGATCGAGATGCCGGTGACCGAGCCGATGGTGATCAGCACCAGGCTGGGCGGAATGGTCTCGGTCTGCGCGCCGGAGGCGGACAGCAGGGCCACCATGTCGCCCTCCTTGGCGCCCCTGCGCTTCATCTCCGGAAACAGCACGGGGGCGACCGCGGCCATGTCGGCGGCCTTCGATCCCGAGATGCCCGACACCAGATACATCGCGGCGATCAGCACGTATGACAGGCCGCCCTTGATGTGCCCCAGCAGGCTGGCCAGGAAGTCGACCATCGCCTTGGCCATGGCGGTCATCTCGATCAGCAGGCCCAGGAACACGAACATCGGGACCGACAGCAGGATCAGGTGGGACATTCCCTCGTCCATGCGCCCGATCACCACGCCGACCGGCGTCGAGGTCGTCAGGCCGATGTAGCCCAGCGTCGCCAACCCGAATGCGAACGCGATCGGCACGCCGGAGAACACCAGCAAGCCGACGACACCCACGAAGAAGATCAGCAGGTTCAGGTTGCCCAGGCTCGCCAGCATCGGCTGCACGGCCAGGAACGCGCCGACCAGCACGGCAACGGCCAGGACCACCAGCGCCGCCTGCTTGCGGTTGGCAAAGCTGGCCAGCCGCAGCAAGGCCATCGCCATGATCAGCACGACGCCGACCGGGATGGCCGCCGCACGCCAGACGTTCGAGATGTCCATCGCCGGCAGGGTCACCATCATCTCGTCCACCGCGAACTCGTAGGCCGGATGCGCGATCAGCACCAGATAGGCCAGCGCCGCCACCACCGCGAACAGGTCCAGGCGGGACCGGGTGCCTGGCGAGGCCTTGTCCACGAAGGCCGTCATCCGCATGTGGCTGCCGCGCCGGAACGCGACGGCGGCGCCGAACATGGCCAGCCACAGGAACAGCAGGGAGGCCAGCTCGTCGGCCCAGATGATGGGCGTGTGGAACAGGTAGCGACTCGTGACGCCGGCGAACAGCACGCAGATCTCCGCCAGCACGAGCAGCGCCGCCGGGATCTCGGTGAGATGGCCGAGGAACTTCTCGCACCGGGCGAGCCACGCCGGACTCGACGCGGTGGAAGCGTCCTGGCCCGGGAGCTCCGGGATGGGCGCAACGATGGCCTGCGGTTGGCTGTGCATGGAGCCTCCTGGATGTAACGTGGACCGGACGATGGCCGCGGTGTTCATTGGTGCCCCGGCAGGCCGAGAACGTTCGCGCCGATGGCGGGATCGACGAAGCGCTCGTACTTCTCCGGGTGCAGCAGCACGGTGATCTCCGAGGAGCCGGTACCGACCGTCAGGCCGAGCAGATGCCCGCCGCTGGCCATGAAGCTGCCGTCGGTGACCAGGCCGTGCGCGTGGATGGAAGGCTTGCCCTCTTTCCACGCGATGGTGCCGGTGAGGTTGGCAACCTCCACGTTGTTGAAGGTCTTGGGATCGAAGGCCTTGCGGCTGAAGTCGTAGAAGCCGAACGTCGCTTCGCGCATGAAGCCGATGCCGACGAAGCTGGCGCTCGGTATCCGCTCCACCACGGCCAGCCGCTCGAGGTTCGCGATGACGTCGTCGCCGTTGCGCAGGACCATCAGGTAGCCCGTCGGCGTCCTGACGTACTTGCCCTTGAGGTCCTGGGCCTGTGCTTCGCGTGCAGGGAGGGCGGTGGCCACCAGCGCAGCCAGGGCTGCGGCGAGGCCGAGGAGTCGGATCGGTTTCATGTGCATGTCTCGTTTCTGTGGGATGGCGCAGGCACCCGCCGACGGGGTGCCGGAGGCACCACGTCAACGAACGGCTTGCTGAAGTTGGATCAGGACAGGTTGCCCGCGTACTTCTCGAGCGTGGCCCAGGCTTCGGGGCCGAACTTCTTCTTCCAGTCGGCATAGAAACCCGACTTCTTCAGTTCTTCGCGGAAGGGCGCGAGGTCCGGCGTGTTGAAGGTCATGCCCTTGCTCTTAAGCTCATCGCCCAGCCGCACGTTGAGCGCCCGGATCGCCTGGCGCTGGCGCAGGGCCTGCGCGTCGAAGGTGGTGGACGCCAGCTGGCGCAGGTCTTCCGGCAGCGCGTTCCACTTGCGCAGGTTGGCGACCAGCCAGAAGCCATCCCACACATGCGAGGTCAGCGAGCAGAACTTCTGCACTTCGTACAGCTTGGCCGTGTCGACGATGGTCAGCGGGTTCTCCTGGCCGTCGACGATCTTGGTCTGCAGCGCGGTGTAGACCTCCGCCATGTTGATGCCCGCGGGGGCGGCGCCGAACGCCTTGAACAGGGACGTGAGCGCCGGGCTGAGGGGCACGCGCAGCTTGAACCCGGCGAGGTCCTGCGGCGTCTTGATCTGCCGGCCGCTGCTGGTCACCTGGCGGAAGCCGTGGTCCCAGATCCGGGCCTGGGGCAGCAGGCCGGCCTTGGCGAAACCCGACCGGATTTGCGCGCCCAACTCGCCATCCATGGCCTTGAAGACGGTGTCGTAGTCGGGGAAGGCAAAGCCCACGCCGCTGATCGAAGCGCCGGGGATCAGCGTGCCCCAGATGAGGCCGGCCGTGCTCACGAAATCGATGGCGCCCGAGCGGACCTGGGAAATCATGTCGGTGTCGCTGCCCAACTGGCTGTTCGGGAACACCTCGATCGAGAGCCGCCCCTTGGACTCGCGCAGGATCGTGGCGCAGGCCTCCTGCAATCCGGCCGTCGTCGGGTGCGACGGGGCCAGGGCGATGCCGAGCTTGTACGAGAACTCTGCGCCTGCGGCGTTGGCCGTGGACGGTTTCAGCAGCAGCGAGGGCGCGAGCGCCGCGGCGCCGAGCGCGGCGAACTGCCGGAACGACTGGCGCCTCGCATGAGAGGTCGGGCCTCCGTGTGCCACCGTGTCCGAGGCAGGTGCGGTGAAGGGCGCTGGGTTGGTATTTGTCTGGGTCACGGTGTTGTCTCTGTCGGTTCGTTATCGGGGTTGTCGGCTGCGCATCGGCAAGGACCGGCAGGCTGTCTACTTGCGGGCCAGGTGCGCCGCGAAGGAGCGGGCGCCGGCCCAGTTCTGCACCAGCGTCAGCTTGCGGCGCAGGAAGAGGCCTTCCGCCACGCGTTCCGCGAACGCTTCATAGGTCTTCGTCGGGTCGTCGATCTCGAAGACGAAATAGACCTTGGCCTCTTCGTTGGAAAGCCAGGGGCCTGCGAGGAGCTTGAGGTCCTCCGGCAGGTTGTGCGGCTTGACGCCTTCGCGCAGCTTGCCGAGGAAATCGGTCACGCCCTTCATGACCGGCGGACTCATGTCCTTCAGCCACACTTCATTGAAAAAAACCGGCATTGAATTTCTCCTTGGAATTCGGGGGAAAGAACTAGATCGCGTTGACGCGGTCGGAATAGGCTTTCATGCCTTCCCAGCTGGAAAGCAGCGTGAGCTTGCGATGCGAAAAAAGACCGCTGACGACCCGCTCCGCATAGGCGTCGAACATGTCCGACGGGTCGTTGATCTCGAAGACGAACATCACCTTGGTCTCCTCAGCCGAGAGCCACGGGCCCGCCACCATCCGCAGATCGTTGGGCAGGTTGTCGGGCTTGGAGCCGACGCTCAGGTTGCCGAAAAACTCGACGGCTTCCGCCATGACCGAGGGCGTCATGTCGCCCAACCAGACTTCATTCAGAAACAACGGCATTGGATGTCCTCATTCATGTTGATGGCGGCTGGCGAATCGGGCCTTGCCGCTGCAACTTCGACCTATTCGAAATTGACAAGCCAAGCTTAGAAACAGCGCGCCGCGCGAGGAAGCGTCAAACGGAGATATCAGCCATTCCGCGAGTGCCAAGGGATGGTGGGAAAACACCAATGGACTTGGGCGGGTGCTCGACAGGGCCGTCGGCTCCCCGCTGTTGCGTGATAGCGGCCACATCTGCCCTTGCGCACGGCAGGGCAGGGGACCGTGGCTTCGGGTCAATGCGCATCTTGAAATACGCATTATTTGAGAAAAAGTAATGCGGATACTAAAATACACCAAATGACAGACGCAGACCAGATTCTTGAGCTTGCCAAGCGTCGGCGCATGCTGCGCGCCGCCGACGTTCGGGAGCACGGTTGGTCACCCCAGCAGTTGATCAGCCTGCATCAGGCCGGCAAATTGCAACGCGTTGCCCGCGGCGTCTACAGCCTGCTGGATGTCGAAATCACCGAGCACCAGACGCTCATGGAAGTTTGTGCGCGCGTGCCGAAAGCCGTGGTTTGCCTGCTGTCCGCACTGCAGTTTCACGAGATCGGCACGCAGGCGCCTCATCAGGTCTGGATCGCGCTGCCCGAAGGGACGCAAGCACCGGCGCTGGGCTATCCGTCACTGCGCATCGCGCGCCTGCGAGGGGACGCCTACACGGAGGGCGTCCTGACCGTGTTGGAGCATGGCGCGCCGATTCGCGTCTACAGCGCCGCCAAGACGGTGACGGACTGCTTCAAGTTTCGCAACAAGATCGGGCTCGACGTGGCAATGGAAGCACTGAAGGACGCATGGCGTGAACGCAAGGTCGACATGACCGGGATTGCGCACTTCGCCAAGATCAATCGGGTCGAAAGAGTCATGCAGCCTTACCTCGAGGCCATCGTCGCATGAGCAAAGGCCTGCCTGTGTCCATCCTGGCGCGCCTGCTGACGCTGGCGAAGGAGCGGGGGGACGACTACAACCTGCTGTTGAACCGGTTCGCGCTGGAACGCCTGTTGTTCCGCATCAGCACCTCCGCGCATGCGAATCGGTTCCTTCTCAAGGGAGCGCTGCTGTTTGCGCTCTGGTACGACGAACCGCATCGCCCGACCCGCGATGCGGACCTGCTTGGCTTTGGTCCCGCCGACGCCGAGAGCCTCACCGCCGTCTTCCGCGATCTCGCGGCGATGGTCGAGGATGACGGAATCGTTTTCGATCCCCGTTCGGTGCGCGCCCAGGTCATTCGCGAAGACAACGCCTACGGCGGCATGCGCATCACCTTGCAGGCGAGGCTTGGTTCGGCGCGCTGTGGATTGCAAATCGACGTAGGCTTCGGCGACGCCGTGACGCCTGCGGCGCAAGCGGTTGCGTTCCCGACATTGCTGGACGGTTTCGACGCGCCAGTGCTCCGCGCCTATCCGGTCTACACCGTCATTGCCGAGAAGTACCAGGCCATGGTGATGCTGGGGCAGGCCAACACGCGCCTGAAGGACTTCTACGATCTGGCGGTGATCGCCCGGCGCACGGAATTGGACCTCGCCACGTTGAGTGACGCCATCGCGGCAACCTTTGCGCGGCGCTCGACGGCATTGCCGACAACGAAGCCGCTTGCGCTGACAACGGTGTTCAGTGATGACCCCGTCAAAGAGCGCCAATGGCTGGCCTTCCTGACCAAGAACCGCTTGACCTCGGGTTCGCTGGGCGACGTAGTCAATCTGCTCGGCCGATTGCTCTGGCTCCCAACAGAGGCGGCCGCCAAGAAGGCGGACAAGGGCGCCCAGGAATGGATTCCATTGCTCGCGACCTGGACGGACTGAGCAGCGCAAGCTTGCGTGCCCAGGCCACGCGCCCCGTCAACCGCGCCCCGTCAACCCCGCACCGCCGCCGCTTCCGCCTCGATCCACGCGGCCACCCGCTGCACCTGTTCGCGCGGCTTGGCTTCGGCGCGGATCAGCCAATAGGCAATCGGCGTCTCCGCCTTGTCGGGCGGCGCGGCCACGGCGATGAGTTGGCCGTTGTCGATCAATGGCCGCACCAGTTCGAACCTGGCCAGCGCAATCCCCTGGCCGGCGAGCGCCGCGTGAATGACCTGGTCGTACTGGTTGAAGCGGAGCACCCCGCGCGGCCTGGCCTGTTGCCATCCCCGCTCGCGCAGCCAGGGCCGCCATTGCAGCCATGGGCGCGAGTCGTCGAACTCGAGCAAGTGCACCTGGCGCAGCGCATCCGGCCCTTGCAACGACCGGAGGCCCAGCGACGGATGCGCCACCGGCACCACCCGCTCGCCGAACAGCCAGACGGCGCCCGCCGGCGCCACGCTGCGCGGGCAGTAGCGCAACGCGAGGTCGACCTGGCCGAGCGTCATGTCGACCACCTCGTTGGTCGCGGACAGGCGCACCTCGATGCCGGGATGCGCCTGCTGCAAGCGGCCCAGCCGCGGCAGCAGCCAGAGGCCCGAGATGCCGATGCTGGCGGAGATGGTCACGGCCTGCTGCTGCGCGCTGTCGCGCCGGATCTCGCCGAGCACGTCCTGCAACTGCTGCACCGCACCGTCGGCGCTGCGGAACAGGCGCTCACCCGCCGCAGTGAACTGCACGCCGCGGCTCTTGCGCTCCAGCAGCGTGACGCCGAGTTGTTCTTCGAGCGCGCGCACCTGCCGGCTCACCGCCGATTGCGTCAGGCACAGGTCGTCCGCCGCCTGCGTGATGCTCATGCGACGGCCGACTGCGACAAAGCCCCGGATCAGGTCGAGCGAGGAAAGCCGGACGAGCGGAACGGACATGCGTGGCAGTCTAGCCAGCGATAGCCGGCCCCGCACGCCTCATTGCATGCGGCCTCCCGCATCGATCACCACGCGGCACTCCGGCATGCCGGCCAGCAGCGCCTTCTGGCCGGGCTGCACGCAATGGAAGTCGCCAGCGACCAGGATCACGTCATCGCGTTGCCCCTCGATCGTGATCCATGCCGTGCCCGACTGGCAGATCACGCACACGGTTTCGCGGAGCGGTTCGATCCTGCGCGGCTGCCGGTAGACGACGGTGAGAACGTCGTGCGGAAGGTCGTTCGGTTTCATGGTGCGTGCCTCCTCATCGGCAGAACGAAACGAGTTCCACGAGCGCAACGGCGCGCGATGGTTCGAGCCACAGGCGCAGCGCGATGCATGCAATGACAACGGCGGCCAGCACGGCCGCGCCGCCGAGCGCCAGCCCGCGTCTCGTTGTTGTCGTCGAGGTCTTCATGCCATCACCCCTGCGGGAACGACGCCACGCGCCACTTGCCGATCGTCGATGGGCCAATGCAGCGCCGCGGCCAGCAAGCCGAGTGCGATCGAGCCGACCCAGATCAGGTCATAGGACTTCGTCACGTCGAAGACGTGGGCCGCCAGCCAGACGCCGAGGAACGAGCCGACCTGATGACCGAAGAAGACAAGGCCGAACAGCGTCGCGATGTACCGCACGCCGAACACCTGCGCGATGAGCCCGCTCGTCAGCGGCACCGTGCCCAGCCAGAGCAGGCCCATCACCGCGCAGAAGACATAGAGGCTGGCGGCACTCAGCGGCAGCAGGAAGAACGCCGCCATCGCTGTCGAGCGCGCCAGGTAGATGCCCGACAGCAGGTACTTGCGGCGGTAGAAGTCCCCGAGGTAGCCGCAGGCGAAGGTGCCCACCGTGTTGGCCAGCGCGATGATCGCCAGCCCCGCCACCGCGTCGCTCGCGCGCAGCCCCCGGCCCAGCAGGTAGGCCGGCAGGTGCGTGCCGATGAAGGCCAGCTGGAATCCGCAGGCGACGAAGCCCGCGTTCAGCAACCAGAAGCCCGGGTGCTGCAAGGCTTCCTGCACCGCTTCGCGGATCGACTGCACGCGGACGGGCGCTGCCGATGCGGGTGATGAAGTCGAAGCCCTGTCGTCCAGGGCCAAGGCCAGCGGACCGAGCAAGCCGATCGCCAGGCCCAGCACCACCAGCGCAGCGGCCCACCCCAGCCAGTGCTGGAGCCCCTGGGTCACCGGCACCATGACGAACTGCCCCAGTCCACCCACCGCGCCGGTGATGCCCAGCGCCCAGCTTCGCCGGGACGGCTCGGCGATGCGGCTGATGGCGCCGTACACCGTGCCGAAGGCCGTGCACGACAGCGCGACGCCGATGAGCAAGCCCGCGCTCAGCGTGAGTTGCGTGGGCGTGACGGAGAGCGACATCAGGACCAGGCCGACCAGATACAGCAGCGTCCCCAGCGCGATGACCCGCACCGAGCCGAAGCGGTCGGCCAGCATGCCCGTGAACGGTTGTGCGACGCCCCAAACCAGGTTCTGGAGCGCGATCGCCACGCCGAAGGATTCGCGCGACCAGCCGCGGTCCAGGGTCATGGGGACGAGGAACAGGCCCTGCACGTGGCGCGCGCCGAGCGCGGCGCCCATGATCGAGCCGCCACAGATGACTGCCCAGAGGATGTTGCCGGGACCGCCTTTGCTGGCGTGGCGCATATGGAGTTCCTTTCGATTTCGCGGCGCCGTCGGCGTCCCGCGTATCGACGATTGAACCCAGGCCGGGCCGGTCGTGGCCCGACTTCTTTGCAGGGCTGCCATGAGGGTCTGGACTGCCAGGTTTCCTCAACGGCGCCTATATCGGAATGGCAATTGCGGTTAGCGAGGTGGAGCGGCACAGTCTTCGCTCTTCTTCATTCGCCGATGGGGACGTGCGCCATTCGCGAATGCTTGGGTGGAAGGAAGGCAGCTTCATTTCTGATGGCGCAGGCAAGGTTGTCCAGCAATTGATCACAGCTGACGCCCGGCACCAAGCAGCATTCCCACACGGTGAATACCCGCCAACCGCTGTTAAGCAAAAGTGCTTCCTTCTTGGCATCTCGCACCTGATTCGCTGTGATCTTGGCGCTCCAAAACTCTGCATTGGAGCGCGGACTCAGGCTGTCACGGCACCTATGCCCGTGCCAAAAACAGCCATGGACGAACACGACCGCCCGGAATCGCGGGAACGACATATCTGGTGAGCCAGGCAGGCTACTGTCGCCCACGTTGAATCGTAGACCGCGGTGGTGCAATCCTCGTCGTACTACCAGTTCCGGCGCGGTGTTGATGCGCCGAACTTGCCGCATGACTGCAGAGCGCTGCTCCTTCGAGAGTTTGTCCACGGTGTCACTCCGTTGAGGGAAATGTCCGATGCGTGCCCAACGACGGCTGAGAGATGCTGGGTATGGCAACGGCGCCTTGGCGCTGACCCCGTGTCAACGGGGTTTTAGAAACTGACCCGACAAGGTCTGCTCGCAGTATCTGCGGGGCACCTTCCGACGCGGCAGAGTAGTGCTTGAGTCGTTTCGAATGAAGGCACGTCGCTCTTACATCCTCTCTCCTAGAGACGATATTCCTCACCGCTTGGCCACCTACTGCGGTCACAATGTGATCTTAAACAAATCTAAGAGGTGGAGATGGGGCGAGAACGAACACTTGAAGAAGACGACGTAACTACACTGGAAGATGAAAAATCACGTGCCAGCGTCATTTCGTTTTTTTCGGGCTGCGGAGGGTTGGATTTAGGATTTGAAGGCGGATTTCAATATAGAGATCAACGTTACACGCGCCACGCATTCAGGATTTTGAAGGCCTACGATATTGATCAGTACTGCAAGGCCACTTACGAAAAAAATCTTAAGCCACCGTTTGAGCTCTTAGATCTGTCGCGAGCCGACGTTAAGCGGATGCCTGCCGCAGACGTTCTGATCGGCGGCTTCCCGTGTCAAGAGTTTTCAATTTGCGGGCCCCTTGGCGGCACTAAAAGTGCTCGTGGCATGTTGTTTAAAGCGATGTCAAGATACGCTCGGCATTGGCGACCAAAAATTGTAGTCGCCGAAAATGTTTCACATTTGACGCGACTAAACGAAGGGGCTGATCTAAAAGGGATTTTGCGTTCCTTCGCTAATGCGGGCTATCGCGGCATTGTCTGGCGGTTGTACGCTCCGGATTATGGAGTGCCGCAAGCCAGGAACAGAGTAATACTGGTGTTTGTTCGTTCCGACATAAAGGGCAGTCCGCAACCGCCTAAGAAAATCCATTTGATTAATGGCCCGACGGTTGAGTGGGCAATCGCTGATCTTTTGGAAATATGTGACGAAAGTGTGCCTAATCAAAGCCAATATTTTAGAGCCGCAGTGGCTAAAAGAGGTCACGGCCAGGGCGATGAAATTAGCCCCCGAGATTCGCCCGGCTATACGGTTAGGGCTAACGCCAAATCGCGCGTTCAGTTTCACTATGAGCTACCGCGGAGACTTACCGTTCGAGAGTGCGCGAGGCTGCAAACTTTCCCAGATAATTTTGTCTTTCCTTTTGCGGCTACGCGCAGTGTCCATCAGATCGGAAACGCAGTGCCACCAGTAATGGCTCACGCCGTGGCTTCGTCAATCGCGGATTTTTTAAAGATTTGCGGCTGAGGGGGAAACTTCATGGCCGATCCAAAAACCATCAAAATTTCCACACTTGCGGAGTTTACTAAGCACACCGAGTTGCACGTCGAGAAAGCAATTGCTACCGGTTCAATATTCCAGGGTCATTGGTACCGCGGGATTGGCAGTGTGGCTCATACGCTTGTGCCGAGTCTTTTTAGACATCCAAATCTAAGGAATATTGAGGAGCTAATTACAATTGAGGCGAAGATGTTGGAGGACTTTCGCCGGCAAGGGGTTTTGATGCCGTCCGAACTGGCCGTTCATGGCGATGACAATGACCTGCGGGCTCTCTTTTATATGCAGCATTATAGTGTGCCAACCCGATTGCTTGACTGGAGTAATAATCCGTTTATCGCATTATATTTCGCGCTGACATCCGCTCACCCCGACAATTCTCCTGCTGGCTATTCCCACGATGCCGCTGTTTGGGTCCTTAATCCGGTCAAATGGAACGCCATTGCTTTGGAGCACAGTTCTCACGGCGATGCGGGCGCACTTTCATCAAGAGACGCTGTAAAGGGCTATGGCCCGCGAAAACTCTTTGTCGGCGACAGGTTGGAGCCTACTGCAATGACGACCTTGAACGAACAGTGCGCTTGCTGCGTGGGGATCGCAAATAACGCGCGGATGTTCGCTCAGCGTGGGGTGTTTACGATTTTTGGCAGGGAAACCGGGTCGATGGAAGAGCAATTTCGGAAATTCAAGCACGCAAGCGAATCTTTGATTAAATTTATTATTCCGAAGGAGAAAATTGGAGCGTTGCTCAAATTGCTTCTCCATCTCGGCTACACGGATTCAGTTTCCTATCCGGATATGCATGGTCTTGCGATGGAAATAAAAACGCTTGCGCGGCTTTAGGGTTTAATGATGTTAAAAGTGACTTCGCACGAGCCTCGCGGACTACGTTGGTGGTATGAGCAATACTTGAACAAGCGCATCGACATGAGTCCCACCTATCAACGACGGGCCGATATATGGAGCAAATGGAAAAAAAGTCATTTGATCGATTCAATCATCAATGATTTTGACATCCCCAAATTTTACATTGCCAATTTTTCTGTTGGAGTAGCGCAAGGGCTGAATCAAAAAAAGAGCGCATATGCGATTATTGATGGAAAGCAAAGAATGGGGGCAATATTCGAGTTTTTTGCCGATCAGTTGCCGTTGAATCCGACTTGTGTTTTGGATGACGATCCGTCCATCAAGCTTGGAGGAATGAAGTACAGCGATCTGGTTTCACGATATCCCGCTATTGCCGATAAGGTGGATAAATATTTGCCAACGGTAATGGATGTGGCAGCGGAGACGGAGCACAAGCTTGAGGAGCTTTTTGTTAGACTAAACATGGGGGAGGCTACAACCGGGGCAGAGCGGAGAAACGCGATGGGGGGGCCGATCCCTGTCATCACTAGAGAGCTAAGTCTGCATCCTTTTTTTGTTAAGAAAATTCGCTTTACTACAAAGCGAATGCAGGAGCACAACTTAATCGCAAAAATCCTGTTGTTTGAATTCAAAGATGGCTTTGCTGATTCAAAAGCAAAAAACCTGGATGACTTTGCAAAGCAGGCTGCAACTTGGTTTGACGCCCAAGATAATGTTGACGAGCTACCTAGCAATCCATACTACGCGGCTCGTGACAAGGCATATGTTGTCCTCGAGCGATTGAGCGGTGAATTTGAGGAGAACGATAGGATGCTCGCGCGTCAAGGAGAAATTCCAATTTACTATTGGATTGCAAGGGAAGAGCCTAGGTGGATTAATGAATTGAGGGATTTCATTCTTGAGTTCTCGGCTGCACTTTTGGAGAATGTGCGAGTGCAGCGAGCCGATCCTGACGCTGGTAGCCGAGAACTAAATGCGTACTACACCGCCGCTCGGACAACCAATGATCAATCAAGTTTGGAAACTAGATATAAAATTTTCAGAAAGAGGTTCGCAGAATTCAGGCGGCCCGGGCGCCGTTGACAATCGGAGATCTTTGTGGCGTAAAATGCCCTTTCGATGTTGCCGAAGTGTGAGTCGTCGGTAATTAATTCTTGAGAGCTTTCTTTCTAAGACTCTTTTATGCCCGTCGAGGTCGTGTCCAAAAGCTCTAGAAATTAATCGGTAATTCATCCCTTGGATGGCGATCGCCAGAGCGAAGCATTCACGCGACGAACCGCACTCGCGCGTCATGGGAACGAGGAACAGAACCTCCACGTCGTGCGCGCAGAGTGCGGCGTCCGTGAGTCGAGCGAACAGCCATCTACCACGCGCGCCTGCACGTCGAGTTGCAGGTTGCTGCCCTAGTGGGGACTGAGCGACCCGCCGCCAAGCCCCTGCGCATAGCCTTCGGGGACCGCGTCGCGTACATGCCCGAGCGGGTCGGATGACGGGTCGACCCTCACATGCTGCCGGCCAGCGTGGCGCCATTGCAGCGACCCGGAGACTAGTGAAGTGTTCCATTCTTGAAGGAACCTATATGAATCAGGCATCTCCCATGCTCTACTGCCACCCCCGGTTGGAGAGAGCCCATGCGAGTTGCCCCCGAAGTAGTGTTGAGCGATGAGGAGCGCGCCGACCTGACGGGGCTGGTTCGCTCCAAGCTCACCAGCGTGAGGCTGGCGCAACGCGCGCGCATCGTTCTGCTGGCCGCAGATAGGGCGCAGAACAAGGAGATCGCCGAACAGTTGGACATCGGACGCGTTCAGGTCGCACGTTGGCGTGAGCGCTTTGTGCAGGCGCGCCTGAGCGGCATCGAGCGTACTTGCCGCGCGGCGCGCCGCCGGTGAAGGTGGACGCGGCGCGGTTGGTGGAGTTGACGACCCAGAGCACGCCTGCGGCGGCCACACACGGGAGCACGCGCAAGATGGCTGCCGAGCTGGGGGTGAGTGCCAGCACCGTCATGCGCCACTGGCACGCCCACGGATTGAAGCCGCATATCGTGCGCGGCTTCAAGGTGTCGCGTGATCCGCAGCTCGTGCAGAAGCTCGAAGACATCGTGGGGCTGTACATGTCGCCGCCCGAGCATGCCCTGGTGCTGTGCTGCGACGAGAAGAGCCAGGTGCAGGCGGTGGACCGCACACAGCCGGGGCTGCGTCTTAAGAAGGGGCGTGCGGCCACCATGACGCACGACTACAAGCGCAACGGCACCACCACCTTGTTTGCCGCGCTCAACGTGCTGGACGGCCAGGTCATCGGACAGTGCCAGCAGCATCACACGCACATCGAATGGCTGAAGTTCCTGCGCCAAATCGATTGCGAGACGCCCAAGAACAAGACGCTGCACCTGATCGCCGACCACTACGCCACGCACAAGCATCCGGCCGTGCAGGCGTGGCTGGCCAAGCATCCGCGCTTCAACATGCACTTCACGCCCACCTCGGCGTCGTGGCTGAACATGGTCGAGCGGTTCTTCCGCGACATCACCACCGAGCGGCTGCGCCGGGGCGTGTTCACCAGCGTGCCCGAACTCGTCGCCGCCATTGATGAGTACGTCGCACATCACAACACCAACCCCAAGCCATTCATCTGGACCACGAGCGCTCGCGACATCCTACAGAAGGTCATCCGTGCAAATCGCCGCTTAAGTTCCAAACAGAATGGAACACTGCACTAGCACCTCCGTGCCCAGTGTCATGGGTCCGGGACCGCAAGCCTGCCCAGCCGCACGCGAGTGCCGCTGACCTGCATGGCTACAGGCGTCAGTGCGTCCCTGCGACCCCCGGGTCGCCCGGCCTGTGGCAGGAACCGCAGCGGCAGGCGAGCGAGGCGATTGGTCACCATCTGGCGGTCGGCAGGCCAGCCGATGGCACCCTGCGGTCTGACCCGGCACGCGCACCGTGCCTGCGTCGATGCCTTCGACTGGCGCCATCAGTGCATGCGTTATTGCGATTGCTTGCGCGCGTCCTGGCCCGCGCCCGTTGCGCGCACAGCGACCATTTGTCCGACGGCCAGCCGCCTTTAGTGCAAGGCAGCGTCCGCTACGGCGGGCTCGGCGTGGAGGCTGTTGCCAAGCTGGCGGAGCAGTCCGGCACGATGGCCATGCAGGCGCTGGTGGGTGCCCGACCGCACCGGCTGCGGCGCCGGGGATCGCGGTCCAGCCATGACGAGTGTCGGCGGTGCAACAGCAGGGATTGACTTCCCGACGCGGTCCGGCGAGTCCGCAAGCCGATGCGCAATGCCTGCTGGCACGCGCAGTGCATGCTTGCGGGCATGACACCCAAGACCGCCGCACTCCGTACCGCTTCCAAGACCCCGATCGGCGCCGCGCCCCTGGCCAGGGCCGCCAGCGAGATTCGCGCGAAAAAAGCCACCGACGCGCCAGCACGCAAGGCCAAGGCTCCCGCGCGCTGCGGCCCCGCAGCCCACAACGCATGGACCCTCGAAGGAGACACCGTCAGCCTCGTGCGCGCACCGAAGCGGCCCCGGCCGGTGCCTCTTCCCGCGCTGCCGCAATCCATCGAATTCGACCTCGCCCGCACCGCCCTCGTCGTCATCGACATGCAGAACGATTTCTGCCACCCCCAGGGCTGGTTCGCGCAGAAGGGCATCGACATCAAGCCCTGCCGCAAGCCCATCCCGACACTGGCGCAACTGTTGCCAGCATGGCGCAAGGCCGGCGGCGCGGTCGTGTGGTGCAACTGGGGCATCCGCGCCGACAAGCGCAACCTGAGCCCGACCATCCAGTTCAAGGGCAAGCGCAGCGCCGACGGGGTCGGCTATGCCGAACATTCCCCCATCGACCACGGTCCCTCGCTGGTCCAGGGATCGTGGGGCGCGCAGGTCATCGACGAACTGGCCGTCGCGCCCACCGACATCACGGTGAACAAGCACCGTCTCAGCGGCTTCTGGGACAACGAGTTCGACACGCTGCTGCGCCAGCAAGGCGTCACCACGTTGATGTTCGCCGGCATCAACACCGACCGCTGCGTGTTCTCCACGCTGCAGGACGCGGCCTTCCTCGGCTACGACTGCGTGCTGCTGAAGGATGCGTGCAGCACGCCGTCGCCGGCCTACGTCACGCGCGGCATCCATTTCATCGTGCAGCAACTGCATGGCTTCGTGGCGACCGCAGAATCGCTGATCGCCGCACTCGGCACCCGAACCGCAAAGGCCCGTTGAACCGATGACGACCGCCACGACAACGACAGCGCAACAAATCGACTGCGCCTGGCTGCTGCAGGACCCGGGAGCGCAAGCGGCGCAGGCCGACATGCGCATCGCCATCGGCGCCGATGGCCGCATCGCCTCGATCGCGCCCATCGGCGCCAAGGCCCCCGGCCCACGCCAACTCGCACTGCCGGCGCTGTCCAACGCCCACGACCACGGCCGCACCTTCCGCAGCGCCACCCTCGGCGCTTTCGACAAGCCGCTCGAAAGCTGGCTCCCCTTCCTCGGCACGGTGCCCGGGCTCGACCCGTACATCTGCGCCGCCACATCGTTCGCCCGCTCGGTGCGGCACGGCGTGGCCAACCTCATGGTCCACTACACCGGCGTGCAGGGCGGCATGCCCTACGTCGAGGAGGCCAGGCACGTTGCACGCGCAGCAAAGGACGTCGGCGTGCGCATCGGCTTCGCCGTCTCCATCCGCGAACGCAACGGCATCGCCTATGCCGACAACGCGTCCGTCCTCCAGGCGCTGCGACCCGGCATCCGCGACGCGGTCGCAGGCCGCCTTTCCGTCAAGACCATCCCTCCCGCACAGTACCTCGAACAGGTCGACGAGGTGGCCCGGATGCTGGAGGAGGGTGGCTACACCGACCACGTCACCGCCCAATACGGCCCGGCGGCAGTGCACTGGTGCAGCACACCCTTGCTCGAAGCGATCGCGCGCGCCTCGGCCGACACCGGTCGCCCGATCCACATGCACTGCCTCGAAACCCCGTACCAGCGCGTCTGGGCCGACAAGCACCATCCGCAGGGCATGGTCCGCTTCCTCGATGACATCGGCCTGCTCAGCCCCCGCCTCACGCTCGCGCACTGCGCCATGGCGCGCCCTGACGAACTCGCGTTGCTGGCCGAGCGCGGCGTGACGATCGCGGTCAACACCAGCTCCAACCTCTACCTGAAGTCCGGCATCGCACCAGTGCCCGAGATGCTCCGCCAAGGCTGCCGCGTAGCCATGGGCCTGGACAGCACCGGCTTCGACGAAGACGACGACGCTTTGCGCGAGATGCGCATCGCCTACCAGCTGCACCGCGGCTGGGGCTTCGAGCGGACGATGACGCGCGAGCAGCTGTGGCGCTTCGCAGCCTGCAACGGCGTGCGCAGCGTCAGTGGGTCAGGCGCAATCGCCACCGGCCGCCTGACTCCCGGCGCACCCGCCGACATCGTCGTGCTCGACTGGGACAAGCTCGACGACGACATGCTGTTCCCCGACGTCGACCCGCTCGACCTGCTGCTCGCGCGCGCCAACGGCACGCACATCGCGAAGGTGATCGTCGGCGGCAGGACGGTGGTGGAGGCCGGTCGCGTGCAAGGCATCGACGAGCCGGCGCTGCGCGCGGAATTGATTGCGAGCGCCCGCGCCGCTCTCGCGGCGGACGCCAGGCACCCGGCCTGGCTCGACACCGTGCGCGCGCTAGGAGAAGACCTTGCGCCGTTCTATCGCGACGGGATGGGCGACTGCTGCACCTGACGGCTTGCCGGTCGCCGCCAGTCAGGCCAATCGAGCACGCCGGAGAACGCGCTGGTGACGACGATTCGTCACAACGTGAACTCGTAATCCACCGTGATCGGCGCATGGTCGCTGAACTTGATCGTCTTGTAGATCGCCTCATGGCGCGCCAGCGCGGCGATTTCCGGCGTCGCCAGGTGATAGTCCAGCCGCCACCCCACGTTCTTCGCATACGCCTGTCCACGGTTGCTCCACCACGTGTAGCACTCCTCGGTGGTGTCCGGCTTCAGCAACCGGTACACATCCACCAGCCCCGCGCCTTCCGCGCCCGCATCCAGCAGCCGCGTCATCCACGCACGTTCCTCCGGCAGGAAGCCGCTGTTCTTCTGGTTGCCCCGCCAGTTCTTCAGGTCGGCCTGCTGGTGCGCGATGTTGATGTCCCCGCACAGCACGAACTCGCGCGTCTTCTTCAACTCGATCAGGTGCGGGAAGAACCCCTTCAGGAACCGGAACTTCGCGGCCTGCCGCTCCTCGCCCGACGACCCACTCGGAAAGTAGCAACTGATCACCGAGAACTTGCGCTGCGGCGTGTCGAAGCGCAGCTCCAGATAGCGCCCCTCGGCATCGAACTCCCTGTCGCCCCAGCCGACCACCACATCGCTTGGCGCATGTTTCGTGTAGATCGCGGTGCCGGCGTAGCCCTTCTTCCCGGCGAAGTGAAAGTGGCCCTTCAGCCCCGCCATCTCCTCGAAGCGCCCCTCGATGTCGCTCGCCTGGACGCGGATCTCCTGCATGCAAATACAATCCGGCGCCAGTTCGGCGACCCAGTCGGCGACGCCCTTGGTGGCGGCGGAACGCAAGCCGTTGAGGTTGAGGCTGGTCAGTTTGAACACGAAAGGGATTCCCGATATGGCAGAAAAGGGTGGAGAAGATCTGGCCCAGCGCTTTGTGCAGTTCGCGCTCGATTCAGGCGTGCTGCGCTTCGGCGAGTTCAAGATCAAGTCGGGCCGGATCAGCCCTTATTTCTTCAACGCGGGCCTGTTCGACGACGGCCTCAAGCTGGCGCGGCTGGCCGAATTCTATGCAGAGCGGCTGCTCGAAAGCGGCCTCGAGTTCGACATGATCTTCGGCCCCGCCTATAAGGGCATCCCGCTCGGCGCCACGGTCGCGGCCGAGTTGGCGCGGCGCGGCCGCAACGTGCCCTTCGCCTACAACCGCAAGGAAGCAAAGGCCCATGGCGAAGGCGGCAGCCTGGTCGGCGCGCCGCTCAAGGGCCGCGTGTTGATCGTCGACGACGTGATGTCGGCCGGCACCGCGGTGCGCGAATCCATCGCCATCATCGAAGCCGCCGGTGCCACGCCGCATGCCGTGGCCATCGCGCTCGACCGGCAGGAGAAGGCGACCGAGAACGGCGTCGACGTGGACCACAGCGCTGTGCAATATGTCCGGAACCAGCTTGGCCTGCAGGTCATGGCCATCGCAACGCTCGGCGACTTGTTACATTACCTCTCGGGCCGTCCGGACAACTCGCTGGACACCCATCGCGAGGGAGTGTTGGCCTACCGGGCACGCTACGGCGCTGTCTGAGGAGGGTCGCATCAAAAGGGTCGATGCTGTGCGCCTTGCCTTTGTTCTTGCAGGATTGCCACTGGCCCTCGGGCTCGCCGCGTCCGCCGTGCAAGCGCAACCGGCGCAGCAGCAGGCCAACCCCGCGGGCATCTTCAGTTGCGTCGATGCCTCTGGCCGCACCATCACCTCCGATCGTCCCATTCCCGATTGCCTCGACCGCGAGCAGCGCGAGCTGAACTCCAGCGGCACCGTGCGCCGCCGCGTCGAGCCCAGCTACACGGCCAGGGAACAGGCCGAGCGCGACGAGCGCGCGCGCCAAGCCCAGATCGCGGCCTCCAGGCAGATCGAGGAACGCCGGCGCGAGCGCGCGCTGCTCATGCGCTATCCCAATGACGCCGCCCACGAGCGCGACCGCACCGAAGCCATCGGCCAGATCGACGCGGTGATCCAGTCTGCACGCAAGCGGCAGGGCGAACTTGGCGAAGAACGAAAGAAGCTCGACGCCGAACTGGAGTTCTACCGCAACGACCTCAACAAGGCGCCGCCCTCGTTGCGGCGGCAGGTCGAGGAGAGCAACCAGAGCATCGCGGTGCAGAGCCGCTTCATCGGCGAGCAGGAAGACGAGAAGAAACGCGTCAACCAGCGTTTCGATGACGAGCGCGTCCGCTTGAAGCAGCTCTGGGCACCAGAAGTCATCCGCAAGTAGAACGCGCCCCTGCATTTGCTCCCTCTCCCCTGGGGGGAGAGGGCTGGGGTGAGGGCAAGCGACCTCCAAAGTCGCCGCTGCCTCAGCCCCCAATCACCCCAGCTTCGACTTCAACAGCGCATTGACCTGCGCCGGATTGGCCTTGCCCTGGCTGGCCTTCATGACCTGGCCGACCAACGCGTTGAAGGCCTTGTCCTTGCCGGCGCGGTATTCGTCGATGTTCTTCTGGTTGCTGGCCAGCACGCCTTCGATGATCTTCTCCAGCGCGCCGGTGTCGTTCATCGGCTTCAGGTCCTTCGCCACGATGATCGCGTCGACATCGCTGCCTTCGCCGCTCCACAGCGCATCGAACACCACGCGCGCCGCGCTGTTGGGAATGGTGCCGTCGCTGATGCGCGCGATCAGCTGGCCGAGTTGCGCGGCCTTCACCGGCGCGGCCTCGATGCCGAGGTCCTGCGCGTTGAGGCGGCGCGCAATCTCGCCGGTGATCCAGTTGCTGGCCAGCTTGGGCGTCGCGCCCTTGCTCACAGCCTCGTCGAAGTAGCGCGCCAGCGCCACGCTTTGCGTCAGCTGCGCCGCGTCGTATTCCGACAGCCCATGGTCACGCACATAGCGCTCGGCCATCGCGCGGGGAAGCTCGGGCATGCCGGCTTTCACGCGATCGATCCACTCCTGCGCGATCGCCAGCGGCGGCAGGTCCGGGTCGGGGAAGTAGCGGTAGTCGGCCGCGTCTTCCTTGGTGCGCATCGCGCGCGTCTCACCCGTGTCGGGGTCGAACAGCACGGTGGCCTGCTGGATCTTGCGGCCATCCTCGATCTCGCCGATCTGCCAGCGGATCTCGTAGTCGATCGCCTGCTGCATGAAGCGGAAGCTGTTGAGGTTCTTGATCTCGCGCCGCGTGCCGAGCGGCTCGCCGGGGCGGCGCACCGACACGTTGGCATCGCAGCGGAAGCTGCCTTCCTGCATGTTGCCGTCGCAGATGCCGATCCACGTCACGATCTTGTGCAGTTCCTTCGCATAGGCCACGGCCTCTGCGGTGGAGCGCATGTCGGGCTCGGTCACGATCTCCAGCAGTGGCGTGCCGGCGCGGTTCAGGTCGATGCCCGACTGGCCGATGAAGTTCTCGTGCAGCGACTTGCCGGCGTCTTCTTCCAGGTGCGCGCGCACCAGTCGCACGCTCTTCGACTCATCGCCCACGAAGAAGCTCACCGTACCGCCTTGCACCACGGGAATCTCGAACTGGCTGATCTGGTAGCCCTTGGGCAGGTCGGGGTAGAAGTAGTTCTTGCGTGCGAACACGCTGCGGGGCGCGATGTGCGAGCCCAATGCCAGGCCCAGCTTGATGGCGCGTTCGACCGCGCCCTTGTTCATCACCGGTAGCGTGCCGGGCAGCGCCAGGTCCACCGCGCAGGCCTGTGTGTTCGGCTCCGCGCCGAACGCCGTCGAGGCACGGCTGAAGATCTTGCTCTCGGTCGAAAGCTGTGCGTGCGTCTCGAAGCCGATGATGACTTCGAAGCCCTGCACCAGCGGGCCCGTGGGCCGGCCGGCTTGCGCTTCGGCGAATGGGTTCACGACTGCTGTATCACTCATCTCTGTTGCTCCAACTCATGTTCTCTTGCGGGGCAGCCGCAGCGACGGTCAAAAGCCTTCCGGCGTCCGCGCATGCCAGTCTGTCGCCTGCTGGAACCGGTGCGCCGCATTCAGCAACTTCGCTTCGTTGAAGTAGTTGCCGATCAACTGCAGTCCCACCGGCATGTTGCCTTCGCCGAAGCCGACAGGCAGGCTCATGCCCGGCAGTCCGGCGAGCGAACCCGGCAGCGTGAAGATGTCGGCCAGGTAGTCGGCCACCGGATCGTCACCGTGCTCGCCGAGCTTCCATGCCACGGTCGGCGCGGCCGGCCCGGCGATCACGTCGCATTCCTTGAAGGCTTGCTGGAAGTCGTCAGCGATCATGCGGCGCACCTTCTGCGCTTGCAGGTAATACGCGTCATAGTAGCCGTGGCTCAGCACGTAGGTGCCGATCATGATGCGGCGCTTCACCTCGTCGCCGAAGCCTTCTTCGCGCGTCAGTTCGTACATCTGTTCGAGCGCACTCTTCTTCGTGTTCGCAGGATCGTAGAAGTCCTTGGCCCGGTGGCCGAACTTCACGCCGTCGAAGCGGCTCAGGTTGCTGGAGGCTTCGGCCGCGGCAATGATGTAGTAGACCGGGATCGAGAGTTCGGTGCGCGGCAAGGTAACGGCGACGCGCCTTGCGCCGAGCTTCTCGTATTCCGCCAATGCGGCGTCAATGGCCGCGCGCACGCCCGGCGCCACGCCATCGCCCAGGAACTCCTTCGGCACGCCGATGCGCAGGCCTTCGAGCGAGCCGTCGAGGTTGCGCGAGAAGTCCTCGGCAGGCCGGTCGATCGAGGTCGAATCGCGGTCCACGTCCGGGCCGCACATGGCCGATAACAACAGCGCGCAATCCTCCGCGGAGCGCGCCATCGGCCCCGCCTGGTCGAGGCTCGATGCAAAGGCCACCATGCCGTAGCGGGAGGCGCGGCCATAGGTCGGCTTGATGCCAGTGATGCCGCAGAACGAAGCCGGCTGGCGGATCGAGCCGCCGGTATCCGTGCCCGTCGCGGCGGGCGCCAGTCGCGCCGCGACCGCCACGGCGCTTCCGCCCGACGAACCACCGGGAATGCGCGACGCGTCCCACGGATTGCGCACCGGCGTCGCGGCATCGAAGCCCACCGCCGGCACCGCGACGTTCTCGTTCGACGAGCCCATCGCGAACTCGTCGCAGCTCAGCTTGCCCAGCGTGACCGCGCCGGCCTCGGCCAGCTTGCGCACCACCGTCGCGTCGAAGGGCGAGCGATAGCCCGCGAGGATCTTCGAGCCCGCGGTGGTCGGGAAATCGGTCGTGACGAAGATGTCCTTGTGCGCGATCGGTACGCCCGCCAGCGCGGGTGCGCCGCCTGCGGCGAGTCGCTCATCCGCCGCGCGGGCCTGGGCCAGGGTCACGTCCGCATCGAGCGAGACGAACGCACCGAGCGCGCCATGCGATGCGATGCGCCCCAGAAAGTGCTGGGCCGTTTCATTCGCCGACACCTCGCGCGCAGCGAGCGCCTTCGCGAGTTGGGCGACACCCATCTGATGCAGGTCGGGGCGGCTCATTCGATCACCTTCGGCACCAGGAAGAGTCCCGCTTCCACCGCCGGCGCGCTGCGCTGGTTGGCCTCGCGGCAGTTCGGCTCGCTCACGACGTCATCGCGCAGTCGCAACGAAATGTCTTCAATGGTTGCCACGGGATGCGCGAGCGGCTCGACGCCGGTTGTATCGACCGACTGCATGCGCTCGACCAGCGCAAAGAAGCCGTTGATCTGGCCCAGCATGCGCGTGCTCTCCTCGCTGCCGAGCTGCAGCCGGGCGAGCGACGCGATGCGCGCGATATCGGAATCGGTAAGGGACATGGAAAGGTCTGGAATCGGGAGGGAAACCGCCGCAATCGCACTTGCGGCAGGGGTGCTGGCGCGCGAGGCGGAGGGGATCGGTTATTATCCCGCCTTTGCCGCAACCCCCGCGAACGCGCCGGCTTTTGCCGCAAAAACCTCTATTCATCCCCGTCAGTCGACCCACAAGATTACAGGCGACCGCATGCCGAAGCGCATGCCGTGCCACAAGGATTCCGCAAAATGTTTGGAGTTTTCCGTCGATATTTCTCGACCGACCTTGCCATTGACCTGGGCACAGCCAACACCCTGATCTTCGCGCGCAACAAGGGCATCGTGCTGGACGAGCCTTCGGTTGTGGCGATCCGGCATGAAGGCGGTCCGCACGGCAAGAAGGTGATCCAGGCGGTCGGTGCGGAGGCCAAGGCCATGCTCGGCAAGGTGCCCGGCAATATCGAAGCCATCCGCCCGATGAAGGACGGCGTGATCGCCGACTTCGTGATCACCGAGCAGATGATCAAGCAGTTCATCAAGATGGTGCACCCGCGCTCGCTGTTCACGCCGAGCCCGCGCATCATCATCTGCGTGCCCTGCGGTTCCACCCAGGTCGAGCGCCGCGCCATCAAGGACGCGGCCGAAGCGGCTGGCGCCACCTCGGTCTACCTCATCGAGGAGCCCATGGCCGCGGCCATCGGCGCCGGCCTGCCGGTCAGCGAAGCGAGTGGCTCGATGGTCGTCGACATCGGCGGCGGCACCACGGAAGTTGGCGTGATCTCGCTCGGCGGCATGGTCTACAAGGGCTCCGTGCGCGTCGGCGGCGACCGCTTCGACGAGGCCATCATCAACTACATCCGCCGCAACTACGGCATGCTGATCGGCGAGCCGACGGCCGAAGTCATCAAGAAGACCATCGGTTCGGCTTTCCCCGGCTCCGAGGTCAAGGAAATGGAAGTCAAGGGCCGCAACCTGTCCGAAGGCGTGCCGCGCAGCTTCACCATCAGCAGCAACGAAGTGCTGGAAGCCCTGACCGATCCGCTCAACAACATCGTCTCGGCCGTCAAGAACGCGCTGGAACAGACCCCGCCCGAACTCGGCGCAGACATCGCCGAGCGCGGCATGATGCTGACCGGCGGCGGCGCCTTGCTGCGCGACCTGGATCGCCTGCTGGCGGAAGAAACCGGCCTGCCGGTGCTGGTGGCCGAAGACCCGCTGACCTGCGTGGTGCGCGGCTGCGGCATCGCGCTGGAGCGCATGGACCGTCTCGGAAGCATCTTCACGAGCGAGTGAGTGCGGCCCGCTTCCGGCGGGCGTACATTCTGCGGCGCTCCCGCCGCCATGTGGGGGTGGCGCCAGCGAGCCGGCAGGCGCCGGTTTTCGCGGCACCTCACGAACTCGGGCGTTTCTGGCGTAAAACTCCTCCATGCCACTCGGCACCCTCGATCGCACCGCGCCGCCCCTCTTCAACCAGGGGCCGTCGGCGCTCAGCAAGCTGATCTTCTTCAGCGCGTTGTCACTGTTTCTCATGGTGGCGGATGCGCGCTTCCACATCGTGCAGCCGGTGCGCGCGGCCATTGGTGCGGTGCTGTACCCGGTGCAATGGGTGGCGATGAAGCCGGTGCAGTTCGTGCTCGGCGGCACCCGCTATGTCGAGGACCTGCAAACGGCTCAGCGCAATGAGGCCGAGGCCCGCAAATCGCTCGCGCTGCAGTCGGAGCGCGCCAGCCAATCCGACGCCCTCGCCCAGGAAAACGCGCGGCTGCGCTCGATGCTCGAACTGCGGGCCAGCACCACCACGCCGGGCCGCGTTGCCGAGGTGCTCTATGACGCGGCCGACCCCTACACCCGCAAGCTGATCCTCGACCAGGGCATGACGCACGGCATCCTGCCCGGCTCGCCGGTGATCGACGAGCGCGGCGTGCTCGGACAGGTCACGCAGGTGCAGCCGTTCACGAGCGAGGTCACGCTGGTGACCGACCGCGACCTGGCCATCCCGGTGCAGAACACCCGCACGGGCGCGCGCAGCGTGGCCTTCGGCGAGGCCAATGCCTATGGGGGCGGGCTGGAATTGCGCTTCATGCAGGCCAACTCGGATGTGCAGGAAGGGGATGTGCTGACGACCAGCGGCGTGGACGGTGTCTACCCGGCGGGCTTGCCGGTCGGCAAGATCGACCGCATCGAGCGACGCGCGGATTCTGCCTTCGCGCGCATCCATTGCGTGCCGGCGGGCGGCGTGGCGGCCGCGCGCTACGTGATGGTGCTGGTGCCTGCGAACGTGAATCTGCCGCCCAAGCCGGCGCCGGTCGTGGCGCCGCCGGTCGCTCCCGCGAAGAAGAAGGGCGACAAGCCGGCCAAGGGCGAGAAGGCGGACAAGACGAACAAGGCTGCCCCTGTCGACAAGGCCGACAAGGCGGACAAGCCGGCCAAGGCCGCCGCGCCGCCCCCGCCCGACAAGGCAGACGTGGCCGCGGACAAGGCCGCCGACAAGGCGGCAGAGAAGGCCGACCGCAAAGAGAAAGGAGCCGCGCGATGATCATGCGTCCCGGCCAGCAGCAACTCCTGCTGCCCGTCAGCCCGCTCTTCATCTGGGGCAGCCTACTGCTGACCCTGCTGCTGAACATGCTGCCGCTCGGCCGCATCGCCTGGTTCCCTGACCTGATGGCGCTGGCCATCGTGTTCTGGAGCGTGCACCAGCCCACGCGCATCGGCATCGGCGTGGCTTTCGTGTTCGGGCTTTTCATGGACGTGCACCAGGCCGCCATGCTTGGCCAGCACGCGCTCTCGTACACGGCGCTGAGCTTCTTCGCGATCATGATGCATCGGCGCCTGCTGTGGTACCCGGTGATCTCGCAGGCGCTGCAGTTGCTGCCGTTGTTCGCGCTGTCGCACTTCGTCGAGCTCGGTATCCGCATGATCGGCGGCGGCGTGTTTCCAGGCTGGAACCTTGCGCTGGCGCCGTTGATCGAAGCGGTGCTCTGGCCCTTCGTCAGTGCCTTGCTGCTCGCGCCGCAACGTCGCACGCCGGAGCCGGACGCCAACCGGCCCTTGTGATCGGCATGCCGTCGCGGGACGTTGCCATTGATATCCCACAAGCCTAAGCTCTAGCCCCCTCGATGACTGAAATCCGCAACGTCGCCGCCGACATCGCGCGCTTCAAGCGTCGCGTGATCGCGATCGGCCTCGTCGTGCTGACGGCCTTCAGCCTGCTCGGCCTGCGACTGACCTACCTGCAGGTGGTGCGCCATGAGGACCTGGCAGAACAGGCCGAGAACAACCGCACCGCGGTCGTGCCGGTGGTGCCCAACCGCGGCCTGATCCTCGACCGCAACGGCATCGTGCTGGCTTCCAACTATTCGGCCTACACGCTGGAAATCACGCCCTCCAAGGTGGCCGACCTCGAGGACACCATTGACGGCCTGGCCACCGTGATCGAGGTCGGGCCGCGTGACCGGCGGCGCTTCAAGCGGCTGCGCGAGGATTCACGCAGCTTCGACTCCATCCCCATCCGCACCCGCCTGAGCGACGAGGAAGTGGCCCGCTTCGCCGCGCAGCGCTATCGCTTCCCCGGCGTGGAGATCAAGGCGCGCCTGTTCCGCAACTATCCGCACGGGGAGATCGCCAGCCACGTGCTCGGCTACATCGGTCGCATCAACCAGACCGAAAAGGCCGCGATGGAGGATTGGAGCGACGAGGACTACGACAACTACCGGGGCACCGAGTACATCGGCAAGCTCGGCATCGAGCAGAGCTACGAGAAGACCCTGCACGGCCTGACCGGCGTCGAGCAGATGGAAACCTCCGCCGGCGGCCGCGCGGTGCGCCGGCTCAACGGCCATCCGGCCACGCCCGGCAACACCGTGATGCTGTCGCTCGACATCAAGCTGCAGAAGATGGTCGAGGACATGTACGGCGAGCGCCGTGGCGCGATGGTAGCCCTCGACCCCAAGACCGGCGAGGTGCTGGCCTTCGTCAGCAAGCCCACATTCGATCCCAACCTGTTCGTCGAAGGCATCGACAGCGAGAGCTGGAAGGAACTCAGCGAGTCCATCGACAAGCCGCTGCTCAACCGGGCGCTGCGCGGCACCTATCCGCCCGGCTCCACCTACAAGCCCTTCATGGCCATGGGCGCGCTGCAGACCGGCAAGCGCGGGCCCAGCGTGCAGATCAACGACCCGGGCTTCTACAACTTCGCCGGCCACCGCTTCGGCAGCCCCGAGGGCAACATCGGCAACGTCGACATGCGCCGCTCGATCCAGCTGTCGAGCAACATCTACTACTACTCGCTGGCCAACGAGATGGGCGTGGACCTGATCCATGACTTCATGAAGCCGATGGGCTTCGGCCAGATCACCGGCATCGACCTGGGCGGCGAGGTGCGCGGCGTGCTGCCCAGCACCGAATGGAAGCGCAACGCCTACAAGCGCCCCGAGATGAAGAAGTGGTATGCCGGGGAGACCATCTCCCTGGGCATCGGGCAGGGCTACAACAGCTTCACGATGCTGCAAATGGCGCAGGCCACCTCCATCATCGCGGACGTCGGCCGCAAGCATCAGCCGCACCTGGTGGTCGCCACGCGCGACACCGTCACCGGAAAGACCACGCCGGTCGAGCCGCCGCCGACCATCGACCTCCACTTCGCACCGGCCAACGTGGCCGTGGTGCGGGAAGGCCTCCAAGCCGTGATCACCGGCGGTACGGCGCGTGCCGTGTTCGTTGGCGCCGGGTACGTCGCGGCCGGCAAGACCGGGACGGCCCAGGCCGTGACGCAGGCGCAGAACACCAAGTACAACGCCAAGGCGCTGGAGGAACATCAGCGCGACCATGCCTTGTTCATTGCCTTCGCGCCGGCCAACGATCCGAAGATCGCGGTGGCGGTGATCGTGGAGAACGCGGGTTGGGGTGCGGGCGCCGCAGCGCCGATCGCGCGGCGGGTGTTCGACTACTGGCTGCTCGGCCAGTATCCGAGCGAGGCCGACATGGCGGCCATCAAGTTGGGCAAGGCCTCTGCGCCCATCGGCAAGCCCCGGCTGGCAAGCGAGGCCGCGTGGCCTGTGCCGGCGTCAACGCCAGGTGGTACATCGACCAGCGCGCCCGCCGCTACGCCCTGACATTGCGTTTGATGGCCTTGCGCCGAACTGTCGCTCTCCATTTATACGCAGGCCCATAAGCACCCGCGGAACCGCCCTTGCCGGGCCGCTGGGTGCGCCCTCTCGGAGGTGGGCCGGTTTACCACTCCCCCGTTTCACGCACGCGCTGGTCCAGGTCCAGGTGCGCAAGATGATCCTGCCGGCGCTGGGCATTGACGCGACTGCGGTGAGCCGAGAGGAGGTCGAACCGGCGTGCCACGGCTGCGGCGAGGGGGGTCCGTTGTTGAGCGACGGCTGGCGTGCGGACGGTGCTGAGTTGAGTGCGCATTTTTATGGATCCCTTTTGAACGCCTTCGATGATCGTTCCAGCACGCGCCTCACTGTAAAAAATGTTCGTGAACTGCTTGGGGATTCCTGTTGTTATCCGTCGCTCGCACGGTGTAGATCGGTGAACCTGCGGCGGATCGCAATCGCCATGGAGACTCTGATCAAGTCCCTAACGTAGAAATGCGTCGTACCCCGTCTTGAGGATCAACGCGCTCACCACCACGATGAACACGCCGCGCACGAAGCCCGCGCCGTGCTTGAGGGCCACGCGCGTGCCGAGCACGCTGCCAGCGACGTTCGCCACCGCCATGACCAGGCCGTAGTGCCACCATACGTGCCCCTTGGCCGCCAACAGCATCAAGGCGGCGAGGTTGGTGGCGACGTTGATGCACTTGGCCGAGGCGGACGCGTTGAGAAAGTCGTAGCCGAGCCAGCGCACGAACAGGAACACCAGGAAGCTGCCCGTGCCGGGACCGAAGAAGCCGTCATACAGCCCGATCAGCAGGCCGATCGCGCAGGCGGCCAGGATCTCGTGCCTGCCCGCGAAGCGCGGCACATGGTGGCGTCCCATGTCCTTGCGGGCCAGGGTGTAGCCCAGGACCGCCAGCAGGATGAAGGGCAGCGCGCGCCGCAGGAATTCGCCCGGGAACACGGTGATCGCCCAGGCTCCGAGCAACGATCCTGCAAAGCCGACCGCGGCGGCGGGCAGCAGCGACGCCCATTGCAGTTGAACCTTTCGGCCGAACTGGGCTGCCGCAGCCGCCGTGCCCCAGACCGAAGCGCTCTTGTTGGTGCCCAGCAACGTCGCCGGCGGTGCACCGGGGAAGGTCGCGAAAAGCGCCGGCACCAGAATGAGTCCGCCACCGCCCACGATCGAATCGACAAATCCCCCGAGGAGGGACGCTCCCGTGACCACCAGCATTTCCATCGCGGGCATTGTCTCACCGTGAATTGCTATCGAATTGCTATCGAATTGATAGCAAATGAGGCCCGTGCATGGCCGCCCAGGGCGCCCGGGCATAAAAAAAGCGCCGGCTAGCGGCGCTTTATCAAGGTGCGGCACACAGTGTCAATGCACGGAGGCCTTTTTTAATTTTGTTGTACTTGGTCGCGAAGTTTTGTCTCCTCGGCCCCGCCCAGCGGGCATGGCCCGTTGCGAGTGGCGAGACTTTAGCGTTAGCACCTTCGGAGTGCATTGGGGGATACCCGTTGCTCAGTGGCAACGTCGGCATTAGGTTTGTGTCTTTCGTTCGCAAATGTTAACAACCCGCCGCATCGGGCTTTGCGCCGTGCAGAGGCGGATGCTCGACGGTTCCCGCCGTGCAAGCAGCTTCTCGCGACGCTGCTGGTGCGCGCTCGATCAGGCCGCCGCGCGAATCCACGCCGCGGCCTTCTCGGCCATCATCAAGGTTGGACTGTTGGTGTTGCCGCTGGTGATGGTCGGCATGGCGCCGGCATCGACTACGCGCAGCCCCGCGATGAAGCCGCCGCGGCCATCGCGCAGGCGCAGTCGCGAATCGAGCACCGCCATGGGATCGCTGTCGGCGCCCATCCTGGTGGTGCCAACCGGGTGAAAGATCGTGGTGGCGATGTCGCCCGCGAGCCGGGCCAGCTCATCGTCGCTCTGGTACTGGACGCCGGGCTTCCATTCCTGCGGCTTGTACCGTGCCAGCGCCGGCTGCGCCACGATGTTGCGCGTGACGCGCAGCGAATCGGCGGCGACCTTGCGGTCTTCCTCGGTGCTCAGGTAGTTGGGCGCGATGGCCGGCGCGTCCTGCCAGCGCGGGGTCTTGATGCGCACGGTGCCTCGGCTCGTCGGGTTGAGGTTGCACACGCTGGCGGTGAACGCGGGGAACGCGTGCAGAGGCTCACCGAAGGCGTCGAGCGACAGCGGCTGCACGTGGTACTCCAGGTTCGGCCATTCGTACGCGGGCGAGCTTCGCGTGAAGGCGCCGAGCTGCGATGGCGCCATGCTCATCGGCCCGGTGCGCTTCATGAGGTATTCGAGGCCGATCTTCGCCTTGCCGAATATCGACGAAGCCAGCACGTTGAGCGTCGGCGCGCCGTCGATCTTGAAGACCGCCCGGATCTGCAGATGGTCCTGCAGGTTGGCGCCCACGCCCGGCAGGTCGGCCACCACCGGAATGTCGTGCTGCCGCAGCAAGTCCGCCGGACCGATGCCCGAAAGCTGCAGGATCTGCGGCGAGCCGATGCTGCCGCCGGACAGGATCACCTCCTGCGTGGCATGCGCCGTGACCATCTGGTGCCCGTCCCACACCTCCACCCCGGTGCAGCGCTGGCTGCCGTCGGGCTGCATCTCGACGATCAGCTTCGTGACGTGGGCATTGACCCACATCTCGAAGTTCGGCCGGCCGTAGCAGGCCGGCCGCAGGAAGGCCTTGGCCGTGTTCCAGCGCCAGCCGTTCTTCTGGTTGACCTGGAAGTAGCCGACGCCTTCGTTGGTGCCGCGGTTGAAGTCGGTGGAATGCGGGACGCCGGCCTGCACGGCGGCTTCGGCGAAGGCGTCGAGGATGTCCCAGCGCAGGCGTTGTTTCTCCACCTTCCACTCGCCGCCGGCGCCATGCAGGTCGTCGGCGCCGAGGTAGTAGTCCTCGTGCTTCTTGAAGGCCGGGAGCACCTTGTCCCAGCGCCATTCGTCGTCGCCCGTGAGTGCGGCCCACTGGTCGTAGTCACGCGCCTGGCCGCGCATGTAGATCATCCCGTTGATGCTGGAGCAGCCGCCCAGCGTCTTGCCGCGCGGATAGCGCAGGCTGCGCCCGTTGAGGCCGGCGTCGGGCTCGGTGTTGTAGAGCCAGTCGGTGCGCGGGTTGCCGATGCAGTAGAGGTAGCCGACCGGGATGTGGATCCAGTGGTAGTCGTCCTTGCGGCCGGCCTCGATCAGCAGGGTGCGCTTCTGCTTTTGCTGCGTGAGGCGGTTGCACAGCAGCGCGCCGGCGGTGCCGCCGCCGATGACGATGTAGTCGAAAGTGGTGTCGGTCATTTGAATCGGTCGCACCAAGGTCGTTTTTTCATTGTTATCAGCCTTTCGGCTGCTCGATGCGCGTGGTCACTTCGTCTTCTTGCGTCTCATAGTCCGAAGGACGCAGGTGAGGCGCGTTGTGGCTTTCAATCTTGTCGAAGAGACCTAAGAGATTCGAGAGACCGACAACATTGGCGACTCCCAAATTTCCATCGTCTTTGACAACGAAGCAGGCGTACGGCGTGTTATCTAGTCCGGCCGCCAGAGTACCTTTGGCCTTGGCTTTCAACTTCCCAAGCCATTCGAAGTAGGCGCGGCCTATCGGTGGTTCGAACCCCATGCCTTCCACGAACTTCAATAGGCCGGACTTAGCGATGCCTCCAAGCATGCCTCGCCTCGGCGCGTCATCAGACATGAGTCCAGGGAGGTAAGAGCACATTTGAAAAGTTGTCTCAGATAGCGGGCACTTAAACGAGATCTCGTCAGTCTTGTCGCTGAGATCCAATGTGACAAGCGTGTGGGCCGCCGCATACCTCCAATTCGTTGCACTCCTGAAGAAATCATTGCCGATCTCCGGAGGCGGTCGCTCAATCATTTTCTTGAACTCAGCGTGAGCGTTCTCTCGCGCTTCGATACCAAATTTCTTGAGTTCACTGTGAATATTTGACAGATTTCTTTTGAATTCAAAAACGAAAATTTCATTGAGGACGACCGCCGCGTCGCCGAGAAGTGTCTCCGCTTTTCCGTCAAGAGCGAGATAGAGAAAATTCTTCTTTGGATTGTTCTGAATTGAGGCTGCAAAGAAGAGAACTTCCCTAACCTTTTCGACAGGGTCGAACACAGCCGCTACCGGCGCGGAAGAAGCATCCATCACTTCGCCGTCGGCATCACGAACTCCGCGCCCTTGCCGATGCTCTCCGGCCAGCGCTGCATGACCGACTTCTGCTTCGTATAGAAGCGCACGCCTTCCTCGCCATAGGCATGCATGTCGCCGAACAGCGAACGCTTCCAGCCGCCGAAGCCGTGCCAGGCCATCGGCACCGGGATCGGCACGTTGATGCCGACCATGCCGACCTGGATGCGCCGGCTGAACTCGCGCGCCACGTTGCCGTCGCGGGTGAAGCAACTCACGCCGTTGCCGAACTCGTGGTCGTTGATGAGGTCCACCGCTTCGGCCAGGTCGTGCACGCGTACGCAGCCCAGCACCGGGCCGAAGATCTCTTCCTTGTAGATGCGCATCTCGGGCGTGACATGGTCGAACAGCGTGCCGCCCATCCAGAATCCGTCGTCGCAACCTTCGCCGGCCTTCTTCGCATCGAAGCCGCGGCCGTCGACCAGCAGCTTGGCGCCTTCCTTCTCGCCCACGCCGATGTAGCCGGTGATGCGCTCGTGCGCCGCCTTGGTCACGATCGGGCCCATCTCGGCCGCGAGGTTCTCGCCGTCGAGCACCTTCAACGTTTGCGTGCGCTCGACGAGCTTGGGCAGCAGGCGGTCGGCCACGTCGCCGACCAGCACCGCCACCGAGATCGCCATGCAGCGCTCGCCGGCCGAGCCGTAGCCGGAGCCGATCAGCGCGTCGACGGCCTGGTCGATGTCGGCATCGGGCATCACGACCATGTGGTTCTTCGCGCCGCCCAGCGCCTGCACGCGCTTGCCATGGTGCGCGCCGGTCTCGTAGATGTAGTTGGCGATGGGCGTCGAGCCGACGAAGCTGATGGCCTTCACGTCGGGGTGTTCCAGCAGCGCATCGACAGCGACCTTGTCCCCTTGCACGACGTTGAAGACGCCATCCGGCAGGCCGGCTTCCTTGAGCAGTTCGGCGATGCGCAGCGAGGGGCTCGGGTCGGTGGGGCTCGGCTTGAGGATGAAGCAGTTGCCAGCGGCGATGGCCACCGGGAACATCCACATCGGCACCATCACCGGGAAGTTGAACGGCGTGATGCCGGCCACCACGCCGAGCGGCTGGCGCAGCGTCCAGTTGTCGATGCCGGTCGAGACCTGGTCGGTGAAATCTCCCTTCAGCAATTGCGGGATGCCGCAAGCGAACTCCACGATGTCGATGCCGCGCGTGACTTCGCCCTGTGCGTCGGTGAAGACCTTGCCGTGCTCGGCGGTGATCAGGTGGGCCAGTTCGTCCTTGTGCAGGTTCAGCAATTCGAGGAACTTGAACAGCACGCGCGCGCGGCGGATCGGCGGCGTGTCGGCCCAGGCCGGAAAGGCCGCCTTGGCCGCCGCCACGGCCGCGTCGACCTCGACTGCGCTCGCCAGGCCCGCGGCCCCGGTCACCGTGCCGGTGGCGGGATTGGTCACGTCCTGCGTCCGGCCCGAGGTGTTGGCGACCATGCGGCCGTTGATGAAGTGATCGATCGGAGCCTTGATGATTTGCATGGCGATGTCTCTGGTGGTGTCGATGAAGTGCGGGCAGTTTAGGCATGCCGGCCGAGCGCGCCAAGCCATGAAAAGCTGAATTGATTGTTCGTCATCATGAACAATGCAGGCATGGCGCAACAAAAAATCGAATCGCTGTGGATGCACCTGCATTGGCTCACGGTCCTGGCCCAGCAAGGCAGCTACACGGCGGCGGCGCAGCGGCTCGGCGTGAGCAAGGCGGCGATGAGCCAGCGCATCGCCGAACTCGAGCGCGCCGCCGGCGTGCCGCTGGTGCAGCGCACCACCCGCAGCATGCGGCTCACCGACGCCGGCCGGCACCTGGTGGAAGACATGCGGCAGCCGTTCGAGGACATCGCCCACAGCTTCGCGGGCGTGCGCGACCTCGCAGGCGTGCCGCGCGGGCTGGTGCGCGTGACGGCGCCGGTCGCCTTCGCGCGGCAGCAACTGGTGCCGCGGCTGGCGGACTTCTTGCGCGCACAGCCTGAAGTGCGCATCGAACTCGACCTCTCCGACCGTCTCAGTTCCCTCGCCATGGAAGGCTTCGACCTCGCCGTGCGCCACAGCGCTGCGCCGCCCGACACGCACGTCGCCTGGACGCTGTGCGACACGCGTTCCGTGCTGGTCGCGAGCCGCGCCTATCTGCGCCGACGTGGCAATCCCGACACACCGCAGGCACTCGCCGATCACGATTGCCTGCACTACCCACGCGCACAGGACACGCCCGCCTGGCACTTCGAGGCCAGGGCGACAGGACGGACCCCCGTGAATGCCCCGCGCGTCACGGTGGCGGTCACCGGCCCGCTCGCCGCCAACAACAGCGAAGCGCTGCGCGATGCCGCCATCGCGGGCCTCGGCATCGCGCTGCTGCCGGACTTCAGCGCGCAGGCCGCGTTGCAGTCCGGCAAGGTGGTCGAGGTGCTGCCGCAGTGGCAACCCGTCGGTGCCTTCGGCGATCGGCTCTACGCCATCCGCCCGTATGCGACCCATGTGCCGCGCGCCGTCGCATCCTTCGTCGCCTGGCTGCGCGAAACGCTGGCGGGTGGCTTCGGCAGCGGTGCCCGGGTGGGGGTCGTTCCTACACCGCGCGCGCAGCCCCAGCGGTTACGATGACGCGAGCCTTGACACCCCTCCCAACCAGCGCGCTTCCCGGAACACATCGAGCCCATGCCCGCCGTTGCGCCTCCCGCGCCTGACACCGCACCGCGCGTCGAACAGACGTCCGGCACGGTCACGGCCAGTGGCCGCTGGACCGCCATGGCGATTGCCCAGCCGAACGCATGGCAGACGCTGCTGCAAGGCCTGGCCTCTACGCGTTCCGCGACGGCCTGGGACCTGCGGCCCATCGATGCGCTCGACCACGTTGGCGCGCAGGTGCTCTGGAACCATTGGGGCAAGGCATGGCCCGCGCAACTGGAAATGGACGCGCAGCACAAGGCCGTGCTCGACCAGGTCGCGCAGTACACCTGCAGCATGCCCGAGGAGCCGCCGAAGAGCTTGGCCGACCGCGTCCGGGCCTTCGCGCACACCGGCCCGCGCGTCCTGTTCGTGGCGCGCGATTTCCTGCGCATCATCGGCCAGCTCACGCTCGACATCGTCCGGCTCTTCCGCGCGCCGCACCGCGCGCCGTGGCGCGATTTCTCGGGCCAGCTCTACCAGTTCGGCGCCACCGCGCTGCCGATCACCGCGCTGGTCGGCTTGCTCATCGGCGTGGTGCTGGCCTACCTCACCTCGCAACAGTTGCGCAACTTCGGCGCCGAGGCCTTCATCGTCAACATCCTCGGGCTGTCGCTCATCCGCGAACTCGGCCCGGTGCTGGCGGCAGTGCTGATCGCCGGGCGCTCCGGCTCGGCCATCACCGCGCAGATCGGCGTGATGCGCGTGACGGAAGAACTCGACGCCATGCGCGTGATGGGCATCTCGCACGGCTTCCGGCTGGTCATGCCGCGCGTGCTGGCGCTCGCCATCGCGATGCCGCTGATCAGCATGTGGACCTCGATGGCCGCGCTCATTGGCGGCATGATGGCGGCCAACGCGGCGCTCGACATCTCGCCCATCTATTTCCTGACGGCGCTGCCGCGCGCGGTGCCGCTGTCGAACCTCTGGATTGCCCTGTCGAAGTCGGCGGTGTTCGGCATCCTGATCGCGCTGATCGGCTGCTACTTCGGGCTCAAGGTGAAGCCCAACACCGAGAGCCTGGGGCGCGGCACCACATCGTCGGTGGTGACTTCGATCACCATCGTGATCCTTGTCGATGCCCTGTTCGCCGTGCTCTTCAAGGGCTTCGGGTTGCGCCAATGATGGGGCCGGCCAACACAGTCGAGAACGTGGTCGAGATCCGCAATCTCTGGACCGTCTTCAAGTCGCCCGACGGCGACCAGGTCGTGCACCGCGATCTCAACCTGGTGATCCGCCGCGGCGAGGTGCTGTCGCTGGTGGGCGGCTCGGGCACCGGCAAGACGGTGCTGCTGCGCCAGATCCTGGGGCTGGAGCATCCGGACAAGGGCGAGGTCAGCGTGCTCGGCCGGCCGCCCGGCCACTTCCGCGGCATGGCCGCAGCCAACGTCGGCATGCTGTTCCAGCACGGCGCGCTGTTCTCCGCCTTCAGCGTGCTCGACAACATCGCGTTTCCGCTGCGCGAGCTGAAGGTCTTCCCCGACGAACTGATCCGCGACGCGGCGCTGGTCAAGTTGCAGATGGTGGGGCTCGATCCGCAGCAGGCGGCCAAGAGCCCGTCGGACCTGTCGGGCGGGATGATCAAGCGCGTGGCGCTGGCGCGTGCGCTCATCATGGACCCGCCGCTGCTGCTGCTCGACGAGCCCACCGCCGGCCTCGACCCCGAAAGCGCCGATGGTTTCTGCGACCTGCTCAGCGGCCTGCACCGCGAGTTGGGGCTCACCGTGGTGATGGTCACGCACGACCTCGACACGCTGTTCGACCTGAGCACCCGCATTGCCGTGCTCGCCGACAAGAAGGTGATCGTGACCGGCAGCGCGCGCGACGTGATCGCCTATCCGCATCCGTTCATCCACGAGTATTTCCTCGGCGGCCGTGGCCAGCGTGCCATGGAAGCCCTGCACGAGAAACGATAGCGAGGTCGCCATGGAAAACAAGTCCCATGCCATTGCCGCAGGCGCGTTCGTGATCGGCTTGCTGGCCGCGCTCGTCGCGCTGGTAGTCTGGCTCACGCGCGACGACACGGTGCGCAACATCTACGAACTCTCCACGCGCGATGCCGTCAGCGGGCTGCAGCCGCAAGCGATGGTGCGCTACCGCGGCATCGCGGTCGGCAAGGTCGCGTCGATCGACTTCGACCCCAAGGTGAAGGGCAATGTGCGCGTGCGCATCAGCGTCGACGAGAAGGTGCCGCTCACCACGTCGACCTTCGCGTCGCTGAGCTACCAGGGCGTGACAGGCTTGGCCTTCATCGCGCTGGACGACAAGGGCGAGTCGCAAGAGTCGCTCGCGCCCAACAACGACAACCCGCCGCGCATTCCACTGCGGCCCTCCCTGCTGGCGGCGCTGCAGGAACGCGGCGAGGCCATCCTCAACCAGGTCGAGCTGGCGGCCAAGCGCGCGAACGTGCTGCTCGCCGACGAGAACCAGAAGCGCATCGGCGATGCACTCGAGAACATCTCGCAGGCGGCCGCCGGCGCCAATCGCCTCACGCAGACGCTCGACAAGACGATCAAGGCCGACCTGAGCCCAGCGCTCAAGCGCATGCCCGAGACGCTCGACCGTGTGAAGAAGGCCGCCAGCGACGTCTCGCGCGTGGCCAACAACCTCAACACCACGGTCGCGCGGCTCAACCAGCCCGACGGCGCCCTGACGCGTGTCGGCGATGGCGCCAAGTCGCTTGCGGTCGCGGTCGAGAACTTCAGCGGCACGACCATGCCTCGCATCAACCGCGTGGCCGACGACGCCTCGCGCACCGTGCGCCGGCTTGGCCGAACGGCGGACAACATCAACGACAACCCGCAGTCGCTGCTGTACGGCAACGGCGGCGTCGCGCCCGGCCCGGGTGAGCCCGGCTTCTCCGCGCCACCCGCGACCGCGCGACCCTGAAGGTGACACGCATGACCCCTGCCATCCAGACCTTTTTCGATCGCGCTCGCGGCACGGCTGCCGCCGCCTTCCTGGGCATCAGCGCCGTGCTCGCCGGTTGCGGTGCCTTGCCCGACAAGCCCTCGCGCATCACCCTGTACGACTTCGGCCCCGGCGACACCGCGCCCGCGCCGGTCGCCGCCCCGACGCTGCCGACCATCGCGCTCACCGAACCCGAGACCAACCCGCGCCTGGACGGCACCCAGATCCTCTACCGCCTCGGCTATGCCGACGCCAACGAACTGCGCCCCTACGGCCAGGCCCGCTGGAGCATGGCGCCGACGCAGATGGTGCGGCAGCGGCTGCGCAACGGCCTGTCGCAACACCGCCTGGTGCTCAATGCCGAAGAGAACGCCAGCATGACCCGCGCCGAAGGCAAGGCGCCCGACACCCTGCGCGTGACGCTGGAGGAATTCAGCCAGGTCTTCGACACGCCTTCGACCAGCGCCGGCCTGGTGCGCCTGCGGGCTACCCTGATCACCGGCGCGCCGGGCGGCGACCGCGTGCGCGGCCAGAAGACCTTCACCGTGCAGCGTCCGGCAGCGACAGCCGATGCCCCTGGCGGCGTCAAGGCGCTGGCCGCCGCCACCGATGCTGCCGTCAACGACATGGTCCAATGGGTCGACGGCCTGAAGTAGCAGCACATCGAGCAAAGCAATTGACACGCATCGGCCTCATCTCCGACACCCACGGCCTGCTGCGGCCCGAGGCGCTGTCCTTCCTCAAGGGCTGCGACCACATCGTGCACGGTGGCGACATCGGCGGCCCCGAAGTACTGGACCGGCTGGCCGCCATCGCGCCCCTCACCGCCGTGCGCGGCAACAACGACCGCCAGCCCTGGGCCGACGCCGTGCCCGACACCGACATGGTCGAGGTCGGCGGCATCTTCATCTACGCGCTGCACATCCTCGAGGACCTCGACATCGACCCCGCCGCGGCCGGCGTGCAAGTGGTGCTCACCGGGCATTCGCATCGTCCGAAGATCGAGTCGCGCCACGGCGTGCTCTACATCAACCCCGGCAGCGCCGGGCCGCGTCGATTCAGCCTGCCGATCTCGATCGGCGAACTCATCGTGGAGGGCGGCACGATCAAGCCGCGCATCGTCGACCTGGAGACTTCGAGGGATGCCCGTGCCGCGCGTTGAGGCACTTCTGTTCGACCTGGGCAACGTGGTGTTCGAGTTCGACTTCGAACATGCGATCCGGCACTGGGCGCCGCTCTCCGCACTTCCATTGCGCGAACTGCGCGAGCGCTTCGGCCACGACGAGCCCTACCGCCAGTTCGAACGCGGCGAGATCACGCCGGCCGCCTACTTCGATGGCCTGCGCCGCAACCTCGAACTCAGCGCGAGCGACGCCCAGATCGCAGAAGGCTGGAATCGCATCTTCGGGGTGGAGATCAGCGAAACCCTCGACGTCGTTGCGCAGGCGCGCAAGCACTGTCCGTGCTACGCCTTCAGCAACACCAACGCGGAACACCAGCGCGCCTGGAACGCAGCCTATCCGCGCATCGCGGCCACTTTCGACCGCGTGTTCGTGTCCTCCGAAATCGGCATGCGCAAGCCGGAGGCGGCAGCCTTCGTGCACATCGCCGATGCCATCGGCGTCGCGCCCGCGAACATCCTGTTCTTCGACGACCTGGTCGAGAACGTGGTTGGCGCGGTGGCAGCCGGGTTGCAGGCGGTGCAGGTGCGCTCGCCGGCCGACGTGCGCGAGGCACTCGCGCGGCTGGACTTGTAGAAAGACTCCGAACAGCTGAGCCCCTTCATGGCGTCGCTCGGAGTCTCCCTGGCGCGCTGCGCTTCAAGCCGGCGCGCGTGTCAGGGTTGCGGTCGTGTTGAAGCCGTTGCTCGTGTAGGTGCCGGCCAGCGTGCCATTGGCCTGCAGCTTGTAGACCACCGCCGTGCCATTGGGGAACTTGAACTCCAGTGTGCCGGGGCTCACGGTCGCCGTGACCCTTCGCCACTGGGGCGTGATGTTGACGTTCGAAGTGGTCGGCTCTCCAACCGAATAGATGACCGTCGCCTTCGTTGCATCGATCTTCTCGACGACGAGCGTGTGGTCGAGCTGGGTCAGGCTGTTGATCCACCTGCCGGTCCACTTGCCGGAGAACGCCTTGATATCCGGCGCAAGGGAGTCGTTCGGCGCCTCGATCCTGACGTCAGGCGGCAACGGCGCCTTGGATGGGGGCGCGGCGCATGCCGCCAGTAGCGCGACGGACATGCTCAACGCGATTGGACGCAGGTTCATGGACTTCTCCTCGTTGGAAAGAGAAGGCCAGTATGGGCATCGGGATCACTGACTGTAATGCCCGCTGCGGGGCTTGACGATGTAGGCGCCGAGTGCTAACTAACTCCGCCGCCGTGCGACGGCCTCAGGGCGTGCGAAGCAGGATAGGAAAAAGCTTGCCCAACCCGTCCGCCATCACTTCCACCGCCAGCGCCGCAAGTATCAATCCCATCAGCCGCGTCATGACATTGATGCCCGTCCTGCCCAATGCGCGAGCGATCGGCTGGGCCAGCGAGAAGGCGGCTGCCGTTGCAAGGGCGATCACCGCGCCGTAGCCCACGAGCAGCAGCAGTTCCCAGATGTGCCGCGTCTTCTCGGCATAGATCACCACCGTCGACATGGTGGCCGGCCCCGTCAGCAACGGAATGGTCAGCGGCACCACCGCGATCGATGCGCCCAGCGAGGCCTTCACCTCGGTCGCGCGGATTTCCTCGGTCGTGGTCTTCATCTCGGCCGGTTGCGCATTCAGCATCGACAGCGAACTCATCAGCAGCAACAAGCCACCGCCCACCTGGAAACTTGCGATCGAGATGCCGAAGAAGTCCAGTAACTGCAAGCCGAGCAACGCGCAGGTGGCGATCACGATGAACGCGCTGAACGACGACACCAGGATCGTCCTGCGCCGCTGCCCGTCGGTGAAGCCCTGCGTGTAGTGGATGAAGAAGGGCACGATGGCCAACGGGTTCACGATGGCCAGCAGCGAGATCATTGGCTTGATGAGGTCCATCGTCTGCGATGCGGTGGCCACGTCAGCGTCCTCCGGTCACGTCGAGGATCGTCGCCGTGGTGTAGCTGGACTCGTCCGACAGCAGCCACACGATGCCGTGCGCCACCTCCTCGGCGCTGCCGGTGCGCTTCATCGGCACTGTCGACGCGAGTTGCCTGGCCCGGTCGGGCAGGCCGCCCGAGGCATGGATCTCGGTGTCGATCAAGCCCGGGCGCACCGCGTTCACGCGGATACCTTCGTCGGCCACTTCCTTGGCCAGGCCGATGGTGAGGCTGTCGATCGCGCCCTTGCTCGCCGCATAGTCCACGTACTGGCCCGGCGAGCCGAGCCGCGCCGCAGCGCTCGAAAGGTTCACGATCACGCCGCCCTTGCCGCCGTGCCGCGTGCTCATGCGCTTCACCGCCTCGCGTGCGCAGACGATGCTGCCGATCACGTTGATGCGCATCATGCGTTCCAGCCGCGCCACGCTCATCTCGTCGACGCGCGCCTGCATGTCGACCACGCCGGCGTTGTTGACCAGGCCGGCGAGCGGGCCGAGTTCGGCGTCCACCCGGGCGAACATCGCCATCACCTGCGCCTCGTCGCCGACGTCGCCCTGCACGGTCATCGCGGTGCCGCCGCCAGCGCGGATGGCTTGCACCACCTCGTCAGCCGCCGCCGCCTGGCTGGCGTAGTTGACCGCCACGGCCCAGCCGCGCTGCGCGGCGAGAAGGGCCGTCGCCGCGCCGATGCCGCGACTGCCGCCAGTGATCAATAGCACCTTGTTCAAAGCCCATCTCCTGCACAGAATCCGTGCCTCAGTTAAAACCCCCTCGAGCGCCGATTACATCATCGAGGAGACGGCATGAGTCGAACCATCGACTACTACTTCACCCCGCAAAGTCCGTGGACCTACCTCGGCCATGCACGTTTGGCCGCCATCGCGAAGGCCGCGGGCGCCACCGTGCGCGTGCGGCCCATAGACATGGGCGCGGTATTCCCGGTGTCGGGCGGCTTGCCGCTCGGCAAGCGTGCGCCACAACGACAGGCCTATCGACTGGTGGAGCTTGCACGCTTCTCGCGCCATCTCGGCATGCCGCTGGTGCCCAAGCCCAAGTTCTTCCCGGTGGCCACCGACGATGCGTCCAAGCTCATCATCGCCGCCGACCTCCACCATGGCACCGACGCCGCGATGAAGCTGGGCAGCGCGATATTCGCGGCGGTGTGGGTTCAGCAACTCAACATCGCCGACCCGAAGCACCTCGAAGGGCTGGTGGTCGAATGCGGCCTGCCCGCGCGCCTCATCGATCAGTCGCAAAGCCAGGCCGCGCAGGAAGCCTACGAGCAGTACACGCAAGAGGCCATCGACGCCGGCGTCTTCGGCGCGCCGAGCTATGTTGTCGACGGTGAGATCTTCTGGGGCCAGGACCGGCTCGATTTCCTCGCCAGCGCGCTGCAATAACCATCACCACCAACGGAGCAAATGACCATGGGCCAATTCATCGATCTCACTGCCAGGGACGGCTTCACTTTCCCGGCGTACGTGGCCGAGCCCGCGGGCCAGCCGAAGGGCGCCATCGTCGTCGTGCAGGAGATCTTCGGCGTCAACTCGCACATCCGCGCCGTGGCCGACGGCTATGCGGCATCGGGCTATCTCGCCGTGGCGCCCGCCACCTTCCACCGCGTGAAGCAGGGCGTCGAACTCGGCTACACCGAGGACGACATGAAGGCCGGCTTCGCGCTCAAGACGGCCGTGGAAGCCCTGCCGCCGCCGGGTGTGCTGCAGGACATCCAGGCCGCGGTCGACTACGCGGGCAAGGCCGGCAAGGTCGGCATCGTGGGCTATTGCTGGGGCGGTTTGCTCACCTGGCGCGCGGCAGCCGTGGTGTCGGGCCTGTCCGCCGCCGCGCCTTACTACGGCGGCGGCATGACCACGCCGGAAGAAAGCGCGTTGCAACCCAAGGTGCCGGTGCTGGTCCATTTCGGCAACAACGACCACTGGATCCCCATGCCCACCGTCGATGCCTTCCGCGCCGCGCACCCCGAGGTCGAGGTGCACGTGTACGAATGCGGCCACGGCTTCAATTGCGACCAGCGCGGTTCGTACAACGCCGTGGCGGCCAAGCTCGCGCTCGAGCGCACGCTGGCCTTCTTTGCCCGGCACGTCGGCTGACGAGTAACGGCGTCAAGGCCGTCATCGCCAACGCGCGCCCCCATGCCGGGGCGACCGGCAGTTGCTGGAGCCTGGGTCAGGCTTTCTTCGGCCGCACGATCCTGGCCGGCCCCTTGATCCGCGTCTCCAGGAAGTCCAGCAGCGCCCTCAACGCGGCGCTGTTGTGGCGGCGTTGCAGGTAGGCCGCAGACAGCCACATGTCGCTGCGCACGTAGGTCTGCAGCACCGGCTCCAGCTCGCCCCGGTCGATGTGCGACTGCACCAGCAGCGCAGGCAGGTACAGCACGCCGTAGCCATGCAGCGCGACCTCGATCAGCGGTGCGCCCTCGGTGGCGTCCATGCGGCTCTTCACATTCACGGTGACCGGCTTGCCATCGACCACGAAGCCCCACTGCGGATGCTGGCCCTGGTTGAAGTTGGTGAGCGCATCGTGATGTGCGAGATCCGACGGGAGCACGGGCTTGCCGTGCTTCTTCCAGTAGCGTGGTGAAGCGCAGACGACCAGGTCCATCAGCAGCAACCGACGCACGATCAGGTTGTCGTCGGTGATGGGGCCGAAGCGCAGGGCCAGGTCGATGCCTTCCTCGGCCATGTCCACGGTGCGGTTTGTCAATTGCAGGCTGATGTGCACATCAGGGTAGTGACCCATGAATTGCGCCAGCAACCCCGGCAGGTTGCCCTGCCCCATGCCGTGGGTGGCCGAGATGCGCAGGCGCCCGCGCGGCTTTTCGGCCAGGCCCTGCATCTCGGCCTGGGTCGACTCGACCATCTCCAGCACCGGCTTGCTGCGCTCCAGCAGCAGGGCGCCGGCGTCGGTGAGGCTGACCGAGCGCGTAGACCGGTTCAGCAGGCGCACGCCGAAGCGCGTCTCCAGTTCGGCCACGTACTTGCTGACCGTGGCCTTGGACATGTCAAGCCTGGCGGCGGCTTTGGAGAAGCTGCCACAGGCCGCCACTTCCCTGAAGGTCTTGATGAGGTCAAGGCTGTCCATTGTTTCCAGTTCGTGAACGCGGTGATTCGATTTTCGAGGGTTTTTACCTAGGCAATGCGTCCAAAATTCGATGCACGGAGCCGCACTACTGCCAATCCGACAAAACAAGGACCGGACGAGAAATCCATTCTTGTTGAAACCTCGAAAGGAAAAAAGAAATGACCGCCAAGTTCATCGACGTACTCAGGGCCCTGCTGACTGTCACCCGCGTGCAAGCAGAAACGTATGCCGCAGCACGCGCGCTGCACATGATGCCCGTTGCTGCCGGCACGGCATCGTTGACGTCTCGTCTGTAAGTCCAGTCCCAACCTAAGGAAACATCATCATGAAGACCTCGAACATCCTCGCCGCCGCTGCCATCGCTCTCTTTGCCGCCGCTGGCGCCCAGGCTGAAACCTATCAAGGCGTGCAAGCGCCGACGAACCAGCGCGCCCGCGCCGAAGTCGCGGCAGAAGCGACCGTCGCCGCCCACTCGGCCAACCCCTACGCCGAAGGTGCCAATGACGGCGTGGTCGCTGCCACCAACAGCACCGTCGATCGCGCCGTGATGCGTGCCGAAGCCTTCGCCAAGGCGCATGACCCGCTGGCCAGCCTCGACCGCCGCGCTTTCTACCGCGACACCGTGCCGGCGCAGTACACCAACGGTTCGCTGGCGGTCCGTCGCCCGGCGGCACAGCGCCAAGCCGCGCTGTGATCCGTCCCCACGCTGCCACACCACCTGATCCGGGAACTCCCATGAAAGCCTCCAATCTTTTCGCATCTGTCGTGTTCGCAGCCGTCGGGCTCATCGCTGCGACGGGCGCCCAGGCAGAGACCTACGAAGGTGTTCAAGCGCCTCGGTCCGGTCTCAATCGTGCGGATGTGCAGGGCGAGGCCATGCGTGCGGCCCGCGCTCCGGACCAGAACGTGACGCGCGGTTCGCGCGGTGCGGAGACCGTCGAGGTCTCGGGTGATCGCAGCGTGGTGAAGGCCGAGGCCGTCCGCACCGCGGCCGCCCCGGACCAGAACGTGAACGCAAGTTCGCGCGTCAACAGCAAGCTCGTGTCGACGATGGGCAACCCGGTCGACGTCCGCGCAGAGCTGGTCCGCAGGAACTCGACCCGGATGTAAGAGTCCGCAGGACGCATGAAGGGCCGGGTAGGTGCGCAGCACCACCCGGCCCTTTTTTTCAGTCAAGCGCCGGCCGGAAGGGGTGAAGATTCCGTAGCGAGGGCGCCGAGGTCGGGTCGAGCAGCGGAACCGCACTCCCGTGCGGTGAGCAGCACAGGCCCGAGATCGGCGTCCGCAGTAGGAAGATTCACCCCTTCCTAACGAGCGGTGCGGGCGAGGTACCGCTTCCGCCAGAACACCACCACCAGCACCACCGCGATCACCCCCATCGCCCCCATCGCGATCCAGAAGCCATCAGCCTTGTGCACCAGCGGGATGAACTCGAAGTTCATGCCGAAGATGCCTGCGATGAGATTGAGCGGCAGGAACACCGCCGTCAGCGCCGTCAGCACCCGCATGATGTCGTTGGTGCGATGGCTCTGCACGCTGAAATGCATCTGCACCGCGGTCTCCGCGTTCTGCTCCAGCCGGCGGACGTGGTGCAGCACGCGCTCGATGTGCTCGTGCACGTCGCGACTGCGGATCATCACCAGTTCGCGCTCGCGGCGCTCGGCCGGGTCGTCGGGCGTGGGCAGCGTCTCCAGCGCGTCGATCCAGTCCTGCACCGCGCCGCGCTGGTCCTCGCAGATCTCGTCGAGCCGATGCAGGGACTGGCGCGCCTGCATCAGCGCGCCCCAATTGGAGAAGCGACTCTTGACGTCGATCAGTTCCGCCTGCCAGTGGTCGATCTGGCGCGTCATCTCGCGTCGCAGGTCCAGGTACCCATCGACGATCTGGTTGACCAGCCGCAGCATCAGGTCGGCCGGGCCGGTCGGCAGGCGCTTGCTCGCCGGTCGCCCATCTGGAGCGGGGGAGGGCGCGAATGTGGCCACGCCCGGCGTGCCCGTGGCCAGCAGCTTGGCCGCGTAGGCGTCGCGCACCGCGCCGTCTTCCGGGTGCACCGACAGCAGGACGCGGTCGAACACGGCAAAGCCCACCGGGCGGGTCTCGATGCGCTTGAGCAGCGACGGCCCATCGGGCACGGCGGTCGGGTTGTCTGGCGCGGGCGCCTGCGCGGCAGCGCCCATGCTTCCCGGGCTCGTCGCCAGGCGCCGGATCACCAGCACGTCGTAGATCGAGGTGTAGTCGTAGTGAGACGGCAACTGCTCGTTGAGCAGGTCCAGCACGTGCAGGTCGACCAGTTGCGTGCCGCAGAGGCTTTGCAGGACGTCCTGCACCGTGTCGAGCTGCGACCGGAATTCCTCCCGCGTCAGGGAAATCCACAGGTAGCTGTCGCCGCCGCAGGCGCCCGGCAGGGCCAGTGGCGCCAAGGCATCATGCTCGCGCACCTGGGTGCTGTTGATCTCGAAGCTGCGCATCGGTATTCCGTGAGCCGAACCCGCCCTTGCCCATGCATCGGGCAGACGGCGCTATTGTTTTTGGAGCAGGCGGGCGGCGTCCAGCGCAAAGTAGGTCAGCACGCCATCGGCGCCCGCGCGCTTGAAGGCGAGCAGGCTTTCCAGCATCACGGCGTCGTGGTCGAGCCAGCCGTTGTGCGCAGCGGCCTTCAGCATCGCGTATTCGCCGCTGACCTGGTAGGCGAAGATCGGCACGCGGAACTCTTCCTTCACGCGGCGCACGATGTCGAGGTACGGCATGCCGGGCTTGACCATTACCATGTCCGCGCCTTCGGCAATGTCCATGGCCACTTCCCGCAGCGCCTCGTCGCTGTTGCCCGGGTCCATCTGGTAGACCTTCTTGTTGCTCTTGCCGAGGTTGGCGGCCGAGCCGACCGCGTCACGGAAGGGGCCGTAGAAGGCGCTGGCGTACTTGGCGCTGTAGGCCATGATCCGGGTGTGGATCATGCCGTCGGTTTCGAGCATGTCGCGGATCGCGCCGATCCGCCCGTCCATCATGTCGCTGGGCGCCACAATGTCGACGCCGGCTTCGGCTTGAGTGAGTGCCTGCTTCGTCAGCACTTCCACCGTCTCGTCGTTGAGGATGTAGCCGGTGTCGTCCAGCAAGCCGTCCTGGCCGTGGCTGGTGTAGGGGTCCAGCGCCACGTCGGTCATCACGCCCAGTTCGGGGTAGCGCGACTTGAGTGCGGCGACCACGCGGGGGATCAGGCCATCCGGGTTGAAGGCTTCATCGCCCGACGGCGTCTTGAGACTGCTGTCGATCACCGGAAACAGGGCCATCACCGGGATGCCCAGCGCCACGCATTCCTCCGCCACCGGCAGCAGCAAGTCCAGGCTCAACCGGTCGACGCCCGGCATCGAGGCCACGGCATCGCGCTTCTTCTGGCCCTCCTGCACGAACACGGGGTAGATCAGGTCATGGGCGGTCACGGCATGTTCGCGCACCAGGTTGCGCGAAAAGGCGTCGCGGCGCAGCCTGCGTGGCCGGCCGGCGGGGAAGGGGGCGAGGGGGGTCATGCCGAAAATTGTGCCTGAAGTGATGTCGGCGCCGGCTTGTTGTTTTCGCACGACCGTTCGTCCGGGGATTTCGACGAGATGAAACGTTTGGTTGTATCTTGCGCGCCACAAACGTCAAAAAATAGTTACCACTGGGTTGAAAGGGTCGGAAGGCTTTGTTAAATTCTGTCTTGGGCGACTTGTCGTCCCCCGCTTTTCCTCCCTGAGCGGGTGCCTTGATGTGTGACAGCAAAAGGGCTTCCTGGCCCGGCGTTTTGACGCCGGGCTTTTTTTTGCCCGCTCGCATCGGAGCGTGCGCCCACTAAACTGCGCCGGATGCTCTGGTTCAACGTCGTCAAGTCACTGCATATCGTCTTCGTCGCAAGCTGGTTTGCCGGTCTTTTTTACCTTCCGCGCATCTTTGTGAACCTGGCCATGGTGCCGCCGGAGTCGATCGCCGAACGGGCGCGGCTCCTCCTGATGGCCCGAAAGCTGATGCGCTTCACCACCGTGCTGGCCGTTCCCGCATTGGTCCTCGGCCTGTGGCTCTGGCTGGGATTCGGCGCCGGACGCGGGCCGGGCAATGGCTGGCTGCATGCCAAGCTCGCGCTGGTGCTGGTGGTCATCGGCTACCACCACGGCTGCGGTGTGCTGCTGCGGCGCTTCGAGGCCGGCGAGAACCGGCGCAGCCATCGCTGGTACCGCTGGTTCAACGAGGCGCCAGTATTGCTCTTGCTGGCGATCGTCCTGCTGGTGGTCGTGCGCCCGTTCTGATCCTTGGCCGCCCACAAGACAACCGCTCTCCCCCTTGCGCTGGCCTATGCGGCGCTGATCGTCTACGCCAGCCTGTATCCGTTTGCCGACTGGCGCGACCAGGGGATCGCGCCCTGGGCTTACCTGGCCGCGCCGTGGCCGAAGTACTGGACCGGGTTCGATTTCGCCGTCAACGTGGTGGGCTACGTCCCTTTCGGGTTCCTGTCCGCCTTGACCGTGATGCGCACACGCACGGGACTGGGGGCACCCGGCGCCGTGCTGCGCGCCACGCTCGCCGGCGTGGCGATCTCGTTTGCCATGGAGACGCTGCAAAGCTACCTGCCTGTGCGCGTGCCTTCCAACGTGGACCTCAGCCTGAATTCGGCCGGCGCGCTGGTCGGCGCGGTGCTCGCGGCCGGCCTGGAACGCCTGGGCGTGATTGCGCACTGGCACACCGCCCGTTCGAAATGGTTCGTCGAGGAGCCGCGCGGGGCGCTGGTGCTGATCGCGCTCTGGCCGGTCGCGCTGTTGTTTCCTGCGGCGGTGACCTTCGGCTTGGGGCAGGTGTTCGAGCGCGTCGAGGCGGCCATCTCCGAACTCCTGATGGACACTCCCTTCCTCGACTGGATGCCGGTGCGCCAGTTCGAGTTGCAGCCGCTGGTGCCGGGCGTCGAACTGCTCTGCGTGATGCTGGGCGCTCTGGTGCCCTGCCTGCTGGGCTTCTTCGTGGTACGCGCGGTGGCGCAGCGCGCGCTGCTGCTGTCGCTGACCTTGCTGGCCGGAATTGCCGGCAGCGCGCTGTCGGCGGCCTTGAGCTACGGGCCGCCGCATGCCTGGTCCTGGCTCAGCCTGCCGGTGCAAGTCGGTATCGCGGCGGCCGTTGTGATGGGCGTGCCGCTGCTGTGGGCGCCGCGTCGCCTGTGCGGCGGCTTGCTGATCCTGGCGCTGGTCGTGCACCTGAGCCTGCTCAATCAGGCGCCGGAGAGCGCCTATTTCGCCCAGACGCTGGCGACCTGGGAGCAGGGTCGCTTCATACGCTTCAACGGCCTGGCGCAGTGGCTCGGCTGGCTCTGGCCCTTCGCCACGCTGGGCTACGTGGTGCTGGCGCTCTCGCGCCGCGGCGGCCAAACCTAGAATCGTCCGATGCCCACGCCTCCGCCCCCCGCACAGAGCGGCTACTACGCCCGCCACATCTTCTTCTGCCTGAATGAACGCAAGAACGGCGAAGACTCCTGCTCCCAGCACAACGCGCAGGCCGGCTTCGACCACTGCAAGATGCGCGTCAAGCAGGCCGGACTGGCCGGCCAGGGCAAGGTTCGCGTGAACAAGGCGGGCTGCCTCGATCGTTGCGCGGGCGGTCCGGTGGCCGTGGTGTATCCGGACGCGGTCTGGTACAGCTTCGTCGACACGGAAGACATCGACGAGATCGTTGACTCGCACCTGAAGAACGGCCAGGTCGTCGAGCGCCTGCTGCTGCCGCCCAGCGTGGGGCGCTGAAGGTGAACCCCCGGACCGAAAGAATCCAGCTGCACGGCGGCGCCGGGGTCATCGAGGCCCTGCGCGATGCGCCGGCCGCCGGCACGGCGCCCCAGGGCGTTGCCGTCATCGCGCATCCCCATCCACTGTTTGGCGGCACCATGGACAACAAGGTGGTGCAGACGCTGGCGCGCGCATTCGTCGGCGCCGGGTGGACAGCCGTGCGCTTCAACTTCCGCGGCGTCGGCGCCAGCGAAGGCGGGCACGACGAGGGGCGCGGCGAGGCCGAGGACATGCTGGCGGTGGTGCAGCAAGTCGCGCCCGACGGGCCCTTGTCGATCGCCGGCTTCTCCTTCGGCGCCTTCGTCGCCATCAATGCGCTGCAGTCGCTTTGGGGTTCACGCGACATCCAGCGCATCGCACTGGTCGGCCCGAGCGTCGAGCGCGTGCCGCCGCCGCCGATACCCGCCGCGTCGCACGAGCGCGTGCTGGTGGTCCACGGCGAACAGGACGACACGGTTTCGCTCGCCGCAGTGATGGATTGGTCACGCCCGCAGTCACTTCCTGTCATGGTGGTTCCCGGAGGCGGGCATTTCTTTCACGGACAATTGCCGCTGCTCAAGAATCTCGTCGCCCGCCATCTGCGCCCGGGCTAGTTTTCCCTTCGCTCCCCGTCCCTCCATGACCCGTTTTTCGAATGCGCTGCGTGCGCTTCTGCTCGCTGTCGCATTGCCGTTCTGCATCCCGGCATCCGCCCAGGTTCCCGCGCCGCCGGATGTCGCGGCCCGCAGCTACCTCCTGCTGGACCTCACCGCCAACCAGATCCTTGCGCAGAAGGACATCGACAGCCCCGTCGAACCGGCTTCGCTGACCAAGCTCATGAGCGCCTACGTGGTCTTCGACGCGCTGCGCGCCAGGAAGATCACCCTGACGCAGACCCTGCCGGTCAGCCAGCGCGCCTGGAAGATGCCCGGCTCCCGCATGTTCATCGACCCGAAGATGCAGGTGCCGGTGGAAGACCTGATCAAGGGCCTGATCGTGCAGTCGGGCAACGACGCCACCGTGGCGCTGGCCGAAGGCGTGGGTGGCACCGTCGAGCATTTCGTCGAACTCATGAACGAGCAGGCCAAGGCGCTCGGCATGAAGAACACCACCTACAAAAATCCGGAAGGCCAGACCGCGCCCGGCCACACGACGACCGCAAGGGACCTCGGCATCCTCGCGACGCGCCTGCTGCGCGACTTTCCGGACGAGGTGAAGTACTACGCGATCAAGAAGTACCGCTACCCCGGCACGCCCTCGACCAACGACACCAACCGCAACCTGCTGCTGTTCCGCGACCCGACCGTGGACGGCCTGAAGACCGGCTACACCGAGGCGGCCGGCTTCTGCATGATCGTCACGGCCAAGCGCGATTTCCCCAACCTCGCCGGTGGCCGTCGCCTGCTGAGCATCCTGCTGGGCGCTTCCAGCGAAAACGCACGGGCCAACGAATCCCAAAAGCTGCTGAACTGGGGCTACACGGCCTATGACGCCGTCCGCCTGTTCGACGGCGGTCAGCCCGTTGCCACGCCAGCGGTGTGGAAGGGCAAGCAGAACACGATGAAGATCGGCCGCGTCGAGCCCATCGTCGTGGCCGTGCCTTCGGGCTCGGCCAGCAAGATCAAGACGCAGATCGCGCGTCCCGATCCGCTGGTGGCCCCTTTCGCCAGGAACCAGGCGATCGGCTCGCTTAGGGTCACGCTGGGCGACCAGCCGGTGACGGAGGTTCCTCTGGTGGCGCTCGAGGGCGTCGAGCAGGCCGGCATCACGGGCCGCGCCTGGGATGCCATGCGCCTCTGGATCAAGTAGAGCGCGCCTGCTATAATCGTGGGCTTTTCGGAAAATTCCGAAGGGTTTCACGTTTTCGTCATCTGCAGTCCCTGTGTCACGACAGGGGTCCACACTGCAGAATTTTTGGACTATTCATTCATGCCAACCATCAATCAATTGGTGCGTCAGGGTCGCGAAGTTGAGAAAGTCAACTCCAAGAGCCCTGCCATGCAGAACTCGCCGCAACGTCGCGGTGTCTGCACCCGCGTCTACACCACGACGCCAAAGAAGCCCAACTCGGCGCTTCGCAAAGTTGCCAAGGTCCGTCTGACCAATGGCTTCGAAGTCATCTCCTACATCGGCGGCGAAGGCCACAACCTGCAGGAACACAGCGTCGTGCTGGTTCGCGGCGGTCGTGTCAAGGACTTGCCCGGTGTGCGCTACCACATCGTGCGCGGTTCGCTCGACTTGCAAGGCGTGAAAGACCGCAAGCAGTCGCGTTCCAAGTACGGCGCGAAGCGCCCGAAGAAGGCCTGATAGGTCCTCTGTTTTTTTGAAGGATTCGTCCTTCTGTCGTTCTCATTCAGCGGTGTTCGGCGTGCCTTGGCGGGTGCATCGGACGTAGTGACCCAGGTTCGGGTCGAGTAAGTGAGAGTTTTTGTTAGCTCTCGCGGTGCCGGAAACGGTGCCAACTGAAGCAAAGAGGTTAGAAAAATGCCACGTCGTCGCGAAGTCCCCAAACGTGAAATCCTGCCGGACCCGAAGTTCGGCAATGTCGAGCTGTCCAAATTCATGAACGTGATCATGGAAGGCGGCAAGAAGGCTGTTGCAGAACGCATCATTTATGGCGCGCTCGAACAGATCGAAAAGAAGAACCCGGGCAAGGACCCGGTCGAGGCTTTCACCATGGCCATCAACAATGTGAAGCCCATGGTCGAAGTGAAGTCGCGCCGCGTCGGTGGCGCGAACTACCAGGTGCCCGTCGAAGTGCGCCCGGTCCGTCGCCTCGCCCTGTCGATGCGCTGGATCAAGGAAGCTGCCCGCAAGCGCGGCGAGAAGTCGATGGCCCTGCGTCTGGCCAACGAACTGATGGAAGCCACGGAAGGCCGTGGCGGCGCGATGAAGAAGCGTGACGAAGTGCACCGCATGGCAGAAGCCAACAAGGCTTTCAGCCACTTCCGCTTCTAAGCACCGTCTTTTCAATCAGACCAGGCTTGAGGCCCGACCTGCCATGTGGTGGGCGGGCTTTCCGCCGTTAACGGAGTAATTTCATGGCACGCAATACCCCCATCGAGCGCTACCGCAATATCGGTATCTCGGCGCACATCGACGCTGGCAAGACCACGACGACCGAGCGCATCCTGTTCTACACCGGTGTGAACCACAAGATCGGTGAAGTGCATGACGGCGCCGCCACGATGGACTGGATGGAGCAAGAGCAAGAGCGTGGCATCACGATCACCTCGGCTGCGACCACCTGTTTCTGGAAGGGCATGGGCCAGAATTTCCAGGAACACCGCATCAACATCATCGACACCCCGGGCCACGTGGACTTCACGATTGAAGTCGAGCGCTCGATGCGCGTGCTCGACGGCGCCGTGATGGTGTACGACGCCGTCGGCGGCGTGCAGCCCCAGTCGGAAACCGTCTGGCGCCAGGCCAACAAGTACAAGGTTCCGCGTCTCGCGTTCGTCAACAAGATGGACCGCACCGGTGCCAACTTCCTGCGCGTTCGCCAGATGATGATCGACCGCCTGAAGGCCAACCCCGTTGTGATCCAGATCCCGATCGGCGCCGAGGACAAGTTCCAGGGCATCGTCGACCTCGTGAAGATGAAGGCCATCATCTGGGACGAAGACAAGGGCGTGACCTTCACCTACGGTGAGATCCCGGCCGACCTGGTCGACGTCTGCAACGAATACCACGAGAAGCTCGTGGAAGCCGCCGCTGAATCCAGCGAAGAGCTGATGAACAAGTACCTCGAAGGCGAAAAGCTGACCGAGGAAGAGATCAAGCTGGCCATCCGCACGCGCACGATCGCTGGCGAGATCCAGCCGATGCTCTGCGGCTCGGCTTTCAAGAACAAGGGCGTGCAAGCCATGCTCGACGCCGTCATCGAATACATGCCCGCACCGACCGACATTCCGCCGGTCTCGGGCACCGATGACGACGAGCACCCGGTGGTGCGGCAGGCCGACGACAGCGAAAAATTCTCGGCCCTCGCGTTCAAGCTGATGACCGACCCGTTCGTGGGCCAGCTGACCTTCGTGCGCGTCTACTCCGGCGTGCTGAAGAAGGGCGACAGCGTCTACAACCCGGTGCGCGGCAAGAAAGAGCGCATCGGCCGTATCGTGCAGATGCACGCCAACAACCGCGAAGAAGTCAGCGAAATCCGCGCCGGCGACATCGCTGCCTGCGTCGGCTTGAAGGAAGTGACCACGGGCGAAACCCTGTGCGATCCGGACGCGATCGTCACGCTTGAGCGCATGGTGTTCCCGGAATCGGTGATCTCGCAGGCCGTCGAGCCGAAGACCAAGGTCGACCAGGAAAAGATGGGTATCGCCCTGCAGCGTCTCGCGCAGGAAGATCCTTCGTTCCGCGTCAAGACCGATGAGGAATCGGGCCAGACCATCATTTCGGGCATGGGCGAGCTCCACCTCGAAATCATCGTGGACCGCATGAAGCGCGAATTCGGCGTGGAAGCCAACGTCGGCAAGCCGCAAGTGGCCTACCGCGAAACCATCCGCAAGACGGTGGAAGATGCTGAAGGCAAGTTCGTGCGCCAGTCGGGCGGCAAGGGCCAGTACGGCCACGTGATCCTGAAGGTCGAGCCGCAGGAAGCCGGCAAGGGCTTCGAGTTCGTCGACGCGATCAAGGGCGGTGTGGTTCCTCGCGAATACATCCCCGCGGTCGAAAAGGGCGTCATCGAAGCGCTGGGCCAGGGCGTGCTCGCCGGCTACCCGGTGGTGGACGTCAAGGTCACGCTGCACTTCGGTTCGTACCACGACGTGGACTCGAACGAAATGGCATTCAAGATGGCCGCGATCTTCGGTTTCAAGGAAGGCTGCCGCAAGGCCAGCCCGGTCATCCTTGAGCCGATGATGGCCGTCGAAGTGGAAACGCCTGAAGACTACGCCGGCAACGTGATGGGCGATCTGTCCAGCCGTCGCGGCATGGTGCAGGGCATGGACGACATGATCGGTGGCGGCAAGGCCATCAAGGCCGAAGTGCCGCTGTCGGAAATGTTCGGCTACTCGACCACGCTGCGGTCGATGTCGCAAGGCCGCGCCACGTACACGATGGAGTTCAAGCACTACGCCGAAGCTCCGCGCAACGTCGCCGAAGCCATTGTCGCCGCCCGCGCGAAGTAAGAATAAATCGGACTTGACCGGGCGCGATGAAACGCAAAGGACGCAAAAGAATCCAGATTCATTTTTGGTTTTCTTTTTGCGTCCTTCGCGGAACCTTCGCGTCCTCTGCGTCCGGTACCCGTATTTGAAATTTTGAATCTGTCTGCGATCACACGCCCCTCGCTGCCCGTGGCAAGGGAACCCGCAGTGCGATGCAGACGTTAAACCCCCACACGGGCATGCTCTTTCAAGGATTGAAAAATGGCAAAAGGT
>NZ_JAAVVD010000039.1:0-49399 GCF_018449755.1 Variovorax sp. dw_954 | reverse complement strand
CCCCGGGCGCCCCGCCCCCCGGGGCGCCCGCGCGTGCGCCTGCGGGGCGTGCTTCGCGCCGCTCTCCGGCGCGGCCGTTGCGCCGCTCGCCGCCCCGCCCGCCGCGCCCGCCGCGGCGTTGCTCGCCGTCGCGGCCACCCCGGCCTGCGCCGCCTTGGCGGCCATCGCGGCCTTCGCGACGCGGTTGCCGAGGCGTCTCTTCAGCCGCGACCGCCGGGGCGGGCGCCGGTGCTGGCGTCGGCGCCGCGGCTGGCGTGCCGCCAAAGAAGCTCTTGAGTTTGGCGAAGAAGCCGGTTTCGGCCGGCGGCGGCGGCGCAACAGGCACCACGACCGGTGCCGTCGCGACGGGCGCGGGTGCGCGCACGGGCTCGGGCTTCGGCACCGCGACGGGTGCGGGCGCGTCGGGCAGCACGCCCTTGATCACCGGCGTCTGCTTGTTGGTCGGCTCTTGCGAGCGGCGCGTGACCGAGGTCGGATCCTCGAACTCGTCGGCCATCTTGTAGCTGGCGTCGATGTGGTCGAGGCGCGGATCGTCGTGCTTCAGGCGTTCGAGCTTGTAGTTGGGTGTCTCGAGCGTCTTGTTCGGCACCATCAGCACCGTGACGCGCTGCTTGAGCTCGATCTTGGCGATTTCGGGGCGCTTCTCGTTCAACAGGAAGGAGGCCACCTCGACCGGCACTTGCACGTGCACGGCGGCCGTGTTGTCCTTCAGGCACTCCTCCTGGATGATGCGCAGGATCTGGAGCGCGCTCGATTCGGTGTCGCGGATGTGGCCGGAGCCGCCGCAGCGTGGGCAGGGGATCGATGAGCCTTCGCTCAACGCCGGCTTCAGGCGCTGGCGGCTCATTTCCATGAGGCCGAACTTGCTGATCGAGCCGAACTGCACGCGGGCGCGGTCCTGGCGCAGCGCGTCGCGCAGGCGGCTTTCGACTTCGCGGCGATTCTTCGACTCGTCCATGTCGATGAAGTCGATGACGATCAGGCCGCCCAGGTCGCGCAGGCGCATCTGGCGGGCCACTTCGTCGGCGGCTTCGAGGTTGGTGCGGGTGGCGGTCTCTTCGATGTCGCCGCCCTTGATGGCGCGGGCCGAGTTGACGTCCACCGAAACCAGCGCTTCGGTGTGGTCGATCACGATGGCGCCGCCCGACGGCAGCTGCACGGTGCGTGCGTAGGCCGACTCGATCTGGTGCTCGATCTGGAAGCGGCTGAACAGGGCCGCGTCGTCGCGGTAGCGCTTCACGCGAGCGGCATGCTCGGGCATGACATGCGCCATGAACTGCTGCGCCTGGTCGTAGATGTCGTCCGTGTCGATCAGGATGTCGCCGATGTCGTGATTGAAATAGTCACGGATGGCGCGGATGACGAGGCTCGATTCCTGGTAGATCAGGAAGGCGCCCTTGCCGCCCTTGGCCGCGCCGTCGATGGCGCTCCAGAGCTTGAGCAGGTAGTTCAAGTCCCATTGCAGCTCGGGTGCCGAACGGCCTATGCCGGCCGTACGGGCGATGATGCTGGCGCCCTTCGGGTACTCCAGCTGGTCCATCGCTTCCTTGAGCTCGGCCCGGTCGTCGCCCTCGATGCGGCGCGAGACGCCACCGCCGCGCGGATTGTTCGGCATCAGGACGACATAGCGGCCGGCCAGCGAGATGAAGGTGGTGAGTGCCGCCCCCTTGTTGCCGCGCTCTTCTTTTTCGACCTGCACAACCAGTTCCTGGCCTTCGCGGATCGCTTCGTTGATGCGCGCCGAACTGGCCGATACGCCTTCGGCGAAGTACTGCTTCGAGATTTCCTTGAACGGCAGGAAGCCATGGCGGTCTTCGCCGTAGTCGACGAAGCAGGCTTCCAGCGAAGGCTCGACGCGCGTGACGACGGCCTTGTAGATGTTGCCCTTGCGCTGCTCGCGTCCTTCAATTTCGATTTCGTAGTCGAGGAGCTTTTGTCCGTCGACGATGGCCAGGCGGCGTTCTTCGGCCTGCGTGGCATTGATCAGCATCCGCTTCATGATGCGTTGTCCTTGTTTCTATCGTTTTACCGGCCCATGACGGGCGCACGATGCACGGACGACGCTTGCGAAACGAGGGGAATTGCCGCTTGATCCCGCTTGCCCTGGCCGTTCACGCAAAAGCGCAGGCGGCCCGATATTGAACGTCAGCTCAACAAGGACAGTGGGGGTGGGGGCGCGTGGATGGGCGCGAGCCAGATGCGGTGTTGATTAGCTATCTTTTTGATAGCGGGGTGCGCAATGATGGCGCGCTCTGCGGGCGACTCAATGTTTGCAGGCGCGGGCATCAGCCAGCGCAAGCACATTTGAATCAGCAGCATCAACACTAGGGGACTCGCTTTGATCCGCAGACAGCCTGTGGGCCTGCCTGCTGGTATTCCGTATCGGTGTTTCGTTGGGCGTCGGCTTGACTTGGACGCTGCGCCGGCCGCCGTGCGCTCTTGCGTTTGGCTTGCAGGCGACGCGACAAAGCGGCATCGACCTCACAACGCAGACATGAGTGCTCTAAACTTCTGTCTTATCAAGCACTTACACGACCGCGCTGGTGAAAAACATTATAGGTGCGAAGCCCGACACCGCGGCGGCAGAAGTTCGGTTTTTGACGGTTGATACGGAATCTGCCGGTCAGCGACTCGACAACTTCCTGTTCCGCCACCTGAAGGGCGTTCCCAAGACCCATGTCTACCGGATCATCCGGTCGGGGGAGGTGCGCATCAACAAGGGGCGCGTGCAGGCGGAGACGCGCATCGAGGCCGGCGACGTGCTGCGGCTGCCGCCGGTGCGCGTATCGGCCCGGTCCGAGGAGGGCGCCACGCCGCCCGCACCGGCGCGTGAGTTTCCCCTGCTGTATGAGGACGATGCCCTGCTGGCCATCGACAAGCCGGCGGGCGTCGCTGTCCACGGTGGCAGCGGCGTGAGCTTCGGTGTCATCGAGCAGTTGCGAACCGCCCGACCGGGCGCGAAATTCCTGGAACTGGTCCACCGGCTCGACCGGGAAACCTCGGGCGTGTTGCTGGTTGCCAAGAAGCGAAGCGCGCTGGTGGCGTTGCAGGACCAGTTTCGCGAGCGTGAGACCGGCAAGACCTACCTGGCGCTGGTCGACGGCGAATGGCCCGCCTCGAGGAAGGTACTCGACGCTCCCCTCGCCAAATATCTCCTGCCTGACGGGGAGCGCCGCGTGCGTGTGGTCGCCAAGGACCATGCGGATGCGATGCGCGCCGTGACCCTGGTGCGCGTCAAGGCCCGCTTCGCGCTGCCCGGCGAGAGCCATCCGATGTCCTTGCTGGCCGTGACCATCAAGACCGGCCGCACGCACCAGATCCGCGTGCACCTTGCGTCGGAGGGCCACGCGATCTCCGGCGACGACAAGTACGGCAATTTCGAGCGCAATCGCGCCCTGCAGAAGGCGGGCCTGAAGCGAATGTTCCTGCACGCCTGGCGCCTGCAATTCAATCATCCATCCACCGGCGAGCGCATCGCAGTCGAGGCGATGCTTCCGCCGGAACTGGCGCGATTGCTCCCGCCGGCCACCGTTCTCGAACTGTCCAGCCATGACTGACGCCCGCACCCGCCGCTTCGACCTGATCGCCTTCGACTGGGACGGCACGCTGTACGACTCCACGGCGCTGATCGTGCGATCCATCCAGGCGGCCGTGGTCGACGTGGGTGGCGCCAGGCCGTCCGACAAGGACGCGGCCTGGGTCATCGGCCTCGGCCTGGTCGAAGCGCTCGCCAAGGCGGCGCCCGACGTCCCGCGCGAGAAGTACGCCCAGCTCGGTGCGCGCTATCGCCACCACTACATCGGTCACCACAACGACCTGGTGCTGTTCGAAGGCGTGCTGCAGATGCTCGATGCGCTGCGCGCGCGCGGCCACAAGCTTGCCGTCGCCACCGGCAAGTCGCGCAACGGCCTGGACGCGGCACTCGCCACCTCGACCTTGCACGACCGATTCGACAGTTCCCGAACCGCCGACGAGACCGCTGGCAAGCCGCACCCGCGCATGCTGCTGGAATTGATGGAAGAGCTTGCCGTTCCACCCGAACGCACGCTGATGATCGGCGACACCACGCACGACCTTCAACTGGCCCTGAATGCCGGCTGTTCCAGCATCGGCGTGAGCTACGGCGCGCATGAGCCCGATGACTTCGACGCGCTCCATCCGCTGTTCATCGCCCATTCCGTGGCCTCGTTGCAAGACTGGTTGCTCGCCAACGGTTGAGACGCCAGGAAGTTGAAACATCCCATGACCGAGCAAGCGATTCCCCTGTGCAACGCTTCCGACTTGGTCGAAGGCGGGCGTGCCGTGCCGTTCGATGTGGTCTTTCGCGGAGAAAGCTGCCGCGCCTTTGCCATCCGCTTCGAGAAACGACCGCATGCCTTCCTCAATCGCTGCAGCCATGTGGCAATGGAACTCGACTTCCAGCCGGACCGTTTCTTCGATGACACCGGCCAATGGCTGCTCTGCGCCACGCACGGCGCCGTCTACAAGCCGGATACCGGCGAGTGCGCCGGCGGACCCTGCCGCGGCGGCCTGGTCAAGATAGCCCTGAGCGAACGTGACGGCGTGGTGCACTGGCATACTGCCTGGGACCTTCAACCCTTGGCCTTCTAGAGCGGCTTCTCCAAATGACTGACCCCACCCGAAAGGAACCCGAGGGTTTCGAGCCCTTTGAATCCACGGCGCCCCTTGCGGCGTCGCAGGCCGCTGGCAAGAGGGCAGGGCAGGGTGATCCGACGCTGTCCAGCGGATGGGAGCGCGCCACCCTCGAGAAGTTGGCGTTTGCCTCGCTCAACGAGCAGAAGGCGGCGCGCCGATGGCGGACCTTCGTGCGGCTGACCTGGCTGGCGTTCCTGGCGGTCGTGCTCTGGATCGGCCTGTCGCGTGCGACACCGACCACCGCCAAGTCGACAGCCCACACCGCGGTCGTCGAGATCAAGGGTGAAATTGCCAACGGCGCCGATGCCAGTGCCGAAGCCATCGTGGCCTCGATGAAGACGGCATTCGAAGACGACGGCGCCAAGGCTGTCGTGTTGCTGATCAACTCGCCCGGCGGCAGCCCGGTGCAGGCCGGCATCATCAACGACGAGATCAGGCGCATGCGCGCCAAGTACAACAAGCCCGTCTACGCGGTGGTCGAAGAGACATGTGCGTCCGCTGCGTATTACATCGCCGCCGCGACGGACAAGATATTCGTCGACAAGGCCAGCATCGTCGGCAGCATCGGCGTGCTGATGGACGGATTCGGATTCACCGGCACGATGGAAAAGCTCGGCGTCGAGCGGCGCCTGATCATCTCGGGCGAGAACAAGGGCTTCCTCGACCCGTTCAGCCCGATGAACGACGCACAGCGCACCCATGCGCAGCAGATGATCGACCAGATCCACGAGCAGTTCATCAACGTCGTCAAGACGGGGCGCGGTGACCGGCTCAAGTTGCAGACGCCGGGCCTGTTCAGCGGACTGTTCTGGAGCGGCCAGCAGGCCGTCGAGCTCGGCCTGGCAGACCAGCTTGGCAATGTCGACTTCGTGGCGCGCGAAGTGGTCAAGGCCGAAGAGGTGATCGACTACACGCGGCGCGACAACGTGGCGGAAAAGCTGGCCAAGAAGTTTGGCGCCGCGATGGGTGACGCCACCGTCCGCGCCCTGCGCCTGTCGCCCGGCGTGCGCTGATCTTCAACCCTGCGGCGGCGCGTCGACGCGCCGAGCCGAGGCGGCGAGTGCGACCGCAAAGCCGACCACCAGCCACAGCGCCCACCCGAGCGAACTGACGCGTGCCACGAAGCCGATCGCGGGTGGCCCGGCCATGAACCCCAGGTACGCCGCGGCCGAGACAGCCGCGATGCCGCGCGCCGGGTCCACCCCCGGCACCCGCGCCGCCGCCGAGAAAAGAATGGGCACCACGTTGGCAAACCCCACGCCTACGCCGGCAAATCCGACCAGCGCGAGCCAGGGCTGGCGCGCGACGAGCACCAGGGCCATGGCCGCCGCCGCCAACACCGCGCTCCCGCGCAACAGCACGGCCGGTGCAAAGCGAGCCCGCATGGCATCGCCGCCGAATCGGGCCGCAGCCATGGCGGCGGAAAAACTTGCATAGGCGAGGGCGGCCTGGCCCTGCGGGCTGCCGAGTTCCTGCTGGAGGTACAGCACGCTCCAGTCGTAGATCGCACCTTCGGCGATCAGCCCCAACGCTGCGAGAACGCCGAGGATGACCAGCGCACCGCGCGGCAAGCTGAATCCCTCGGCCACAGGCGACGCGGAGGAGGTCGCCGCTCGAGGCAGCATGTATTGCGACGCCAGCAGGATCGCGAGCGCAGTCACGCCCGCCACCCAGAGCAGATGCGTTTGCGGCGACATTCCCGCCGCGAGCGCGGCGCCGCCGGTCATGGCGCCGGCCATGCCGCCCAGGCTGAACATGCCATGCATGCCGCTCATCAGGGTGCCGCCATCGAGCAGTTCCAGCTTCGCGGCTTCGGTGTTGATGGCCACGTCGAACACACCGGTGGCGATGCCGAACACGGCCAACAACCCAAGCAGCGCGCCATACCCCGGCATGACGATCAACGCGGCGATCAGCAAGGCATAGACCGTGCCGCAGAGTCGCGCCGTGTCGCGTGCGCCATAGCGGCCGATCCAGTGGCCGGCGCGGGACAGGCCGGCCAGCGCGCCGAACCCCGCCGCCAGCATGGCGAATCCCAACTGTGCCTCGTCGACAGCGTAGTGGCCCTTGACGGTCGGGATATGCACGCCCCAGGTCGCGAATATGAAACCCGACGCGAAGAACTGCGTGCGCGAAGCCCAACGGGTGCCGGCGCCGATCCCGCCGCCCACAGGTCAGCGCCCGATCGCGAAGACGGCCGGCAGGCGGTCTTCGGACTGCCCGGGAGCCGCGCGCCAGCCCTTGATGGTGTCGCTGCGCACGCTCGCTCCCGCCAGCGTCAACCCCCGTGCGATGGCCAGCCGCGTGTTGAGCTGCAAGGTTTGCACGAGCGCTTGCTGCAAGGCGGCATTGCGATAGGGCGTCTCGATGAAGAGCTGGGTTTGGCCGGTGCGCAGCGCCAGCGTTTCCAGTTCGCGGATGCGCTGGTTGCGTGCACCGGGCTCTTGCGGCAAGTAGCCGACGAACGCGAAGTTCTGGCCGTTGAGGCCGCTCGCGGCCAGTGCCAGCAACAACGACACCGGCCCCGTCAGCGGCACGACGGCAATGCCAAGATCGTGTGCCGCACGTGCGACCGACGAGCCCGGGTCGGCCACGGCCGGCATGCCGGCTTCGCTGAGCAGGCCGATGTCATGGCCGTTCAGCGCGGCCGCCAGCAAGGGCCGAGCGTCGAACTGTCCGGCATGGTCACCCTTCTTGTGCACATCGCGCGGCAGTTCGGTGATCTCTTGCGCCTGCAATGATGCGGCCAAGGGCGCGACAGCGTCGATGCGCTTGAGGTACGCACGCGCCGACTTTGCGTTCTCGCAAATCCAGTGCGTGATCGCCGCTGCCTTCTGCAAGGTGCCGAGGGGCAGGGCGTCCTGCAAGGGCGCCTGGTCGTCGCAGCCGAAATCCAGCGGCGCCGGCACGAGGTAGAGCGTGCCCCGGCTCATAGCAGGTCCACGCCCGCGGCGCGCAACATGCGGCAGGTGCGGATCAGCGGCAGGCCGACCAGCGCACTGGGGTCATCGCTGTCGATCGATTCCAGCAGGGCAATGCCCAGCCCTTCGCTCTTCGCGCTGCCTGCACAGTCGTAGGGCTGTTCGAGGCGCAAATAGCGCTCGATTGCAGCGTCGTCGAGATTGCGGAACACCACGCGCACAGGTGCAATGTCTTGTTGTGCGAAGTGGGTGGCCTGGCACACCACGGCCACGGCGGTCTGGAAAACAAGGGTCTGTCCGCGCATGCGCTGCAACTGTGCGGTTGCGCGCTGGTGATCACCGGGTTTGCCGAGCGATTCACCGGCGAGGTCGGCCACTTGGTCGGAACCAATCACGACGGCCTCCGGAAAGCGCCGGGCGACCGCGCGCGCCTTCTCCAGGGCCAATCGGCTCGCGAGCGCGCCGGGGCTTTCGCCGGGAAGCGGGGTTTCGTCGACTTCGGGCGCATGCACTTCAAAGGGCAGGCGCAGGCGATTCATCAACTCGCGCCGATAGCGCGACGTGGAGGCAAGGATCACGGTGCGTTGCATAGGCCTGATTGTGGGGGACGGGCCGGCAACGAGTTCTCCCGCATGGCCTGGCGCACGCCACCCCCGGGATTGACCTGCATTGGCTTAGACTGCCCGCGATGACCAGAGAATTTGCCCCCCGACGCCTTGACGTTGCTGCCTTTGCAGAAGACGGCGTCACCTTGTCCGGCCACACGCCCCTGCTCGACTTCACCCGCCTGGCGGCTGAAACCACCGGCGTGTCGCCGGATGCGGAGGTGACATGGACGGCGGAAGGCGAGCAGCGTACCGGCGTGACCGGCGCCCCGGACGCCTGGCTGCATCTGGAAGCCGACGCGGTGGTGCCGCTAGTCTGTCAACGATGCCTGGCGCCGGTGGACATCGGCTTGAGCGTTGATCGCTGGTTTCGATTCGTCAGGGACGAGGAAACGGCGGCAATCGAGGACGAGGAGTCAGAGGAAGACATCCTCGTGACCAGCCGGGATTTCGATCTCCACGCGTTGATCGAGGACGAACTGCTGATGGAAATCCCGGTCACGCCTCGCCACGACGCCTGTCCGGACGCTCCCCCGTTGTCCGCAGCGGATGCCGATTTCGACGTTGCCGACGGCTCCAGGCCCAACCCCTTCGCGGTGCTCGGCAAGTTGCGCGGTGGCAAGCCGGAGTAGCCTCGTGCACGGTCGACTTGGCTCCTTCGACGAGCTTGGGCTATAATCATGGGCTTCGCGCGCTTCGCCTTTGATTTACTGGCCCCATGCCGGTTGCAGCAATTCCGGCAATGCCGGCTAACTGTTGACAGTACGCCGGGCGCACCTCCACTAACCTTTTTCCAGTCCAGGAGCCACCATGGCAGTCCAGCAAAACAAGAAGTCGCCTTCGAAGCGCGGCATGCACCGTTCACACAACGCATTGGACGTGCCCGGCATCGCTGTCGAGCCGACCACCGGCGAAACCCATCTGCGTCACCACATCAGCCCCAACGGCTTCTATCGTGGCCGCAAGGTGCTGAAGACCAAGTCCGAAGCCTGACGCCCCGTTTCGACGCCAAGGCCCGAAGCTACTTTTGCTGTAGCGTCGGGCCTTTGTCTTGATGCTCACGTCCGCTGCCCCCACGCCGGCGTCCGCCGCAATCACGCTTGCCGTCGATTGCATGGGCGGCGACCATGGCCCGCGCGTCACGCTTGCCGCCTGTCGTGCCTTCCTCGATCGTCATCAGGACGCATCGCTGCTGCTGGTCGGAGCGCCTGCCGCGCTGGCGGGCCTGACCCATCCACGTGCCCGCGTCGTGCCGGCCAGCGAAGTCGTCGGCATGGACGACCCGATCGAGATCGCCCTGAGGAGGAAGAAGGATTCCTCGATGCGCATCGCGATCCAGCAAGTCAAGGATGGTGCCGCGCAAGCGGCGATATCTGCTGGCAACACGGGCGCATTGATGGCGATCGCGCGTTATCTGCTAAAAACGCTCGAAGGTATAGACCGGCCTGCCATCGCCCCGCAGATGCCCAACAGCAAGGGTGGCGCCACCACGGTGCTCGACCTCGGAGCCAATGTGGATTGCGATGCGGAAGACCTGCTCCAGTTCGCAGTGCTCGGATCGGCGCTGGTTTCCGCGCTCACCGGCAATGATTCCCCCACCGTTGGCCTGCTGAACATCGGCGAGGAAGCCATCAAGGGCAGCGAGGTCATCAAGAAGGCCGGTCAGTTGCTGAAAATGGCGGGCGACTCGGGCGACCTGAATTTCTTCGGCAATGTTGAAGGCAACGACATTTTCAAGGGCACCACGGACATCGTCGTCTGCGATGGCTTCGTCGGAAACGTCGCTTTGAAGGCTACGGAGGGCGTCGCCGCAATGATCGTCGACTTCCTCCGGCAAGAGTATTCCAGCGGCATATTCAGCAAAGTGGCCGCGATCGTCTCGTATCCGGTCCTAAAATCCCTCAAGAAGCGGCTCGATCATCGCCGCTACAACGGCGCGGCATTGCTCGGATTGCGCGGCCTGGTGTTCAAGAGCCACGGCTCCGCCGACGAGGTCGCGTTCGGGCATGCGCTGGATCGCGCTTATGATGCCGCTCGCAACAACCTGCTCGAACGCGTGCGGGCCCGCATCGCCCACGCCGCGCCACTTCTTGCGCGGCAAGAGCCAGCGGCGCCGGCCGAAGCGGCGGCAATCCACGCTTGATGACCCTCTATTCGCGAATCACCGGCACCGGCAGCTTTCTACCGCCCCGACGAGTGACCAATGATGACCTCGCGAAGCAACTCGCTTCGCATGGCATCGAAACCTCTGATCAATGGATCATCGAGCGCACCGGTATCCGCGCGCGTCACTTCGCAGATCCAGGCGTCAACTCCAGCGACCTGGGGTTGGAGGCCGCTCGAAAGGCGCTCGAGGCGGCGGGCCGCACCGCTGGCGACGTCGACTTGATCATCGTGGCGACGTCCACGCCAGACATGGTGTTCCCCTCGTCAGCCGCGATCCTGCAGCACAAGCTCGGCATTGCCGGTTGTGCCGCATTCGACGTGCAAGCCGTGTGCAGCGGCTTCGTCTACGCGCTGACTGTCGCCGACGCCTTGATTCGCACCGGCACCGCGAAGTGTGCCTTGGTGGTTGGCGCGGAAGTGTTCTCGCGCATTCTCGACTTCAACGACCGCACCACCTGCGTCCTGTTCGGCGACGGCGCCGGCGCGGTGGTGCTCGAGGCCAGCGAGGAGCCCGGCATCCTGGCCAGCGATTTGCACGCCGACGGCAAGCATGTCGGCATTCTTTGCGTACCGGGGCATGTGTCTGGCGGCGAGGTGCTGGGCAAGCCGCTGCTGCACATGGACGGCCAGGCAGTCTTCAAGCTGGCGGTGCGGGTGCTGGAGGAATCGGCGCGGACGACGCTGGCCAAGGCCGGCAAGACCGAAGCCGATATCGACTGGCTCATTCCGCACCAGGCGAACATCCGCATCATGGAGGGCACCACGAAGAAGCTGAAGCTGTCGCGCGACAAGCTCATCGTGACGGTGCATGAGCACGGCAATACGTCGGCTGCATCGATTCCGCTCGCACTCGATGACGCCGTACGCAGCGGCAAGGTGAAGAAGGGGGACACCTGCATGCTGGAAGGCGTGGGTGGGGGCTTCACCTGGGGTGCGGTGCTATTGAATTATTGAGCGTGAGGCGCCCGCAAGAAGGGCGCGCCACGCGACTGGAGACATGACAACGATGACGTCCTTCGCATTTGTTTTTCCGGGCCAGGGCTCGCAGGCCGTCGGCATGCTCGACGCCTGGGGTGATCACCCGGCCGTTCGCCAAACGCTTCAGGAAGCCTCCGATGCGCTCGGCGAAGATGTTGCCAAGCTGATTCATGAAGGCCCCAAGGAAGCGCTCGGCCTGACGACGAACACCCAGCCGGTGATGCTGGTGGCCGGCGTGGCTGCCTGGCGCGCCTGGCTCGCCGAGGGTGGTGCGCAGCCGTCCGTCGTCGCCGGCCATTCGCTGGGCGAGTATTCGGCGTTGGTTGCCGCTGGCGTGCTCAGCCTGGCCCAAGCCGCACCGCTCGTGCGATTTCGTGCCGACGCGATGCAGAAGGCCGTGCCCGTCGGTGCCGGCGCGATGGCAGCCATCCTTGGCATGGATTCCGCCAAGGTCATCGCGGGTTGCGCCGAGGTGACGGCGAGCTTTGGCTCGGGCAGCGCCGAAGTCGTCGAAGCGGTCAACTTCAATGATCCGATGCAAACAGTGATCGCCGGCAGCAAGGCTGCAGTCGAAAAGGCTTGCGAAGTGCTGAAGGCCAGCGGCGCCAAACGTGCTTTGCCGCTGCCGGTGTCGGCCCCGTTCCATTCGAGCCTGATGAAGCCGGCCGCCCTGGCGCTGCGCGAGAGACTCGCGACGATAGAACTGACAGCCCCCCGGATTCCGGTGCTCAACAACATCGATGTGGCGGTCGAGACCGAGCCATCGCGGATCCGCGAGGCGCTGGTGCGACAGGCGGCCGGCCCGGTGCGCTGGGTCGAGAGTGTCCAGGCGTTGAAGGCACGCGGCGTCACGGCCATCATCGAATGCGGCCCTGGCCGCGTTCTGGCCGGGATGGCCAAGCGGATTGCGCCCGACCTGGCTGCGGCCTCGGTCTACGACCCTGCAACGCTTGCCGAAACCCATACCCTGTTGAGCACCACAGCATGAGCAGCATCCAGTTCGAAGGTCAGATTGCCCTGGTGACGGGCGCATCACGCGGCATTGGCGCCGCGATTGCGCTGGAACTGGCGCAGCGTGGACTCAAGGTCATTGGCACCGGCACCACGGAAGAGGGCGCCCAGAAGATCACTGCGGCGCTTGGCGCCTACGGTGGCCGCGGCCGCGCGCTGGACGTGAACGAGGGGCCGGCCGTCGATGCGCTCGTCGACGAGATCGTCAAGGCCTATGGCGGCCTGCACGTGCTGGTCAACAACGCCGGCATCACGCGCGACATGCTGGCCGCGCGCCTCAAGGACGAGGACTGGGACGCGGTGCTGAACACCAACCTGCGCTCCGTCTTCCGCATCTCGCGCGCCGTCATCAAGCCCATGATGAAGCAGCGCTATGGCCGCATCATCAGCATCACCAGCGTGGTGGGAGCGTCGGGCAATGCGGGCCAAGCCAACTACGCGGCCGCCAAGGCCGGGGTGGCCGGCATGACCCGAGCGCTCGCGCGCGAGCTGGGCAGCCGTGCCATCACCGTGAATTGCGTGGCGCCCGGCTTCATCGAAACCGACATGACGGCCAAGCTTCCCGAGGCGGCGCAGCAAGCGCTGCTGGGCCAGATCCCGCTGGGCCACTTGGGCAAGCCGGCCGACATCGCGAATGCCGTGGCGTACCTCGCGTCGCCGCAAGCGGGATATGTGACAGGGCAGGAACTGCACGTCAATGGCGGCATGCATATGTAAGCAAGGGCAAGGGCCCTGCTTTTCATCGGACGGCGAGCTGCGGCAAATGCCACAATTCGGCCGGCTAAAATCCAACGATTCTTTACAACCCTCAGAGGGAACCAAATGAGCGATATCGAAGCACGAGTCAAGAAAATCATTGCCGAACAACTCGGTGTGGAAGAGTCCCAAGTGACCAACGAGAAGGCCTTCGTGGCCGACCTCGGCGCCGATTCGCTCGACACTGTTGAACTCGTGATGGCCCTCGAAGACGAATTCGGCATCGAGATCCCCGACGAGGATGCCGAGAAGATCACCACGGTGCAAAACGCCGTCGACTACGCCTCCAAGAATCAAAAGGCCTGACAGGCCACGCTGACGACCGTCCGGGCCCTCGGCGCACCTTTGCACCCTGCGCGCCCCGACACGGTTTCCAACGCATCCAGAAAGGTTTGCCGGCATGACCAAACGCCGCGTCGTCGTGACCGGACTCGGTTGCATCGCTCCTGTCGGAAACTCCGTTGCCGAAAGCTGGACCAACTTGTTGGCCGGCAAGACGGGCATCGACACGATCACCAGTTTCGATGCGAGCCCCTTCGCCTGCAAATTCGCAGGCGAGGTCAAGGGTTTCGACATCACACAATACATCCCCGAGAAGGAAGCGCGTCACATGGACCGCTTCATCCACCTCGGGATGGCTGCGGCCATGCAGGCCGTGGTCGACAGCGGATTGCCCACGGGCGAGGCCTTGTCGCATGAAGAAGCCGTTCGAATCGGCTGCAACATCGGCTCGGGCATCGGCGGACTTCCGCTGATCGAGGAGACGCATGCCGAACTGGTGAACCGCGGCCCGCGCCGTGTCTCGCCATTCTTCGTGCCGGCGTCGATCATCAACATGATCTCGGGCCATGTGTCGATCAAGTACGGCTTCAAGGGCCCGAACATCGCAGTGGTCACCGCGTGCACCACCGGCCTCCATGCGATCGGCCTGTCGGCCCGCATGATCGAGTACGGCGATGCCGACGTCATGATCGCAGGGGGCGCCGAGTCCACCGTCTCTCCGCTCGGCATTGGCGGCTTTGCGGCCGCACGTGCGCTCAGCACGCGCAATGACGACCCGAAGACCGCGTCCCGTCCGTGGGACAAGGACCGCGACGGCTTCGTGCTGGGCGAGGGCGGGGGCGTGCTGGTGCTCGAGGAATACGAGCGCGCGAAGGCGCGCGGCGCCAAGATCTATGCCGAGGTGCTCGGCTTTGGAATGAGCGCCGATGCGTATCACATGACCGCGCCCAACGTCGACGGCCCAAAGCGCTCGATGGACATGGCTTTGGCCAATGCGGGCGTCAACAGGGACGAAGTGCAATACCTCAATGCGCATGGCACCTCCACGCCGCTCGGCGACCTGAACGAGACCAACGCGATCAAGAACTGCTTCGGCGAGCACGCGAAGAAACTGGTGGTGAACTCCACCAAGTCGATGACAGGCCACTTGCTTGGCGGTGCGGGCGGCATCGAGTCGGTCTTCACCGTGCTCGCGCTGCACCACCAGAAAAGTCCGCCGACGATCAATATCTTCAACCAGGACCCGGAGTGCGACCTGGACTATTGCGCCAACGAGGCGCGGGACATGAAGATCGACATCGCGGTCAAGAACAACTTCGGCTTCGGCGGCACCAACGGCACGCTGGTGTTCAAGCGGGCTTGAGTCTTCGGGAATCCCCATGCACAGCGCCCCATCGGTGAGCTATCCGATGGGGCGCTCGCGCATTGCGGCGCGCCTCCTGGTGGCGATCTGGGCGGCGGGTGCTTGCTGCGCAGGCTGGGTGTGCTGGCAGGTGGGTGCCCAGGGTTGGCGAGGGCCTGTGCTCGCATTCAGCGTGCTGCTGGCGGCGCTCGGCGCCAGGGCGTTGCTGGAGCGCCAGCGTCCGGGGGAGTTGCGTTTCGACGGGCGCGGCTGGCAGATGACGGGCGCGGCTAACCTCCGCGCAGCGCGCCTGACGCCGGCGCTCGATTTCCAGTCCCTGATGCTGGTGCGCATTTGGGCGCCGAAGCAGCGCAGCCGCTGGCAGTGGCTGGAGCGCGGCAGTGCCCCCGAACGCTGGCTGGCACTGCGCCGTGCGGTATATTCGCGCGCCTCGCCGGCTGAACCCGACGGGCCAGCCGCTGCGCCGCAGCCATCGGCGCCGCAGGGCGCCTCGCAAGACTCTCCATGACCGCATCCGCGCCGCCACCCGTGCCACCCGAGACGGGTTCGATTGCCGATCCCGCAGCAGGTCCGCGGCCGGGCGAGGTTGATTTCCAGTTGGTCCAGCGCACCGTCGCAGGTGACCACAAGGCGTTCGAATTGCTGGTGCTCAAGTACCAGCGCCGGATCGAGCGGCTCATCGGCCGCATGGTGCGCGATGTCGACCTGGTCGAAGACATCGCCCAGGAGACCTTCATCCGGGCGTATCGTGCGTTGCACCAGTTTCGCGGCGAGGCCCAGTTCTACACTTGGCTCTACCGCATTGCCGTCAACACCGCCAAGAAGGCGCTGGTCGACATGAAGCGCGATCCGACCGTGTCCGAAAGCGCATTGCGGCCATCTTCCGAAGACGAAGATGAAACTTACCGCCCGACAAACGAACCAACCACCGACGAAACCCCCGAAACGGTGCTGGCGGCCCAGGAGATCGCAAGTGCGGTCGAGGCTGCCATGGATGCGCTGCCGGCCGAATTGCGCCAGGCAGTGACGCTGCGCGAGATCGAGGGCATGAGTTACGAAGAGATTGCCGAGGTCATGAATTGTCCGATCGGCACTGTGCGCTCGCGGATCTTCCGTGCGCGCGAGGCGATATCGGCGCGGGTCAAACCGCTGCTCGACAACCAGTCCGGCAAACGTTGGTAAGCAGGGTGAAAGAGATGAACCATCCATCAGACAGTATTCGCGAACAGGTGTCCGCCTTGGCGGACGGGCAGTTGAAGGGCCAGGCCTTCGCCGAGGCCGTTGCCGACATCGGCGTGCAGGAGGAATTGCGGGCCACCTGGCGCACCTACCACCTGGTCGGCGATGTGCTGCGCTCGGGCTCGCATGCGCCTTGCAGCGACAGCGACGCATTCCTGGCCAAGCTTCAGCAACGCCTTGCGCACGAGCCGCCGCTGCGGCTTGCCGTGCCCGTGGCGCCGGCGGCGGTTGCGCTGCCGCTGCGCGCCGAGCCGGCCAACGAGCCGGTGTTCCGGTGGAAGCTCGTCGCGGGCGCCGCCTCGTTGGTGGCGGTGGCGGCGATCGGCTGGAGCCTGGCCAGCACGCTGGGCGGCGCGCCGGCTGGCGCCCAGATGGCGCAAGTGCAACCGTTGCAGCAGCCGGAGGCGCAAGTGCCGCCACTGCCTCCGGCAGGCTCGGTGCTGGCGGCGGCGGACCCGCATGCGACGAGCGCCGTCGCCGTGCCGACCCGCGTGCAGGTCGGCAACGGTGCGCCGCAGGTGATGTTGCGGGACGCCCGGCTCGATGAGTTGCTTGCCGCGCACCAGCAGGCGGGTGGCGGCTCGCAGATGCCGTCGATGTTCCTGCGCAATGCCACGTTCGAAGGGCCGTCGCGCTGATCGTGCTGTCCCGTCTCGTCGCAATGACTGCTTGGCCGTCGACGGTCGCACGCCGGGCCGCGTTGGCTTTGACCGTGCTCTGCCTGTGGCAGGTGGCATCCGCACAGGTGCATGGTGCGCGGCCCGCTGTCCCGCCGACCGACAAGGGAGCGTCGCCAGGCCTTGCGACCGACCCGCCTCCGTCCATGGGCGTGGTCGAGTGGCTGCAGCGCATGCGGTCGGCGTCGCGCCAGCGCAGCTATGTCGGCACCTTCGTGGTGTCGGCCGCAGTCGGCAACCTGTCCAGCGCGCGCATCTGGCATGTCTGCGAAGGCGACCAGCAGATGGAGCGCATCGAGGCGCTTTCCGGCGTGCCTCGCACGACATTCCGCCGCAACGACAAGGTGATGACCTTCCTGCCCGAAAGCCGGGTGGCCCGGAGCGAGCGCCGCGAGAACCTCGAGCTGTTCCCGAACCTGCTGGGCGCGCCGGATTCCTCGCTGGGCGAGTTGTACAGCGCGCGGGTCACCGGCCGCGACCGCGTGGCCGGCTTCGATGCCGACGTGGTGCAGTTGGTGCCGCGCGACACGCTGCGCTTCGGCTATCGCGTGTGGAGCGAGCGTCGTTCAGGTCTGGTCGTCAAGTTGCAGACACTGGACAGTGAAGGCAATGTGGTCGAACAATCTGCGTTCTCGGAGCTTCAGCTCGACGCGCCGATCAAGATGCACACGCTGTCGCAGATGATGGCCGGCACGGCCGGCTACAAGGTCGAGAAGTCCGAGTTGCAGCGCACCACGGCCCAGTCGGAAGGATGGGTCTTGAAGTCACCGGTCGCGGGCTTCAAGCCGCTCAGCTGCTATCGGCGCGCCATGGGTGGAAGCACGAACGGCGAAAATACCCTGCAATGGACCTTCTCGGATGGACTGGCGTCGGTGTCGCTGTTCCTCGAGCCCTACGATGCGCAGCGGCGTTCGCAGGAGGTCGTGCTGACGCTCGGCGCCACTTATACGTTGACGCGCCGGCTCACCGACAAGAATGGTGATTGGTGGCTGACGGCCGTGGGCGAGGTGCCGCCGCAGACACTCGAGGCCTTTGCACAAGGATTGGCGCGAACGCATTGAACGCGCCCGTTGTCGAACCTTTTGGACGCCCCATATTCACAAGACCGTCTCGTGGTTCGTTCTCGCTCATTGTTCAGTTGAAAGAAAACATGATGATTTTCAAGGTTGAGGGAAGTCGCATCCGCGCAGCGCTGCTGGCATTCGCACTGGCGGGAACCGCGAGCGCCACCTTCCTGCCGGCGACTTCCGCGCATGCGCAGACGCGCACGCTGCCGGACTTCACCGATCTGGTCGATCAGGTCGGGCCGTCCGTGGTCAACATCCGCACCATCGAGAAGGTCACCCAGCGTGGCAACAGCCCGGAGATGGACGAGGAGATGCAGGACTTCTTCCGGCGCTTCTTCGGGCAGCCGATGCCGGGCCAGCCGCGCCAGGGCCCGCGCCAGAACCGGCCGCAGCAGCCCCCGGAAGAAGAACGCGAACGTCCGCGCGGCGTGGGCTCCGGCTTCATCCTGACGGGCGACGGCTATGTGATGACCAACGCCCATGTGGTGGAAGACGCATCCGAAGTGCTGGTCACACTGACGGACAAGCGCGAGTTCAAGGCGCGGATCGTGGGCGCCGACAAGCGCACCGACGTTGCCGTGGTGAAGATCGAGGCCACCGGCCTGCCGGCAGTGAAGATCGGCGACATCAGCCGGCTGCGCGTGGGCGAATGGGTGATGGCCATCGGCTCGCCGTTCGGACTCGAGAACACCGTCACCGCAGGCATCGTGAGCGCCAAGCAGCGCGATACCGGCGACTACCTGCCCTTCATTCAGACCGACGTGGCCATCAACCCCGGCAACTCGGGCGGCCCGCTCATCAACATGCGCGGCGAAGTGGTTGGCATCAACAGCCAGATCTATTCGCGCTCGGGCGGCTTCATGGGCATCTCGTTCTCGATTCCCATCGACGAAGCGATTCGCGTGAGCGAGCAGCTGCGCACCAATGGCCGCGTGTCGCGCGGACGCATCGGCGTGCAGATCGACCAGGTCACGAAGGACGTGGCCGAGTCGATCGGCCTTGGCAAGGCGCAAGGCGCGTTGGTGCGCAGTGTCGAAGCGGGCTCGCCGGGCGAGAAGGGCGGCGTGGAACCGGGCGACATCATCACCAGGTTCGACGGCAAGTCGATCGAGAAGCCGAGCGACCTGCCGCGACTGGTGGGCAATACGAAGCCCGGCACGAAGAGCACGCTCACGGTGTTCCGCCGCGGCGCGTCGCGCGATCTCACGGTCGTCATTGCCGAGATCGAGCCCGACAAGCCGGCCAAGCGCGCTTCGAATGATCGCGAGGAGCCAGTGCCCAAGTCGACCGCATCCGCCGCGGCGAAATCGCTGGGCCTCGCAGTGAGCGACCTCAATGATGCGCAGAAGAAGGAGCTCAAGCTCAAGGGCGGGGTGAAGGTGGACGCCGCGACCGAGGGAGCAGCGCGCGCCGGTTTGCGCGAGGGCGACGTGATCCTGGCGGTGGCCAACACCGAGGTTGCGAACATGAAGGAGTTTGAAGGCGCGATTGGCAAGGCCGACAGATCCAAGGCCGTCAGCGTGCTGTTCCGCCGCGGCGAGTGGGCCCAATATGCGCTGATCCGACCCGCGCGCTGAGGCTCGCGCGGCGTCAAGTGGCCCCAACCATTAGTCGGGATTGGGGCCTTTTTTTGCATCTTTCGGCCTACTTGCCACGCCCTTGGAAATTTTTTTTGACCTTGAAAACGCCTCAAGTGTAGTTTGCGCTCGCTAACTTGATATTGGGCTAATGATGGTTTTCAGTAGAATAGGCGTGCCTTTGGGCCGACTGCACGCATAAGCGTGGAACGGCTTCTCCACGATGCGAGATTCCAGCCATCCGTCCACTGGTGCTCCACAGATCACCCACAAGTTGTTAAGAGAGTGCTCCACCTACCCTGTGGATAACATGTATATAAGTTAGATGTTGCTGACCTGCAACGACCCGTCGAGAGCCCGTCCCCGCATGTACGCGACCCCCTTTTTGCCTACAATGAAGTTCCAACTACTGCAGTTGCCATTGCTTGTTGGTTCAGGGCGCGTCTCCAGCAGACGCGCCCTTTTTTCTTGCCCCACCCCTTCTGCGTGCAAGGCAATTCAAGTACTTAAGCGTTCCCCTTGATGAATCACATCAGAAATTTCTCCATCATTGCGCACATCGACCACGGCAAGTCGACGCTCGCAGACCGCCTGATTCAACGTTGCGGTGGCCTCGCTGAACGCGACATGGAAGCGCAGGTCCTGGATTCGATGGACATCGAGAAAGAGCGTGGGATAACCATCAAGGCACAGACCGCTGCGCTGCATTACAAGGCACTCGATGGCAAGGTCTACAACCTCAATCTGATCGATACACCGGGCCATGTCGACTTCTCTTATGAAGTGAGTCGATCGCTCTCTGCATGCGAAGGCGCATTGCTCGTCGTCGATGCATCGCAAGGTGTCGAAGCGCAGACAGTGGCCAACTGCTACACAGCGCTCGACCTCGGTGTTGAAGTAGTGCCTGTGCTCAACAAGATGGATCTGCCGAATGCAGACCCCGACAACGCGCGCACCGAGATCGAAGACGTGATCGGCATCGATGCCACCGATGCGATCCCGTGCTCCGCGAAGACCGGCATGGGCATCGAGGAGATTCTCGAGGCGGTGGTCGCGCGCGTGCCGCCGCCGAAGGGCAATCCCGATGCGGCGCTGCGCGCGATGATCATCGACAGCTGGTTCGATGCGTACGTCGGCGTGGTGATGCTGGTGCGCGTGGTCGATGGTCGCCTGGCCAAGGGCGAGCGCATCAAGATGATGGCCTCGGGCGCGATGTACAACGCCGACAGCCTTGGTGTCTTCACGCCGAACAACGAGCCACGTGAATCGCTCGAAGCGGGCGAGGTGGGCTACATCATCGCGGGCATCAAGGAACTGCAGGCCGCGAAGGTCGGCGACACCGTGACGCTCATCAAGGCCGGCACCGGTGGCGCGGCTTTCACAGCAACCGAGCCCTTGCCCGGCTTCAAGGAAATCCAGCCCCAGGTCTTTGCCGGCCTGTACCCGACCGAGGCCAGCGAGTACGAGTCGCTGCGCGACGCGCTCGAGAAGCTCAAGCTCAACGACTCGTCGCTGCACTACGAGCCCGAGGTGAGCCAGGCGTTGGGCTTCGGATTCCGCTGCGGCTTCCTGGGCCTGCTGCACATGGAGATCGTGCAGGAGCGCCTCGAGCGCGAGTTCGACCAGGACCTGATCACCACCGCGCCGAGCGTGGTCTACCAGGTGGTCAAGACCGGCGGCGAGGTGATCATGGTCGAGAACCCGTCGAAGATGCCCGACGTCGGCAAGATGATGGAGATCCGCGAGCCCATCGTCACGGTGCACCTCTACATGCCGCAGGAATACGTCGGCGTGGTGATGACGCTGGCCAACCAGAAGCGCGGCATCCAGATGAACATGGCGTACCACGGCCGCCAGGTGATGCTGACCTACGAGATGCCGCTCGGCGAGATCGTGCTCGATTTCTTCGACAAGCTGAAGTCGGTGAGCCGAGGCTATGCATCCATGGACTATGAGTTCAAGGAGTACCGGGCCTCCGACGTCGTCAAGGTCGACATCCTGCTCAACGGCGAGAAGGTCGATGCTCTCTCCATCATCGTGCACCGCAGCCAGAGCCAGTACCGCGGCCGCGCGGTGGTGGGCAAGATGCGCGAGATCATTTCCAGGCAGATGTACGACGTTGCCATCCAGGCGGCGATCGGAGTCAACATCATTGCGCGTGAGACAATCAAGGCCCTCCGCAAGAACGTGCTCGCCAAGTGCTATGGCGGTGACGTGTCGCGCAAACGCAAGCTGCTCGAAAAGCAGAAAGCGGGCAAGAAGCGCATGAAGCAGATTGGCTCCGTGGAAGTTCCGCAAGAGGCCTTTCTCGCGATCCTGCAAGTCGAGGATTGATGCTCCCCACCAGGCTCCGCGGCACCTTGTGTCGCTCCTCCAACCCCTTGCCGGGGCCAACACCAGCGGCACGGCAGAGCCGGCTCCGCGGTGTTCCCGGCATGACGGCGCGCCAGTTTCATATGGCACGCGCGGCGCAATTTGCATCGAACTAAAAAGATGGCCTTTCTTACCTCCGTGATCCTCGCCGCGTTCGTCGGCTACATCGGCGCCTGGTACTTCGGCGCGGTCGAAGGCAACTTCGCGCTGCTGCTGTTCCTGGCCAGCGTGGTCACCGGCCTCTACTGGCTGGCCGAGCGCTTCTATTTCCTGCCGCGGCGTGCAAAGGCGGCGGCCGTCTACGAAGCCTCGCTCGGCGCGCGCAACGAGCGACTGGCGCAGCAGGGCATCACGAAGGTCGACACGGTCGACGACAAGGCGCGCGAACGCCTGTTGATGCAGCCCTGGTGGCTGGACTGGACCGCGGGGCTGTTCCCGGTGATCGTGGCGGTGTTCCTGCTGCGCTCCTTCCTGTTCGAGCCGTTCAAGATCCCTTCAGGCTCGATGATGCCGACCCTGCTGACCGGCGACCTGATCCTGGTCAACAAGTTCACCTACGGCCTGCGCCTGCCGGTGCTCAACACCAAGATCACCCAGGGGACGCCGCCGGCGCGCGGCGATGTGATGGTGTTCCGCTATCCGCCCAAGCCGAGCATGGACTACATCAAGCGCGTGGTGGGCGTACCGGGCGATGAGGTGGCCTACCTGAACAAGAAGCTGACCATCAATGGGCAACCGGTCAGCAAGACGCCATTGCCGCCGTACTTCGGCGACAGCAATGACGACAAAGACACCTACATGAAGGAAACGCCCCAGTTCGAGGAGGTGCTTGGCGACAAGAAGCACAAGATCCTCAACAACGACAGTCGCCGGGCCGGCCTGTCGGAAGCCGAGGTGATTCCGTTCGAAGGCCAGGGCGACTGCCGCTACAACGTGGAGGGCGTGGTTTGCAAGGTGCCGCCGGGCCACTACTTCATGATGGGCGACAACCGGGACAATTCGGCGGACTCCCGCTACTGGGGTTTCGTGCCGGACCAGAACATCGTCGGGCGAGCGTTTTTCGTCTGGATGAACTTCGGCAACTGGAAGCGCATCGGCGGCTTCGAGTAGAAGGGTGAATATTTCTACTGCGGACGCCGATCTCGGGCCTGCGGTCCTCACCGCACGAAAGTGCGGTTCCGGTCCGCGAACCGGCCTCCTGGCTGGCGCCCTCGCTACGAAATCTTCACACCTTCTGGGCGCTGCAAGCGGCTCAACAGAGGGGGCGCCTAGCCCGGGCAGGCCGTCTGATCGATGCCGAATGGCGGATCAAGTCGTTACCGAACCGTGACATTTGTCGTTACAGTGTTGACGGTTTGATTCGCAAGGTATTGGCGGGCACCCTGTTTCCCATGTGGCGAGCGCGACAATCCCCGTCGCGCATGCCCGGGATTCGTGTCCGGCCAATGTCGCGCGAGCAGGCCTTTCAAGCATGAGTGGATCTCGTCCGGTCGCATTCGCGCCGTTCAACGAGCAAGCAACATTATTCGAAGGACAGAGGGCAATGAGGGCATATCGGTCGACTCCAAGAGACAAGCAGCGCGGCATTTCGTTCATCGGACTCCTGTTCGTGGCCATCGTGCTGGCTTGCGTGGGCGTGGTGGTGGCGCAGGTGATTCCGACATTGGTCGAATACCAGGCCATCGACAAGGCGGCCAACAAGGCCAAGGAAGGCGTGACCGTCCCCGAGGTGCGTTCCATCTTCGATCGTGCCCAGGCCATCGACGACTTCAAGCTGTCCGGCAAGGACATCGTCGTTGAAAAGGTGGGCGAGAAGGTGGTCGTCTCGTATTCGTACGAGCGCGAGATCCATCTGTTCGGACCTGCGTACCTGACGATGAAATACAAGGGCCAATCGCGCTGAATGTCGTGAGCAATCGTTGTGAGTGAGGGCGGCCATGTTGCGCTGCAGGCGCGCCTGCAGCATCGATTCGCGGATGGGCGCCTGCTTCAGCTTGCGCTGACGCATCGCAGTTTTTCGGCGGACCACAACGAGCGCCTCGAATTTCTTGGCGACTCGGTGCTGAACCTGGCGGTGGCGCATCTGCTGTACCGCCGTCTCGCAGCCTTGCCGGAAGGTGACCTCTCGCGCGTGCGGGCCAACCTCGTCAAGCAGGACACCTTGCACCAGATCGCGCTGCGGTTGCAGCTTTCGCCATTGCTGCGCCTGGGCGAAGGCGAAGCCAAGTCGGGCGGGCCGAGCCGGCCATCGATCCTGGCCGATGCGCTGGAAGCCCTGATCGGCGCGGTGTACCTCGATGCCGGCTACGCCGCGGCGGAAGCCCTGGTGCATCGACTGTACGAGGCGGTCGAGATCAATCCGCGCATGGAGGCTGCCTCCAAGGATCCGAAGACCGAATTGCAGGAATGGCTGCAGGGCCACAAAATGAAGCTGCCGCTCTATCGCGTGGTCGACACGCTCGGCGCGGCACACAAGCAAACTTTCGATGTCGTCTGCGAGGTGCCGGAACTGGACCTGAGCGAACGCGGCATCGGCGGTTCACGCCGCGCCGGGGAGCAGGCGGCCGCGGCGGCCATGTTGATCCGGCTCAAGTCGAAAAAGTAACGCCCGCTCCCGGGCTCCGCGACGCCTCGCGTCGCTTCTCCGCCCCCTTTGACCGGGGGCAAACTCCAGCGGTTCGGCACGGTCCGCTCCGCGGTGTTCCACGACAATGCCACCATGACCTCGGATACCCCAAATTCCACCACGCCCACCGATGAGGGCGCGGGCGACACCGGCCCGCAACACTGCGGCCTCATCGCCATCGTCGGCAAGCCGAACGTGGGCAAGTCGACGTTGCTCAACGCTCTCGTCGGCCAGAAGATCAGCATCACCTCGCGCAAGGCGCAGACCACGCGGCACCGCATCACGGGCATGCGCACGATCGGCGCGACGCAGTTCGTGTTCGTCGACACGCCGGGCTTCCAGACGCTGCATGCCAATGCGCTGAACAAGTCGCTCAACAAGACGGTGCAGGGCGCGGTCGGCGATGTGGACCTGATCCTGTTCGTGGTGGAGGCCGGCAGCTTCACGCCGGCCGACGAACGCGTGCTGAAGTTGCTGGGCAAGGGCATTCCGACGGTGCTGCTGGCCAACAAGCTCGACAACGTGCATCGCCGCGGCGACATCGCGCCGTGGCTGCAGACCATGCAGGCCAAGCACGACTTCGCCGAGATCGTGCCGATGTCGGCCAAGAACGCGAAAGACATCGAGCGATTGTTCGGCATCTGCGAGAAGTACCTGCCGGAGCAGCCGTGGTTCTACGGCGAGGACGAACTGACCGACCGCAGCGAGAAGTTCCTGGCGAGCGAGCTGGTGCGCGAGAAGCTGTTCCGGCTGACCGGCGACGAGTTGCCCTACACCTCGACCGTCATCATCGACAAGTTCGAGGAAGAGCCGCCGCAGAAAAAGGGCCAGAAGCGCCTGTTGCGCATCGCCGCGACCATCGTGGTCGAGCGCGATGGCCACAAGGCGATGGTGATCGGCGACAAGGGCGAGCGCATCAAGCGCATCGGCATGGAGACCCGCGTCGAGCTGGAGAAGCTGGCCGATGCCAAGGTGTTCCTGGAACTGTGGGTGAAGGTGCGATCGGGGTGGGCGGATGACGAGGCGCGGGTGCGCAGCTTTGGGTACGAATAGGCCCTCGGATTCGAATACGGAAGGCGAACGCAGAAGTCGCAAAGGTTTCGCAGAAGTCGCAAAAGGATTCGAAAGAGAATTCTCCAAGGTCTTCTTTTGCGACCTTTCCGAATCCTTTGCGACTTCTGCGTTCGGAAGTCCGCTTTCCGATTCCCTTCATTGACATGGCCACGCACCGCGTTTCCCACGAGCCGGCCTATGTGCTGCATCGCTACGACTGGAGCGAGTCGAGCCTGATCCTGGAGGTCTTCACGCGGCACCATGGGCGCATCGCGCTGGTGGCGAAGGGGGCCAAGCGGCCGAGTTCGAACTTTCGCCCGGTGCTGCTGCCGTTGCAGCCGCTGCAACTCAACTACAGCGGCGACGCGGAGATCCGCACGCTCAAGGGCGCGGAGTGGATGGGCGGGCACGTCATGCCGACGGGCGAGTCGCTGCTGTCGGGCTACTACGTCAACGAACTGATGATGCGGCTGCTGGCGCGCGACGATGCGCATGAGGCGCTGTTCGATGCCTATGCGGCGGTGGTGCAGGTGCTGGCGACGAACCATGGCGATGCCCAGGCGGCGACGCAGTCGTCGGCCTTGCGCGCCTTCGAATTGCTGCTGCTGCGCGAGATCGGACTGCTGCCGTCGCTGGCGGCCCAGACGTCGACATTGGCGCCACTGGACCCCGACGCGCGCTACAGCCTGGTCGCCGAAGCCGGCTTGCGCGAAGCCGGGCCCGACGAACTGGCTGCCTTGCGCGGTGCCGAATGGCTGGCGTTGCAGCAAACGCTCGACGACCGCGCGCCATTCTCGGCCACGGTGCATCACGTGGCGGGCATGGAGCCCGGGCTGGGGGCCGCATTGCGCACGCAATTGCGTACCTTGCTCAACTACCATTGCGGCGTCACCACACTGCGCACCCGCCAAATGATCCGGGACCTGCAAGGCCTATGAATACCAACACCACTGCCAGGAAGCACACCGGGACGGCGCTCTCGGTGAACCTCAACAAGGTCGCGCTGGTGCGCAACACGCGCTCGCTCGGCATCCCGAGCGTGTTGTTCGCGGCGGCGACCTGCCTCGATGCCGGGGCGCAGGGCATCACCGTGCATCCGCGGCCCGATGCGCGCCATATCCGCCCGGACGACGTGCATCAGCTTTCGGCACTGATCGCCAAGGAGTGGCCGGGCGTCGAGTTCAACATCGAAGGCAACCCGTTCCACAACCTGATGGACTTCGTGCGCGAGTTGCGGCCGCAGCAGGCGACCTTCGTGCCGGACAGCGAGACGCAGTCGACCAGCGACCACGGCTGGACCTTCCCGGAGGACGCGGCACGCTTGCGTCCGCTGATCGCCGAGACGCGGGCGCTGGGCGTGCGCGTGAGCCTCTTCATGGACCCGGAGCCCGGGATGATGGCGGCGGCCAAGGCCGTGGGCGCGGACCGGGTCGAGCTATACACCGAAGGCTATGCGGCCTCGCGGGGGACCTCGCGCGCCGACGCCGTGCTGGCGCTCTATGCCGAGGCCGCGCGCGCCGCCCAGGCCGCGGGCCTCGAAGTCAACGCCGGCCACGACCTGAGCCGCGAGAACCTCACGGAATTCCTGCGCGCCGTGCCGGGCGTGCGGGAGGTGTCGATCGGCCACGCCTTCGTGTCCGATGCGCTGGAGCTGGGCTACGAGGTGACGACCAGGTCCTATCTGCAATGCATTGCCGAGGCGGAATGAGCGCGCCGGGCATGGCGGGCGACTGGATCGGCGCCAGGGTCAGCGAGAACACGTCGGTGCCGAGCGTGGGGGTCCGATGATCTACGGCATCGGAACCGATATCTGCGATGTGCGCCGCATCGCCCGCACCTTCGAGCGGCAGGGGGAGCGCTTTGCGCGCAAGGTCTTGAGCGACGCGGAGTTCGCAACCTGGCAAGCCCGCAGCGCGCGCTGGCCGAAGCGCGGCGTGAGCTACTTGGCGACGCGCTTTTCCGCCAAGGAGGCGTTCAGCAAGGCCATCGGCATGGGCATGCGCATGCCCATGACCTGGCGCTCCTGCGAGATCGCGAACCTGCCGAGCGGCAAGCCGACCATCGTGCTGCACGGCGCCCTGAAGGAATGGTTCGAGGCGCGAGGCTTGATCGCCCACGTCACCGTGACCGATGAAACCGACTATGCGGCGAGTTTCGTCGTCGTTGAAAAGACATGAGCGGCGCCCGGCCGCCCGAAGGCGCTCGCACCGCAGCGCGCAGCGCGAAGGTCATCCAATGAGTACCGAAGCAATCCACGCCCCGCTGATCATCGACGTCGCGGGCACTGAACTCACCGCCGCCGACCGGCGCCGCCTGGCCGATCCGCTGGTCGGCGGCATCATCCACTTCGCGCGCAACTGGGAAAGCCGCGCGCAGCTCACGGCGCTCAATGCCGAGATCCGCAAGATCCGGCCCGACATGCTGATCTGCGTCGACCACGAAGGCGGCCGCGTGCAGCGCTTTCGCACGGACGGTTTCACGCGGCTGCCGTCGATGCGCACGCTCGGCGAACGCTGGATGCAGGACCCGATGGATGCCACGCGCGCGGCCACCGCCTGCGGCTGGGTGCTCGCGTCGGAACTGCGCGCTTGCGGCGTGGACTTCAGCTTCACGCCGGTGCTCGACCTCGATCATGGCGAGAGCAGCGTCATCGGCGACCGCAGCTTCCACCGCGACCCGCGCGTGGCCTCGTTGCTGGCCAAGAGCCTGATGCAAGGGCTGCTGCAGGCGGGCATGGCCAACTGCGGCAAGCACTTTCCGGGGCATGGCTTCGTCAAGGCGGATTCGCATGTGGCGATGCCGGTCGACCGGCGCAGCCTCAAGGCGATCCTCGCGGACGACGCCCGACCCTATGACTGGCTGTCCAACACGCTCACCGCGGTCATGCCGGCCCACGTGATCTACCCGAAGGTGGATGCGCGACCGGCGGGCTTTTCCAGCAAATGGCTCGGCGACATCCTGCGCACCCGGCTGGGCTTCGGTGGCGCGGTGTTCAGCGACGACCTGAGCATGGAGGCTGCGCGCTGGATCGACGGTGCGCTGCTGAGCTACGGCGATGCCGCGTTGGCCGCGCTCGGCGCCGGCTGCGACCTGGCGCTGCTGTGCAACCAGAGCGTGGGCGAGGGCGCACCGCTCGACGAATTGCTGGTCGACATGACCAGGGCCCGCGACGATGGACGTTGGGCACCGGATGCGCAAAGCGAACGGCGCCGCCGCGCGCTGCTGCCACGCACACCCGCGCCGGCGTGGGCGGAGTTGGTCGCATCCGAACCCCATGTGCGCGCCCGCGCGTTGCTGCAAGCCTGACCCGGAGGAAAACCATGACGCCCAACCAGATGAGCGAGGCCGCCAACGCGTTCTGGAGCGCATGGCAACTGGGTGCGGCCATCGATCACCTGTTGCCTGCTGATCGCCCCACCACTCGTGCCGAGGGCTACGCCATCCAGGCGATGCTGGAAGGCCGCAGCGACAAGCCCATCGCGGGCTGGAAGATCGCCGCCACCAGCGCGGCCGGGCAGCAGCACATCAACGTGAGCGGACCGCTCGCCGGCCGTTTGATGGCCGAGCGCGTACACCCGGACGGCAGCGCGTTCTCGATGAAAGGCAACCGCATGGCGGTGACCGAGGCCGAGTTCGTCTTTCGGATGGCGCGCGACATGCCGCCGCGCGCGAAGGCGTACAGCGTCGAGGAGGCGCTGGCGGCGGTGGGCGACCTCTGCCTTGGCATCGAAGTGCCCAACTCCCGCTTCGCGGACTTCGTGACGGCAGGCGAGGCGCTGATCATCGCGGACAACGCCTGCGCCCATGAGTTTGTTCTCGGCCCCACGGTGCCGGTGACGTGGCGCGACCTGGATCTTGCGGCGCACCGCGTAAACGCCACAGTGGCCGGCACCGCGCGCAGCTACGAGCGCGATGGCATCGGCGCCAATGTGCTGGGCGACCCGCGCATCGCGCTGGCGTGGCTTGCCAACGAGTTGTCGCAACTGGGCATCACGCTGCGCGCGGGGCAGATCGTGACCACGGGCACCTGCGTGGTGCCGCTGGAAATCGTCGCGGGGGATTCGGTACAGGTCGATTTCGGCGTGCTCGGCACGGTGTCGGCACGCTTCACTGCCTGAGGAGCGACCGCAGTGGCCGATGCGCAGCGCACGCCACTCGTGACCTTCTACGTGCCGGTCTACAACGGCGCCGCCTATCTGCGCGAATCGCTGGCCTCGATCTCGGCGCAGACCTTTGGCGACTGGGAGTGCCTCCTCATCGACGACCATTCGACCGACGCCTCGCCGGCCATCCTTGACGACGCCTGCAAACGCGACCCGCGCTTCAGGGCCTACCGGCAGCCGGCCAATCTCAACGTCGCGAATGCCTCCAACCTCGCGTTGCGGCTCGCGCGCGGCAAGTACCTGGCGCGGCTCGACCAGGACGACCTGGCCGAGCCGACGCGGCTGGCCGAGCAGGTGGCCTTCATGGAGTCGCACCCGGAAGTCGACGTCTGCGGCGGCGCCATGCTGTACTTCGGGCGCGAGAACGGCGTGGCCAGCTTGCCCGCGGACGACGGCACCATCAAGGCCAACCTGCTGACCGGCATGAACAACATCGGCAATCCGGCCAGCACGGTTCGCACAGCGTTCCTGCGCGAGCATTCCATCCTCAATGACCCGCGCTTCCCGCTGAGCTGCGACTACGGGATGTGGGTCGATTGCACGCTGGCCGGCGGCCGCTTCGCGAACCTCCCCGGCGTGATGACGCGCTATCGCACGCACGAGGGCCAGGCCTCGGTCGACATGGTCGCGCTGCAGGTCGGCGTCATACAGGCCAAGACGCGGCTGCTGCTGAAGTGGTTTCCGGACCTGAGCTTTGCCGAGGTGCAGGCGATGGAGCCGCTGCTGCGGGCCAACGCCGTGGTGTTCCTCGATCGCGAGTCGGCCGCGCGCGGCGTGGCGGTGCTGCGAAAGGCGATGGCGTCGCCGCGGCCGAGCGTGTCGGGAGAGGATCGCGCCGCGGTCGAGGCTTACCTGGCGCAACGTTGCGCGCTTTGGCAGGGGCATCTGGACGAGGCTTGATCTCAATGCGGGAACGGAAGCGGGGACCGAACGCAGAAGGCGCAAAGGTTTCGCAGAAGTTGCAGAAGGAATACCAAAATTTTCTTTGGATTCTTTTGCGACCTCTGCGTAGCTTTGGTATTCCTTCTGCGTTCGGCTGTCCGGTCCCGAATCCGGGAGGCCATCAATCGCCGCCAAAGGTAAAGGTGTGCGGGTACGCCGCCGAGGCGAAGGCGCGCTCTGCGTCGTCGCGCAGTTCGCCATGGTGCGGCGTGATCAGATACAGGTTCTGGTCGGCACACAGGCGCGACAGGTCTTCGGCCGACTGGACCTTCATGGCCAGGTCGCCCACGCTCAAGGTCAGCGGAAAGGTCTCTCCGCAGTGGCGCTGGAAGATCGCGCCGCCTTCGCCGAGGTAGGTGACCCGATGGTCGAGCACGCGGTAGCCGGCCTGGTAGAACATCTTGCGTGCGTCGAAGTCGGCGAAGAAGCGCAGGTGGGTGAAGTCCAGCAGGCCCCAGCGGCGGTAGTGCCAGTGGCCGCGCAATGCGTCGTAGAGCATCGGCAGGTTCGATGCATTGGGCAGGCTCACGAGTACCTGCGCGTCGGGCGCGATGATGCGCAGCAGGCCGTGCAGCAACTGCCACGGGTTGACCAGGTGTTCGAGCACGTCGAAGAGGCAGACCAGGTCGAAGGGCTTGCTCAATCCCATCGCATTGAAGTCGATCGTCTCGACGTCCTGTTCGACGACGTGGTCGAAATGCTGGCGGGCCAACTGAGCGGCTGAAGGGTCGAACTCGCATCCCCACAGTGCGCAATCCGGGAAGCGCTGGCGCAGCGCGTGGCCGACGGCGCCGGAGCCGCAGCCGATGTCCAGCGCCACCGTCGGCATGCGCTGGATCAAGGCCAGGCACTCGGGGCGCGGATTGAAGACGTAGTTGTATGGCTGCCGGTCCCGGTCCTGCCAGAGGAACTGTGTCATGAGGCGGGACTGTAGCGGCGGGCTGGCGGTCTGTCCCGCAAATGGATGCAGTGATTTGCGCGGCGGCAGGCTACTGCGTGCGCGAGCCGTCTGCGAGCCAGAGGCGCTCGCCGCCGGCATCGAGGTGCGTGAGGTACAGGCGCAGGTCGAATTCGAGCTGGTGGTAGGCCGGCTCCATGTGCGTGCAGAGGGCGTAGAAGGCCTTGTCGTGGTCGCGCTGCTTCATGTGCGCCAGCTCGTGCACGACGATCATCCGCAGCCATTCCTCGGGCACTTCCTTGAACAGGCTGGCCACGCGGATCTCGCGCTTGGTCTTGAGCTTGCTGCCCTGCACGCGCTGCACCGTGGTGTGCGTGCCGAGGGCGTTGCGGATGACGTGCAGCTTGCTGTCGAAAGCGACCTTCGACAACGGCTCCGCGTTGCGCATGAAGTCGGACTTGAGGCCGTTCACGTAGTCGTACAGCGCGCGGTCCGTGCGGATCTCGTGGGCGGAGGGGTAACGCTTCTGCAGCATGCCGGCGAGACCGGTGGCGGTCTCCATCTGCTGCTTCACCTGCGCCAGCAGCGCGGGCGGGTAGCCGGCGAGGTACTTCATCGGCGACCCGGCCTCACGCCTTGCTGCGCGCCGCGTAGGCGAGGCCGGCCGCGACACCGCCGAACAGGTCGCCCTCGATCAGCGGCACGCCGACGAATCCATGGCGCAATGCCTGCTGGAAGGGGCGCAGCGCGGACGAGCCGCCGGTCAGGTAGATCGCGTCGAGGTCGCCACTGCGAAGTCCCGCCCGATGCACGCAGGTATGCGCGCACGCGACGACGGATTCGAGCTGGGCCGAGAGCTGCTGCGCCATGTCGAGCGGTGTCAGCGTGGTCGTCAGGCCGGATTCGGCGCTGTCGAGTTCGATGATGACTTCGGCATCGGAAACCGAGGCTTCGATCTTGGCCTGCTCGACCGCGTTGGCAATGCGATGGCCATCGGCCTGCCTGAGCACGCGCATGAGCCGATCGTGCAGGTGCGTGTCGCTGTAGTTGGTGCGCAGGAGCTGGGTCTGGCGGATGGCCTTGGGCGTCTGCTGCCAGTGGATCAGGTGCCAGGTCGAGAGTTCGAAGAACACCGTGTTCGGCACTTCGCGGCCTTGCGGCCCGAGGTGGCGAAAGCCCAGGTGCGGCATGACGCGCTCGAGGTTCAGGCGCTGGTCGAAGTCGGTGCCGCCGATGTGCACGCCGGTGGTGGCGAGCACGTCGTCGCTGCGATCGGCGCGCGCGATGCGCTCGGGGCCGACGCGGACCACGGTGAAGTCGGAGGTCCCGCCGCCGATGTCGGCGATGAGGATCAGCGATTCTTTCGTCACGCGCTGCTCGTAGTCGAAGGCGGCGGCGATGGGCTCCAGTTGGAAGCTCACCTCGCGAAAGCCCGCGACGCGCGCCGCTGCGCGCAGGCTGTCTTCCGCGCGCTGGTCGCGCTTGGCGTCGTCGTCGACGAAGTGGACCGGCCGGCCGATCACGGCGCGCTCGGGCCGATGACCCAGTTCGCGCTCGGCCCGCGTGGCCAGTTCGTGCAGGTAGCGCGCGATGATGTCCTCGAAGCTCAGCATGCCGTCGTACACGGCCGTCTGCTCCTGCATCAGCGCGCTGCCGAGCAGGCTCTTGAGCGAGCGCATCAGCCGGCCTTCGGTGCCGGCGAGGTACAGGGCAACGGCTTCACGGCCGAAGTGCGTGCTGCGGTCCTCGGCGTTGAAGAAGAGCGCGGTCGGCATCGCCGTGTAGCTGCCTTCGAGCGGCAGCAGTCGCGCCGGCCCGTCGGCGACCGCCGAGGCGATGGCCGAGTTCGACGTGCCGAAGTCGATGCCAATGGCGGTGGGGGAGGGTGAGCGCTTCATGCGGTAGGAATCAATCAACTCGAACACGGGACCGGACTTGACCGTACGCGAAGGTCGCGAAGAAACGCAAAGGACGCGAAAGAATTCAAACAAGAAACTTGGTGTTCCTTTCACGTCCTTCGCGTAACCTTCGCGTCCTCTGCGTACGGCTGTCCGCTCCCGTATTCCGGCAGGCCTATGCCTCGCGGCGCAAGGCAGGGAACAGGATCACGTCGCGGATGCTGGGCGAGTCGGTCAAGAGCATCATGAAACGGTCGATGCCGATGCCGCAGCCGCCGGTGGGCGGCATGCCGTATTCGAGGGCGCGCACGAAATCGTGGTCGTAGAACATGGCCTCGTCGTCGCCGGAGTCCTTGGCGGCGACCTGCGCGTTGAAGCGGGCGGCCTGGTCCTCGGCATCGTTCAACTCGCTGAAGCCATTGCCGAACTCGCGGCCGGTGATGTAGAGCTCGAAGCGCTCCGTGACTTCCGGCCGGTCGTCGTTGGCGCGGGCCAGCGGCGAGATCTCGGTCGGGTGTTCCATGATGAAGGTCGGCTGCCAGAGCTTCTCTTCGACGGTCTCCTCGAAGTACATGACCTGCAGAGAAGCAAGGCTGCGTTGCGACAGCTTGTCCTTCTCTTCGCTCAGGCCGATCTTGCGCAGGGCGTTGATGAGCCAGGTCACGTCGTCGACATTCGCGCCGGCGTCGGTGTGCTTGAGGATGGCTTCGCGGATCGTCAGGCGCTCGAAGGGCTGGCTCAGGTCCACGGCCTTGCCCTGGTACGTGAGCTGCTCGGTGCCGACGGTCTTTTTCGCGATGGTGCGGATGATCATCTCGGTGAAGTCCATCAGGTCCTGGTAGTTCCAGTAGGCCGCGTAGAACTCCATCATCGTGAACTCGGGGTTGTGCCGAACCGAGATGCCTTCGTTGCGGTAGCTCCGGTTGATCTCGAACACGCGCTCGAAGCCGCCGACGATCAGGCGCTTCAGGTACAGCTCGGGCGCGATGCGCAGGTACATCTCCTGGTCGAGCGCGTTGTGGTGCGTCTTGAAGGGCTTGGCATTGGCGCCCCCGGGGATGGGGTGCAGCATCGGCGTCTCGACTTCGAGGAAGTTGTTGGCGACCATGAACTCGCGCAGCGCGCTCACGGCCTTGCTGCGGGCGGCAAAGCGGGCACGCGCGGCTTCGTCGGTGATCAGGTCGACATAGCGCTGGCGGTACTTCTGCTCCTGGTCGGCCATGCCATGGAACTTGTCGGGCAGCGGACGCAGGCTCTTGGTCAGCAGGCGCAGCTTCGTCACCTTCACCGACAACTCGCCGGTCTTGGTCTTCATCAGCGTGCCTTCGGCGCCGAGGATGTCGCCGAGGTCCATCTTCTTGAAGTCGGCGTAGGCTTCCTCGCCGATGGCATCGCGGGTGACGTAGAGCTGGATGCGGCTGGTCGAATCCTGCAGGGTTGCAAAGCTGGCCTTGCCCATCACGCGCTTGAGCATCATGCGGCCGGCGACGCTCACCGTCACGGCTTGCGCTTCGAGGGGCTCTGCTTCGGTCTCGCCGTGCGCGGCGATCAGCGTTGCGGCGCGGTGGGCCGGCTTGAAATCGTTGGGGAAGGCGACGCCCTTGCCCTCGGCCTGGGCTGCCCGGATGGCCTTGAGTTTCTCGCGACGCTCCGCCATGAGCTGGTTGTCGTCGACGGCGGGCGTGGCTGCGACGGTTGCGGGCGTGGAAACGGATGGCGTCAGGTGATCGGACATGGGTGCTGCTGCGAATCAGGTGAGGGGGAGGGCGCGGCGGGCGAATGGGAGTCGCGTTGCGCAAGGCGGGCATTTTAGCCCATGGGGTTCTCCCGGATCGGGGCCGGAGTGCCCGTCAATCCTGCATCGGATGCTATGAAAAAAGTAGCAAACTATTCAGCAATGCCCGTGTGTGCGAGCAGATCGGAGACCAGTTCGAGCCGCATCAGCGGACTGTCGAGTTCCAGCAGTCGCTGCTTGGCCTGGGTCTGGATCGGCAGGAACTCGCACCAGCGGTTGGCCACCCAGCCGCAATCGTCGAAGCGGTAGGGCTTGTAGATCGGCAAGCCCATGTCGTGCATGGCCTGCATGCTGCGCCGCTCCGCGAGCGTGTCGACCAGGCGCTGCAGCGCCACGGCGGCATGGCGCAGGTCGTCGGGAACGGCCAGCGCGACGTCGTCCTCGATGGTCTCCGCCTGCGCCATCCAGAGGCCGTACTGCTGCTGCGCACTGCTGTGGATGCGAAAGCGCTGGGCGCCCACGCATTCGATCTGCAGGAGGCCGGCCTGCGGCGAATCGAAGGAACGGATCCTGGCCACCGTCCCGACCTCCGCGAAGCGCTCCGTCTGCGCGCCGGCCCGGAGCACCTCGCTGCCTTGCGTGAGGCTCACCACGCCGAAGGGCTCGCCACTCCTGTAGCACTTGTTGATGAGGTCGAGGTAGCGCACTTCGAAGATGCGCAAAGGCATGAACCCGCCGGGGAACAGCACCGTACCCAGGGGGAAGAGCGGCAATGGTGTGGTCGTCGGGGGAGGCTGCTGCATGACGAATTCTCTGGCGTTTGGCTGGCTGGAGCCGCGCGAGCATTTCTCTTTTCGCGCGGAACAGATCGCCATTGTTGCCCGCCGCCGGCCGGACCGGTGGCTATCATCACCGCACGTTCCTGATTGCGCCAATGACTCAGATTTTTTCGTATCTCCTGGAAGTGATCGTCGGCTTGCTCGGCGGCGCATGCCTGCTGCGGCTCTACATGCAATACCAGCGTGTGCCCTTCGGCAATCCGCTGGGACGCTTCGTATTCGCGGTGTCGGACTGGATCGTGGTGCCGCTGCGCCGGGTGGTGCCGCCGTTTCGCCGGTGGGACCTATCGAGCGCCCTGGCGGCCTGGCTGCTGGTGCTGGTGAAGTGCCTGTTCCTGATGTGGATGGGCGAGGCGACGCGCTGGACGACCCTGCCGCTGGTGGCGCTGGTCGACTTGATGCGGCTGGCCGTCTCGGGGTTGATGGCGCTGCTGATCGTCTATGCCGTGCTGTCCTGGGTGCCCGGGGCCTCGTCGATGCTGCAGGACCTGATCGCCCGGTTGTCCAAGCCGCTGGTTCGACCGCTGCGCCGCTATGTGCCGCTGATCGGCGGCGTCGACCTCACGCCGCTCATCGCCGTGGTGCTGCTGCAGATCATCGCCTTCGTGCTGGTCGACCTGCGGGGCTGGGCAATGCACCTCGGGTAAGGGTAGCCGGACAGGGGCCGCCGGCGCGCCTTGCCGGACCCAGCGCACGAGATTGCTACAGGCGGTAAAAGATATCGTTGATATCTTGCTAATATATTTAAACTCGCTTCCAGGCCTCGCCACGGAGCGCGATGCCCCCAATCCAGGAGCGTCACGCAATGAGCAACCCCCGCTGGCAAGGCATCTTCCCTGCCGTCACCACCAAGTTCCATGCCGATGAAAGCATCGATGCCGAAGGCACCGCGCGGCACATCGACTTCCAGATCCGCAACGGCATCCACGGCCTGGTGACCTGTGGCTCGCTCGGCGAAGCCAGCACGCTGATGCTGGAGGAAAAGCTGGAAGTCGCCCGCGTCGCGCTGGAAGCCGCCAACGGTCGCATCCCGGTGCTGGCCAATGTCTCCGAGACCAGCACGCGCGAGGCGCTGCGCTACATCGACGGGGCCAACAAGCTCGGCGTGGCCGGCTTCATGGTGATGCCGTCAGTCATCTACGTGGCTGATGCGCGCGAGGCGATGCTGAATGTCCGCACCATGGCCGAGGCGGCGCAGAAGCCGGTGATGGTCTACAACAACCCGGTCGCATATCGCGTCGACCTGAAGCCGGAGCACATGGTCGAACTGGCCGATTGCCAATGGATCGCGGCCATCAAGGAAAGCACGGACAACATCCGCCGCATCACCGACTTGCGCAATGCGCTGGGCGACCGCTACCAGTTGTTCCTCGGCGTGGACGACCTGGCCTACGAAGGCCTGGCGCTGGGTTGCGATGGCCTGCTGGCCGGTGTCGGCTGCGCCTTTCCGCGCGAGACGGTGGCGCTTTACGACCTCGTGAAAGCCGGCCGGTTCGCCGAGGCGCTCAAGCTGTACCAGTGGATGACACCGATGCTCCACCTCGACGTATCGACGAAACTGGTGCAGAACCTCAAGCTGATCGATGTGCTGGTCGGTGTCGGCACCGAGCACATGCGTCGTCCACGCTTGCCGCTGATCGGCGACGAGCGCAAAGCCATCGAAGCGATCGTGCAGAAGGCGTTGGCGACGCGGCCGGTTCAATATCAATCGGTGGCCTGACGGCAAACCGGTTGGACTTTCCACAAACTGAAGGAGACAAGGGAATGAAGAACAAGCGGAATATCGTTTCGGTGGCGGCCATCGCGGCCGTGGCATTCGCGGGTCATGCGATGGCGCAGGAACAGGTCGTCAAGATCGGGCAGACCGGGCCGTTGTCGGGGCCGAACGCATTCGCCGGCAAGGACAACGAGAACGGCGTGCGCCTGGCCATCGAGGAACTCAACGCGAAGAAGATCGTGGTCGGCGGCAAGACGCTGAAGTTCGTGCAGGTCTCCGAAGACGATCAGTGCGATGCCAAGGCCGGCGTCGCGGTGGCGCAGAAACTGGTGGATGACAACGTCAAGTTCGTCATGGGGCCCTACTGCTCGGGTGTGGCCATCCCCGCGTCGCGCGTCTACAGCCAGGGCGACACGCTGGTGTCGACCGTGGGCACCAATCCCAAGGTCACCATGGGCGGCTACAAGAACCTGTACCGCATCATTGCGAGCGACAACCAGATCGGCTCGGCCATGGCCGTCTACGCGGCCAAGGTGCTCAAGGCCACCAAGGTGGGCGTGATCGACGACCGCACCGCCTTCGGCCAGGGCGTGGCCGAGGAGTTCGTCAAGGAAGCGAAGAAGCAGGGCCTGACCGTGGTGGGCCAGGAGTTCACCACCGACAAATCGGTCGACTTCCAGCCGATCCTCACGCGCCTGAAGGCGCAGGACCCACAGGCCATCTTCTTCGGCGGGTACGCACCGCAGGCCGCGCCGATGGTGCGGCAGATGAAGGGCCTGGGCATGTCGGCCAAGCTGTTGGGCGGCGACACGCTCTGCAGCCCCGAGATGGGCAAGATCGGCGGCGACGCGGTCAACGACGTCGTGTACTGCGCCCAGGGCGGCACGATGCTCGACAAGGCGGCCGGCGGCGCGGCCTTCAAGGCCAAGTTCAAGAAGCGATTCAACCTCGATCCGGATGCCTACGCCGCCTCGTTCTATGACCAGTTGATGTTCATCGGCGAGGCCATCGAGAAGACCGCTTCGGTCGACCAGAACAAGGTCGCGGCCTACCTCAACAAGACGAGCTACAAGGGCGCGGTCGGCACCTACAGCTATGACGACAAGGGCAACATGACGCAGGCGCCGATCACGGTGTCGACGTTCAAGAACGCCGCGCCGACGCCACTCGCGAGCTATTGAATCGACATGCACCGCATCCAGGTCATCGACTCGCACACCGGCGGCGAACCGACGCGGCTCGTCGTCGGCGGGTTCCCCGACCTGGGTCGCGGCAGCATGGCCGAGCGCAAGGCGCTGCTGGCGCGTGACCACGACCAATGGCGCGCGGCCACGGTGCTGGAGCCGCGCGGCAGCGACGTCGTCGTCGGCGCCCTGCTTTGCGAGCCGGTCTCGCCCGAAGCGGCGGCCGGCGTCATCTTCTTCAACAACACCGGCTACCTCGGCATGTGCGGGCACGGCACCATCGGCCTGGTCGTGTCGCTGGCGCACATGGGGCGCATCGGCGTCGGCGACCACCGGATCGAGACGCCGGTCGGCACCGTCACCGCGACGCTGCACGACGACGGCTCGGTGAGCGTGCGCAATGTGCCGGCGTATCGCCACCTGGCGCAGGTGCCGGTCGACGTGCCGGGCCATGGCCGAGTGCATGGCGACGTGGCCTGGGGCGGCAACTGGTTCTTCCTGGCGAGCGATCACGGGCAGCGCGTGGCCAGCGACAACCTCGCCGCGCTCACGGCCTACACGGTCGCTGTACGCGCGGCCCTGGCGGCGCAGGGCGTCACTGGCGCCGAGGGCGCCGAGATCGACCATATCGAACTCTTCGCCGGCCCCACCGACGATGCCGACAGCCGCAACTTCGTGCTGTGCCCGGGCGACGCCTATGACCGTTCACCGTGCGGCACCGGCACCAGCGCCAAGGTCGCCTGCCTCGCCGCCGACGGCAAGCTGGCGCCCGGCGACGTGTGGCGCCAGGCCAGCGTGATCGGCAGCGTGTTCGAGGCCAGCTACGCCATGGTCGGCGGCCAGGTCGTTCCCACGCTGCGCGGCCGTGCGCACATCAGCGCTGAAGCCAACCTGTTGGTCGATGACGACGATCCATTCGCCTGGGGCATCCACCCCTGAAAGGCGTGAATATTTCTACTGCGACCACCGATCTCGGGTCTGCGGTGCTCACTGCACGAGAGTGCAGTTCCGCGCCTCAACCCGACCTCGGCGACCTCGCTGCGAAATCTTCACGTCTTTCGACGCCGCGTCGATCGCTTGATAACCGCGGCGCCCTCGCCACGAAATTTCCACGCCTTCCGACGCCTCGCGGTCGGCTTCCCGATGCACGCTGATGTTCTGGTGATTGGCGCCGGCATCGTGGGCGCCGCCTGCGCCCATGCGCTCGCTCAGGCGGGGCTGCGGGTCCATGTGCTGGATGCGCGCCTGGGTGGCGCGACCGGGGCCGGCATGGGGCACCTCGTCGTCATGGACGACAACCCGGCGGAACTGGAACTCAGCCGCCGCTCCCTCGAACTGTGGCGCGGCCTCGCGCCGCGCATGCCCGCCGACTGCGCCTGGAGTCCTTGCGGCACGCTCTGGATCGCAGGCGACGCCGCCGAGATGGCGGCCGCAGAGGACAAGCAGGCGCGACTGGCGCTGCACGGCGTCGCCTGCCGCATGCTCGATGCGCAAGCGCTGGCAGGCGCCGAGCCGGCGCTGCGGGCAGGCCTTGCTGGAGCGCTCGAAGTCACGGGCGACGCGATCGTCTACGCGCCCAACGCCGCCCGCTGGCTGCTGGCCCAGGGTGGTGGACGCATCGAGGTCGAGCATGCGCAGGTCGAGGCCATCGAGGACGGCCGCGTGCGCCTGGTCGGCGGCGGCCTGCGCCAGGCGCCGCAAGTGCTGCTGGCCAACGGCATGCAGGCCACGCAACTGTGCCCCGGGCTTCCGATCCGTCCCAAGAAGGGTCATCTCGCCATCACCGACCGCTACCCCGGCACGGTGCACCACCAGCTGGTGGAACTGGGCTACGTCACCAGCGCGCACCACAGCGAAAAGCCCTCGGTCGCCTTCAACCTGCAGCCACGGCCCACCGGCCAGTTGCTGCTGGGCTCGTCGCGCCAGTTCGACACGGTCGACCCGCGCGTGGAGCCCGACATGCTCGCCCGGATGCTGGGGCGCGCGATGGACTACGTACCCGGGCTGGCCGGGCTCAACATCCTGCGAACCTGGACCGGCCTGCGCGCCGCCACGCCCGACAGCCTGCCGCTGCTGGGCCCGCATCCTTCGCGCGAAAGCCTCTGGCTGGCCGTGGGGCATGAAGGCCTGGGCGTGACCACCGCCACGGGCAGCGCCGACTTGCTGGCCGCCCTGATGACGGGGCGCACCGCGGCTTTCGACCCGGCGCCCTACGCGGCAGGGCGCTTTGTACAGGCGACTGCGGCATGAAGCATGCGTCCATCGTGTTGCAAATCGACGGCAAACCAGTCGCTGTCTCGGCCGGGAGTTCGGTGGCCGCTGCGCTGCGCATCGCGGACGTCGCCGGGTTGGGTGTGGCGCGTCGCTCCGTCAGTGGCGAACTGCGTGCGCCGTTCTGCGGCATGGGCATCTGCCAGGAATGCCGCGTGACCATCGACGGCGCGCGCCGCCTGGCCTGCCAGACCGCCTGCGTCGCCGGAATGCAAGTGGAGACACTGACGTGACCCAGCTCACGCTCGACGAATGCGATGTCCTCGTCATCGGCGCCGGCCCGGCAGGCATGGCCGCGGCGGTCGCGGCGGCTTTCGGCGGGGGCTCGGTGGTCGTCATCGACGACAACCCGGCGCCGGGTGGCCAGATCTGGCGCGATGGACCGGGCGTCGAGCTGCCTGCGGCGGCGCGCGAGTCCCGCAACGCCATGGTCCAGCGCGCCAACATCCGCGTCCACTGTGGCACGCGCGTGGTCGCTGCGCCCCGCGCGCGGCAACTGTTGCTGGAAGACGCGGAACGCGGGTGGCTGCTGCAATGGAAGAAGCTGATCCTGTGCACGGGCGCCCGTGAACTGCTGCTGCCCTTTGCAGGCTGGACCCTTCCCGGCGTGACCGGCGCCGGCGCGTTGCAGGCGTTGATCAAGGGCGGCATGCCGGTCAAGGGCGAACGCATCGTGGTCGCGGGCACCGGGCCCTTGCTGCTCGCCGCGGCTGCCACCGCCGCCCAGGCTGGCGCCAGGGTGTTGCGCGTGGCGGAGCAGGCCCCGCTGCGCGACGTGCTCGGTTTCGCTGCGCAGCTGGCGCGGTGGCCGGGCAAGGCGCTGCAGGCGCTGAACCTGATGCACCCGGGCTACCGCAGCAGCACCCACGTGCTTTCGGCCCGGGGCCATGGTCGCCTGGCATCGGTGACGCTTCGGCGCGGGCACGGCGGGATGGAGGAGTTCGCCTGCGATCGCCTCGCATGCGGCTTCGGCCTGGTGCCCAACACCGAACTGGGCCGCATGCTGGGTTGCGCGGTCACGCCGCGGCCAAGCGGACCCGCGCTCAACGTGAATGCCAACCAGGCGACCAGCGTGCCGGACATCTTCGCCGCCGGCGAATGCACCGGCATCGGCGGCAGCGAGCGGGCGCTGCTGCAGGGTGCGATCGCGGGGCATTCGGCGGTGGGGCGCACCATTCCGTCGGATGGCATGCGCGAGGCGCTGGCACGCTGGGACGCTTTCGCCGTGCAACTGCATCGCCGCTTCTCGCCCGGGGCAGGGATTCGCACGCTGGCGCAACCGGACACCGTCTTCTGCCGCTGCGAGGACGTGCCGCTGGGCGCGCTGACCGGCTGCGCCGACTGGAACGATGCCAAGCTGCACACGCGCTGCGGCATGGGAGCTTGCCAAGGTCGGGTCTGCGGGGCGGCGGCGCAGTTTCTGTTTGGCTGGTCGCCAGGGACGCCGCGTCCCCCGTTGTCGCCGGTGCGCGCCTCCACCCTTGCCGGCTTCGCGCCGCCGCTTCCGGATTCCCCCATGACGCAGGGAGAATGAGGCCCGCAGACAGCGCCCCCGCCATGCCTTCACTCGCCCCCGCAGCCTCTCCCGCACCGTCCAAGCGCCGCGCCGCGGACGTCGCGTACGACGCCATCGAGGCATTGATCGCCACGCTGCAACTCGAGCCGGGCAGCCCCGTGGTCGAGGGCGACCTGGTGGAGCGCACGGGCTTGGGGCGCACGCCGGTGCGCGAGGCGCTGCTGCGCATGGTGTCCAGCGGGCTGGTCGTGCAGCAGCCGCGTCGCGGCCTGCTGGTGTCATCCATCGACCTGGCCGACCACCTGGACGTGATCCAGACGCGCCGCGTGCTGGAGTGCCTGATAGCAGGATGTTCGGCGCGCCGGGCCACGGCCGAGCAGCGCAAGGCCATCGTCCTGCGCGCCGGGAAGATGATCAAGGCCGCGTCGCGCGGCAATCTCCATGACTACATGCAGGCCGACCACGAACTCGACGTGGTCAACCACCAGGCCAGCCACAACCAGTCGGCGGTCAAGTGCGTGGTGCCGCTGGTCGTGCAATGCCGCCGCTTCTGGTACGCCTACCAGCACGAGGGCGAGATCGGCGAAGCCGCGCGCATGCACATGAAACTCGCAGAAGGCATCGCCACGGGCGACGAGGCCGCGGCCGTGGCCGGCGCCAACCAGTTGCTGGACTACCTCGAGAGATTCGCGCGACGGGTCATCGACAAGTAAGCGGCGTCGGAAACCGGGGCCGCCAAATCCCGGGAACACCACGGAACCGGCTTTGCCGGGCCGTCGGTGTTGCCACAGGACTTCAGGACACCGCGTCGGCGGGTTGGCGCAGCAGCATGGCCAGCGTGCTGGCAATCGTCTTGCGCAGTTCGCGGCGGTCGCTGATGAAGTCGATCGCGCCCTTGGTCTGCAGGAACTCGGCGCGCTGGAAGCCTTCGGGCAAGGTCACTCGCACGGTGGATTCGATGACGCGCGGGCCGGCAAAGCCGATCAGCGCCTTGGGCTCCGCGATCACCACGTCGCCCACGAACGCAAAGCCGGCCGAGACACCGCCCATGGTCGGGTCGGTCAGCACGCTGATGTAGGGCAAGCCCTTCTTGGCCAGTCGCGTGAGCGCCGCATTGGTCTTGGCCATCTGCATCAGCGACAGCAGGCCTTCCTGCATGCGCGCGCCGCCGGTGGCGGTGAAGCAGATGAAGGGCACCTTCTGCTCGATCGCGGTCTCGACGCCGCGCACGAAGCGCTCGCCGACCACGCTGCCCATGCTGCCGCCCATGAACTCGAACTCGAAGCAGGCGACCACCACGCTGATGGAGTGCACCGAGCCGCCCATGACCACCAGCGCATCGGTCTCGCCGGTGCTCTCGAGCGCTTCTTTCAGGCGCTCGGGGTATTTGCGGCTGTCCTTGAACTTGAGCGCGTCGACCGGCAGCACTTCCTGGCCGAGTTCGTAGCGGCCTTCCGCGTCGAGAAAGGCGTTGAGCCGCGCGCGGGCGCCGATCCGATGGTGATGGCTGCAGCTCGGGCAGACATTCTGGTTGTGCTCGAGGTCGGTCTTGTAAAGCACCGTCTCGCAACTCGGGCATTTGATCCACAGGCCTTCGGGCACCTGCCGACGCTCGCTCGGGTCGGTCTGGACGATCTTGGACGGAAGCAGTTTTTCAAGCCAGCTCATATAAGAAATCCTGGAATCCTGAGAATTCAAGAAGGGCACCTTCTTGACCATTCACTCCCTCTCCCGCAAGCGGGAGAGGGTCGGGGTGAGGGAAAAACGTGGAGTCATCGACCAGCCCCTCTGCTCACTCCCCTCCCGCAAGCAGGAGAGGGCCGGGAGGCCCGGGGTGAGGGCGAAACGATCAATTATCGACCAGCCACGCCCTTCGCGGTAGCCGCCGGCAGCGAATCCAGCGCTTGGCGAATCCCCGCCAGGAACTCGCCCACCACCGGAACCACCTTGTCACGCGGCTGTTCCTCGATCAACTGGATGATTTTGGTGCCGATCACGACCGCGTCCGCTGCCGCGCCCACCGCCTGCGCCGTGCGCGCATCCCGGATGCCGAAGCCCACGCCCACCGGAATGCTCACGTGCCTGCGGATGCGCGGAAGCATCTGTCCGACCGCGTCGGTATCGAGGTGCCCCGCGCCCGTCACGCCCTTGAGCGAGACGTAGTAGACATAGCCGCTGGCCAAGCGTGCCACCTGCGCCATGCGCTCGTCGGTGCTGGTCGGGGCCAGCAGGAAGATCAGGTCGATGTTGGCGGCGCGCAGCGCGGCCGCGAAGTCCTCGCATTCTTCCGGCGGGTAGTCGACGATCAGCACGCCGTCGACGCCGGCTGCCGCCGCATCGCGCACGAACGCGCCCTTGCCGTGGATGCCGTCGTAGCGCTCGACCGGGTTGGCGTAGCCCATCAGGACCACCGGTGTCTGCGCGTCGGACTTTCGAAATTCGGCGACCATCGCCAGCACCTGCCTCATGCCGATGCCCAGCGCCAGCGCCCTCTCACCGGCCTGCTGGATCACCGGCCCATCGGCCATCGGGTCGGAGAAAGGCACGCCGAGTTCAATGACGTCGGCGCCGGCCTTGACCATGCCGTGCATCAGCTCCGGCGTGATGTCGGCGAAGGGGAAACCGGCGGTCACATAGGGGATCAGCGCGCGCCGGCCCTGCTTCTGGAGCGCCTCGAAGGTTGCAGCGATGCGGCTCATGCTTTGCCTCCTTTTACTTGCAGGCCGCGCATCGACGGGCGGTCGTAGAAATCGACGCCCGACAAATCGGCCACCGTCCCGATGTCCTTGTCGCCGCGACCCGAAAGGTTCACAAGGATCGATTGGTCGGGTCGCATGGTCTTCGCAAGCTTCATCGCATAGGCCATCGCATGGCTGGATTCAAGGGCGGGGATGATGCCTTCGGTTCGGCACAGGTAGTGGAACGCATGCAGCGCTTCCTCGTCGGTGATGCCGACGTATTCGGCGCGGCCGATGTCGGCCAGGTACGCGTGCTCGGGGCCGACGCCGGGGTAGTCCAGGCCGGCGCTGATGCTGTGCGTCTCGGTGATCTGGCCGTCCTCGTTCTGCAGCAGGTAGGTGCGGTTGCCATGCAGCACGCCCGAGCTGCCGCGCAGGATCGAGGCGGAATGCTTGCCGCTGTCGAGCCCTTCGCCGGCCGCTTCCACGCCGATCAGCCGCGTGTTCCTGAACGGGATGTACGGGTAGAAGATGCCCATCGCATTGCTGCCGCCGCCCACGCAGGCGACCACCACGTCGGGCTGCCTGCCTTCCGCCTCGCCGGTGATGCCCTGCGCCGCCAGCATGGCCGGCATCTGGTCGACGCACTCGATGCCGATCACGCTCTGGAAGTCGCGCACCATCGTCGGGTACGGGTGCGGGCCGGCCACGGTGCCGATGATGTAGAAGGTGTTCTCGACATTGGTGACCCAGTCGCGCATGGCCTCGTTGAGCGCGTCCTTGAGCGTCTTGCTGCCCGATTCCACCGGCACCACGGTCGCGCCCAGCAGGTTCATGCGGTAGACGTTCGGGCTCTGGCGCTTCACGTCCTGGCTGCCCATGTAGACCACGCATTCAAGCCCGTAGCGCGCGCAGATGGTGGCTGTGGCCACGCCGTGCTGGCCGGCGCCGGTCTCGGCGATCACGCGCGGCTTGCCCATGCGCTTGGCCAGCATGGCCTGGCCGATCACGTTGTTGATCTTGTGCGCGCCGGTGTGGTTGAGGTCTTCGCGCTTCAGGTAGATCTGGGCGCCGCCCATTTCCTGGCTGGTGCGCGCCGCGTGGTAGACCGGCGAGGGCCGGCCGACGAAGTGCTTCAGCTCGTAGTGGAATTCGGCGAGGAAGGCCGGATCGTCCTTGAAGCGCGCGTAGGCATCGCGCAGTTCGTTGATCGCGTGGGTCAGCGTCTCGCTGGCGAAGGTGCCGCCATAGGGGCCGAAGTGGCCGCTGGCGTCGGGTTGCTGGTAGGTGGTGGTGTCCATGTTTCTCTAGCTCGTTGGCCGCAGCCCACGCCCGGAGGAAACATGGGGTGCGACGGTCAGGTGGCGGTCGAATCCGCCGCGCGTACGGCGGCAATGAATTCGCGGATCTTGCCGGCGTCCTTGATGCCCTTTGAGGCTTCCACGCCGGAACTCACGTCAACGGCCAGCGTCTTGCAACGCGGGCGCAGCGCACGGATGCCATCGCCGACGTTGGCAGGCGACAACCCACCAGACAAGACGAGGTGAGCGTTTGCGACGTGTGGAAGGAGTGACCAATCGAATGCCTTGCCGCCTCCGCCGAATCCGTCGACATGCGCGTCGAGCAGGATGGCCTGGGCGTTGGAGAAATCAGCCGCGTATTTTACGAGGTCGAAGGCCGCGCCGGCCGCACCGATCGGAATGCGGGCGGCGCGCATGTAGCGGAATCGGCCGTTGCCGGCGCCTTCGTCGCATTGTGCGGGCGATTCGTCGCCGTGGAACTGGGCCATGGCACCTGCCACGCGGGCGAGCGATGCAATGGTGGTGGCGGCGCCTTCATTGACGAACAGCAGCACGGGCGTGACAAAGGGCGGCAGCCGGGAAGCCAGTGCGGCCGCGCGTTCGGCGCTCACGGCGCGGGGGCTCCTGGCGTAGAGCACGAAGCCGATCGCGTCGGCGCCGGCTTCGACGACGGCATCGACGTCCTGCTCGCGGGTCAGCCCGCAGATCTTGATTCGGGTCGTGGGGGTCATTTCTTGGCTGGCGCAGCGTGGCGCCGCGCTCATGCCCAGCCATCATAGGCAGGGCGGTCGGACTGCATCGTCGCCTCGGCCGGCAAGCCCCACCTGGCGTCGTACAACGGCCCAAGGAAGTAGAGCCCGTCGGGAGAAAACGTCGGCGCGGCGACGACGCGGCTGCGTGCCTGCAAGACCTCGGCGATCCACTCCGGCCGCTCGTCGCCATGGCCGATGCGCACCAGGCAGCCCATGATGTTGCGGATCATGTGATGCAGAAACGCGTCGGCCTCGAATTCGAACTGCCAGCGGCAGCGCTCGCCCTCGCCGATGCGCTGGACCTCGATGCGGCGCAGGTTCTTCACCGGCGACTTCGCTTGGCAGGCCGACGCCCGGAACGAACTGAAATCATGTTCGCCGACCAGCAGCGCCGCAGCAGCGCGCATGGCGTCGCCATCCAAGGCGCGCATCGACCAGCCGACGCGGCCCGCCTCCAGGCTCGGCCGCACCGGCGATTGCGAGAGCAGGTACAGGTAGCGGCGCGCCAGCGCCTGCGCGCGGCAGTGGAACTCGTCGGGCACCGGCACGGCCCATTGCACCGCGATGTCGTCCGGCAGGAAGCGGTTGGTGCCGCGCACCCAGGAGTTGGGCGTGCGCTCGACGTCGGTGTCGAAATGGATGACCTGAAGGATGCCGTGTACACCGGCATCGGTGCGACCCGCGCAGAGGGTGCCGATGCGTCGCTGGGCGAAGTCCGCCAGGGCCTTCTCCAGCTTGTCCTGCACTGTCAGCCCGGAGAGCTGGCTCTGCCAGCCCTGGTAGCCCTGACCGTTGTAGCGAATGCCGAGGGCCAGCCTCACAGCGCAACGGTCATGGGCGGGGCATGGTTCAGGCGAGCTGCGTCAGCAACTGCCTGGCTTCGGCCTTGAGGTCGCCGGTGGCTTCGGCCGCCACTTCCTCGACCAGCGAGCGAGCGCCTTCGGCATCGCCGATGGCTTGCAGTTCACGCGCCAGCGACAGCTTGATCGCATGCGGGCTCTCGTGCGGGTCGTCATGGCCTTCGAGGCTGCCCCGGCTGGTTTCGAGCGGCGCACGGCCGGTCATGGAACTCATGTCGAATTCGATGAAGCCCGAATCGCCGGGCAGGCCGGCGCGCAGCGTGGCCGGCTGGGTGCGTTCGTCGTCGTGGTGCGAGGGCGCGCGGCGCATCGGTTCCAGCGCGGCGGGGGCCGTGTCGAAATCGTTGGCGAACTCGGTGTGCTGGTGGCCGTCGTCGAGCGGGGCGCGCACGGTGCGCTCGTAGTCGTCGATGTCCGGGATGACGGCTGGACGTGCCGGCGGCAGGCTGGCGCTTGGCGGCGTGGGCACGGGGACGGCGACCGGGATCGGAACCGGCTGCACGGGCGCCTTGGCAACCGGGGGCTTGCTCAGATCGAGGTCGAAGTCGAGCGGCGCTACCGATGCCACGAAGGCCGGCGGCGCTGCGATGGGTTCGCGTGCGGCCCGCACGGCCGTGGGTTCCATCGGGATGGTGACCGGGCTGTCGTCCGCGCTCGAGAGGGGCGCCGCGCTCGCTGGCAGCGAGCGTGCGCCGGGTTGGTACAGCGGGTTGCCCGGGTCCAGTTCGCGACCCATCTCGACCACGCGGTTCCACTCGGTGCCGGTGCCGCCTGTCAGCTTGTGCACGTCGGCGGCCAGGGCTTCGTAGGCGCGCAGGTCGCGGCGCTTGGCATGGATCTCGAGCAGCTTGAGGTGGATGGCGGTGCGTTCCGGCGTGACACGCAGGGCCTCGCGCAGGATTTCCTCGGCTTGCAGGTCGCGGCCATAGGCGAGGTAGACATCGGCTTCGGCCACCGGGTCCACGTCGCCGGCATCGAGCTGGCTTGGCGAGTACGAGAGCGACGACGCGGTCGCGCCGCGGTTCTTGGTGTCGACCGATTCGCCACCGCTGGCGCCGAAGAAGGAGTCCTTGGGGATGCGGCTCTCCAGGAACACGCTGTCGCCCGCGTCCTGGCGCTTGCGGCCGAGCACACGGTAGAGCAGGAACCCGATGAGCAGGGCGACCAGCGCAGCGGCGCCGAGCATCAGCGGGCTGTCCATCAACTCCGCGAAGAAGCCGCGCTCGGCGGGTGCAGCCGCTTTCACCGGCGTGGCGGCCGGCGGCTTGGCTGCGGCAGGCGCGGGCGTGGCTGCT